>CALBPX010000061.1 GCA_937899055.1 uncultured Bacteroidales bacterium
TTGAAAAAGTCTTTGAGTTCAGAGATTATTTGTCTATTTTTGTTCATGGCTAAAGGGCAACTATCTATTAGTATTGTAAACACAAGATAGTGATAATCAATGAATTATCAAAACCTTTAGCCTTTTTATTTCAATTATTTTTCACTTGCGAAACTTGAGTTATTGAATATTACGGAAGATGTTATTATAGTTTGCCTCGCAGCAAACAAGATATTATTGATTTTTTGGAAAATTGGAGGAAAGAAGATTCTGCAAGTTTCTTGATAAATGATGAACTTTTTCATTTTTTGAAAAAAGAATCATTTTCAATGACTGCCTTTGAAGATTCTGTTTTTATTTATTTTCCTTCTCAAAAAACTGGATGTTGCGTAATAGGACATCCTATTTACTGGTTGGAACATCCTGAATTATATCCTATAGAGCGCACAGATTATTGGTGGCATTTTAATACAGCGGCATATCGTAAAGACGGAACATATTGCTTTGACTATAACTATTGTAAGATAGATACATTGATAGGAAAACTGGAACAAACGTATGTAAATAATATCTTTATAAAGAGTTCAGACCCGACAAGTCCTATATCTGGCAACCGCCGTTTCACAATATATAAAGCCGTTACTTGTTATGATTCAGCTATAGATTCATTATTTATTATATCTAGTATTCCGAATTCATCAAGTTTGTTCATAAAAAACAATAACAGCTATTGCTCCTTGCTAGAAACGGAGAATGACTGGGAAATGCTTTGTAGCGACTATTTTAATGATGTTAAAGAAATTCTTAAACGAAATTCAAATGAAGCATCTAGGATTATATTGTTATTAGAGTTGAGATACTGTTTTAGCCAATAAAACCGAGCATTTTTTAGTTTTATTTTCAACTATACTACTGCCGCAAATTAATACAGGCATCTGAGTTTAATTTTAATGAAAAAAAAGTCACTGGTGTTGCCTTTGGCGGAAGGTGGAATCAAGGCAGGTTTCCCTTCACCGGCACAAGATTATCTTGAGGGCGGAATAGATCTGAACAAGGAGCTGGTGAAGAATCCGGAAACAACATTCTTCGGGAGGGTGAGCGGAGATTCCATGACAGGGGCGGGAATAGAAGACGGAGACCTGATAGTCATAGACAAGAGCATCCCTGCTTCGGATGGAGATATTGCCGTATGTTTTATAGACGGAGAGTTTACGCTCAAGAGGATTCGTGTGGAGAAGAAGGCAGGCGGAGGGGCGGAAGATGTGCTGTGGCTAGTGCCGGAGAATCCCAAGTACAGGAAGATAAGAGTTACTTCGGACCAGAATTTCATGGTATGGGGAGTGGTTACATATTCAATAAAGAAAATAAATCGCTGAGAAATGGATAGTGAAGGAAACCGGCGGTTTGTGGGAGTTATGGACTGCAACAACTTCTTCGTCTCGTGCGAGAGGGTGTTCGATCCGTCTTTGGAGGGAAGGCCGGTTGTGGTGCTTTCCAACAACGACGGATGTGCGGTGTCAAGAAGTCAGGAAGCCAAGGTCATCGGGATAAAGATGGGAATGCCAGCATTCAAAATAGAGGAAGAGTTTATCAGAAAAGGGGTTGACGTGGCCATGTGCTCTTCCAACTATACGCTTTACGGAGATATGAGCCGCAGGGCTATGGAGATTCTGAAGAGCGTTGTGGGGAATCCTGCCGGATGTTCAGGCAAAGCCGTGGATGTATATTCCATAGATGAGGCGTTTGTGGATTTTGGGAATATGAAGGCCGGGGAGGTTGGGACTCTGGGAAAGGAAATTGTCAGATGCGTGAGCAAAGGGACAGGCATTCCTGTATCTGTGGGAGTTTCTCATTCAAAGACGCTTGCAAAGGCGGCCACGAGGTTTGCCAAAAAATATGCCGGCTACAAAGGATTCTGTATGATTGATACCGAAGAGCGGAGGAAGAAGGCTCTTTCCCTGCTGCCGCTTGAAGATGTGTGGGGCGTTGGCTACAGGTCTTTGAGAAAGTTCTCTGCGATGGGTATGAAAACTGCTGCGGACTTTGTGGCAAAAGGCTCCTGCTGGATAAAGCAGCGTATGGGTGTGTGCGGCATGAGAACTTATCAGGAGCTCTTGGGCTATGATGTCATACATCTGGATCACAGGGAAATGAAGCAGACCATAACCACCAGCCGCAGCTTTGGGGAACTTGTTACGGACCTTGGTCAGCTGCGTACGGCAGTGTCTAACTTTGCCTCTTCATGCGCCCAAAAGCTCAGGGCCCAGCACAGCTCGGCCATCTATGCAACGGTGTTTCTCATGACAAGTTTTTTTAGGGAAGACATGCCCCAGTATTATCCAAGGGCCATGGTGGAATTTCCTGAGGCGGAAGACAGTTCCATGGGAATCGTGGAGGGCTGCCTTAGTGCTTTGGACAAGATATATCGCCCTGGAATAGCCTACAAGAAGGCCGGAGTTACCGTAAGCGGAATAGTTCCAAACGGCCACATACAGCAGAACCTTTATTATCAGCCCGACTACGAGCGCAACAGGAAAGTGGATCTGCTGATGGATGAAGTCAACCGCCGCTACGGCCGCAGCACCCTTCACCTTGCCGTTCAGGGAGAAAGTGCAGTCTTCAACCGCAGGGCCGCCTCCGGCATCGCTGAGCGGAAAGAACAGTGGGAAATGAGGCGTGAGCATCTGTCAAGAAACTACACCACCAGCCTCAGCGATGTAATCACCGTCAATGCAGATGCCTGATAAATTTCTGCTGGAAGAGGACGAGCAGAAAATAGCCGTTCTCCGAGCCGTTATATCTCATATTCACGGCAGCCCTTCCTGCGTACCTCAGATTTGAGGAACGGGAATTATGTTTCCTTTCATCGAATCTCTGGTATTGATGGGTCATTGGGTTTGGATGACCAGATACTTGGTTTGCTCCCAGAAGCCTTCGGGGTCTGAAATTGTGAGGATGTCCTGCCCGTCAACCTCTTCTATGGAATATGTGCCTCTGCGATGGTTTGACAGGACCTTGGCCCTTGAAGAGTTGGTGTTGATGGTGGATATTTCGCGGTAGTCTATTTTGATGAAGGATGTCTTTTCTGCTTCGTATGAGATTTTTGCAGATTTGAACAGGCCTCCCCTTGAAAGAACGCCGGCATCAATCAGTTCGCTCTTGCTGCCTATGATGTAATAGGCGGAGTAGATGGCTTTGTCCTGAGTGGCTATGGTCTGCTGCATATCTTCCTTTTCTCCGGTAAGGGCGGAGATGTCTTCCTTCAGGTCTGAGACATGGCGGCCGAGGCTGTCGATAGTCTGTTCTTTACGGCTGATTATGACATCTTTGGCCTTAAGCTGGCGCTGAAGGTCGTTGATAATTTCGGCCTTTTCCTCCAGTTCCTTGGTCAGGGCGTTGAGCCTTTTCCTGAATTCCACGCTCTTGATGCTGTTTTCCTTCTTGAGTTCCTCTATCCTTTCTTTATAGCGGGCTATGGCCTCCTTGACCGCATTGACATCGGAGAGCATCCTTGTTCTCTGGTTTTCAGATATGTTGGAATTCTCCTTGCTGTTTTCCACAGTGAGAATTTTTTCTGTTGTACGGATGTCGTTCAAGCCCTCTTCAACTTCGTTGATTATGGAAAAGATTTCATCCAGCTGGTTCTTTTGCTGACCATAGTTTCCCTGAAGCGAATCAAGCTGAGCCTGAAGCTCCCGGTATTTTGCGGAATTTTCTACGCATGAAGTTGTTGAAAAAGCAATGGAAGCAATGGTCAGAGCCGTTGCAAAAATTCTGATTGGGGTTTTGCAGGAAGTCATATCTGTCAATGTCTTGTTTTAGCGAAGGTACTCAATAATTTGAATACTTTGCTGATTCTTTCGAGCATTTTTAACAAAAACCTGGCATCGGCCCGTTCCAGTTCCCGGGTATTTGCAATTATGGCCCTGATTTTTCTTTGGTTTCTTATGCGTTTTCTTTTTCTTGCGGAGTTGTTGTAGAATATCCTACATTCGTCGCTGCAGAACTTTTTGTCTGTACGTCCTATTACTTCCTTTCCGCAGGACGGACACCTTCTGACCGCCACCTTGTTCCCTTCCATCTTTCTAACAATCAGATGTTTCAAAAATTGCCTGACAATATTTTCCGGTAAATGTAATCAAATAGTCTGTGTGTGGAAAGAGAGGCCGAAAACAGAGGGATATTTTCTTACTTTTCCGTAATTGTTTAAAGATCCGGAAACGCAATTTTTGCCCGGTTTTACGGGATTATCCGTTTCAGAAACCGTTAATTGATTAACAAAAACTTAAACGATTATAACCGATTATATCCGGATATGATTTGGCTTAGGTTTTTTTATGATGTTTTCTTTGCCCACGGTTAATTTAAATGATTTATGGAGAGAACATTGAACAGAGTGGAACTGAGGGGCAACGTAGGAGCGGATCCCAAGGTGACCAATTTGGAGGGAGGCGTATCGGTGGTGCGTTTTACCCTTGCAACACACGAGTCTTTCAAGGGCAGAGACGGTCAGTTCAAAGAAGAAACAACGTGGCATAACATTGCCGCCTGGTCTTCCAAGGGGATGATGGATTTTTCCAAGGTTCGTAAGGGGGCCTTTCTGGAAGTGGTGGGAAGGCTCCGCTATTACAAGTACATAGCCAAAACCGGAGAAGAAAAGTTCTCCTGTGAAATAGTGGCGTTGAAAATGTCTTTGCCGGAACTCGACTGAGAAAATCGCAATTTTCTCAAACAATCTCTTAACTTTGCAACCGGCGGAACAAAGGCCGCCGGTTATTTTATGAGCGCAGAAATCAAAAGGGAGTTTTATCTCTACAATACACTCACCCGAAGAAAGGAACTTCTTAAGACCATAACCCCCGGCAGAGTAGGTCTGTACGTGTGCGGCCCCACCGTGTACGGCGATCCTCATCTTGGCCATGCCAGGCCAGGCGTAACCTTTGACGTTCTGGTTCGTCTGCTAAGGCAGATTGGCTACAAGGTGCGTTATGTACGTAACATTACGGATGTAGGGCATCTGGAGCATGACGCCGATGAGGGAGAAGACAAAATAGCCAAGAAGGCTCGTTTGGAACAGCTTGAACCTATGGAGGTTGCACAGACCTATACGGTGCATTTCCGTCAGGCTATGGCAAAACTCAATGTGCTTCCGCCAAGCATAGAACCAAACGCTTCCGGCCATATAATTGAGCAGATAGAGTTCATAAAGAAGATACTTGACAACGGCTATGCCTATGTGAGCAACGGTTCTGTTTACTTTGATGTGACCAAATATGCCCAGAAGTTCAACTACGGGGCCTTGAGCGGTCGTAATCTGGACGAGATGATTCACAATACCCGCGAACTTGACGGGCAGAATGACAAGCATTCTTCGGCAGATTTTGCTCTTTGGAAGAAGGCAAGCCCCGAACATATTATGCGCTGGCCTTCTCCTTGGGGCGAAGGATTTCCAGGATGGCACATGGAGTGCTCTGCCATGGGAGAAAAATACCTTGGGAAGGAGTTTGACATTCACGGCGGCGGAATGGATCTGATGTTTCCCCACCACGAGTGCGAAATGGCTCAGAATTTTGCCGAAAGGGGTACTGGCGGAGTCCGTTACTGGATGCATAACAACCTGATTACCATTGAGGGGCGTAAGATGGGCAAGTCTCTTGGCAATTTTATAACACTGGATGAACTTTTCAGCGGGTCCAACCCTCTTCTGGAGCAGGCCTACACTCCTATGACGGTGCGCTTTTTCATACTTCAGGCCCATTACCGCGGAACTTTGGACTTCTCAAATTCTGCGCTCCAGGCTGCGGAGAAAGGGCTTAAACGTCTGATGCAGGCAGTCAGGGATTCAGAGGGGCTCAAAGAGTCTGAAAAGTCAACAGAAGGTATCGCTGAGCAGATAAATAAACTGCGTGAGGACATATTTTCCGCTCTCTGCGATGACATGAACACTCCGGTAGCAATTTCCGGCATATATGAACTCGTCAAGGCTGTAAACAATATCAAGGAAGGGAGAATTGCGGTTGCAAAGCCTGAAAAAGAAGCAGTAACCGCCCTGTTCAAGGAGGTTGTCACGGATATTCTCGGTCTGGTAGATGAAGATTCAGCTCAGTCTGCCGACGGCCAGTCCAACACTTCAAAGGTTATTGACGGCCTTATGAACTACATCATTGAAGACAGGAAAACTGCAAGGGACACCAAAGACTGGGCAAAGAGCGATCATATCCGCGATACTCTCAAAGCTCTGGGCATTCAGCTCAAAGACAACAAAGACGGCACCACTACCTGGGATAAACTATCATAAAGGGTGGTATATTAAACGAAGATACAGAAGTGTCCAATTTGCATTGGGAATCGGATATTACTTTAAGTAAAACGGAGTGCTTTTCAGTACTCCGTTTTATCTTCTTTGTCCTGCCATTTCTTGAAGACTTCCAGGGCTTCTTTTCTGAGAAGCTTCTCCGATTTCTTCTGCCGGTCTTCGGGTTTGAGTTCTATCTCCTGATAGATAAAATCATCGTCGAATCCGATCTTTGCAGCGTCTTTGCGGTTGTTGGCGTAGTATATCTTGTCAAGATGTGCCCAGTAGATTGCGCCAAGGCACATGGGGCAGGGTTCGCAGGATGTGAAGATCTCACAGCCAGAAAGGTCAAAGCTTCCAAGCTTCTTTGTGGCATTGCGGATTGCCGTAACTTCAGCGTGAGCGGTAGGGTCGCAGGTGAGCGTAACGCTGTTCGACCCTTCCGCCACGATTTCTCCATTACGGGCAATCACGGCCCCGAAAGGTCCGCCGCCCCTCTCCACGCTTTCATCTGAAAGCTGGATTGCTCTTCGCATCAATTCTTTCTTGTCCACTTATTTGATTTTCTTGTATCCGTAACGGCTGGTGGAACCAAGCTCAAGTTCAATCTTCATCAGACGGTTGTACTTGGCGATACGGTCTGTGCGGCTGAGCGAACCGGTCTTGATCTGACCGCTGTTGGTAGCAACTGCAATGTCTGCAATGGTGGTATCTTCGGTTTCGCCGCTGCGGTGTGAGGTAACTGTAGTGTAGCCGTTGCGGTGAGCCATCTCAATGGCGTCCAGAGTTTCTGTCAGCGAACCTATCTGGTTGACTTTAATCAGGATGGAGTTTGCAGCACCCTTCTTGATACCCTTCTCCAGATAGTTGACATTGGTTACAAAAAGATCGTCTCCTACGAGCTGAACTTTGCTGCCGATGGCCTTGGTAAGTTTTACCCAGCCGTCCCAGTCGTTCTGGTCCATTCCGTCTTCGATGGAATCGATAGGGTATTTTTTGCAGAGTTTTTCAAGGTATGCAACCTGCTCGTCTGCTGTAAGGCACTTGCCCTTAGGCTCTTTCTTGGTGCCGTTGTTCAGCTGTGAATAGTCGTAAGAATACTTGGTGCCTTTCTTTACTGAGAATTCGCTGGCTGCGCAGTCCAGTGCAATGGTAACATCCTTTCCGGGCTTGTAACCGGCGGCTTGGATGGCCTCTACGATGCAGTCCAGAGCGTCGTCTATGCCCTTGAGGGCAGGAGCGAAACCTCCCTCGTCGCCAACTGCGGTGGAAAGACCTCTTTCTTTGAGCACTTTCTTGAGGGCGTGGAAGACCTCGGCACCCATCCTGACTCCCTCTGCCATGTTCTTGGCTCCGATGGGCCTGATCATAAACTCCTGGAAGGCTATTGGAGCATCGGAGTGCGCACCGCCGTTGATGATGTTCATCATAGGAACCGGAAGCACGTATGCGTTGGTTCCGCCGATATATCTGTAGAGAGGAATTTCCAACTCTTCTGCAGCGGCCTTTGCAACTGCCAGGGAAACACCAAGGATGGCGTTGGCACCCAGCTTTGCCTTGTTCTTTGTTCCGTCGAGCTCTATCATAAGCTTGTCTATGTCTCTCTGCTGGAGAGCATCCATGCCTATGATGGCCGGAGCTATGATGTCATTTACGTTCTTGACAGCTTTGAGAACTCCCTTTCCGCCATAGCGTTTGGGATCTTTATCGCGGAGTTCTATAGCCTCGTTCTCTCCTGTGGAAGCTCCGCTTGGAACGGCTGCAACACCCTTGAAACCAGAATCCAGGGTGACTTCAACTTCAATGGTGGGATTTCCTCTGGAATCGAGGATTTCTCTGCCTTGTACATCTACAATAATCATATTATAAGCTATTTATAAAGTTAATATCTCAAGTTATGCAGGCTTGTCAGATGGCCCGCCCGCGGTATTTCCCGAACTTTGCCGCAAATTTAGCAATTTCTGCACACTTTTTGCGTATATTTGCTCTGACTTTGACCTGCAGATATAATAAACACCTTTATACATTTAAGCTATGACTGATAACATTAAAAAAGGAAACAAAGTTCTTGCGGCTGCCATAATTGCCGTGGGACTTCTGGCTCTGGGCCTTTGCCTGAGGAGCGGTATCGTAAAGTTCAAATCCATGGACAACGTAGTTTCCGTAAGAGGCCTTTCAGAAAGACAGGTTCCGGCCGACAAGGCTATATGGAGAGTGTCTTTCGGCCGTCAGGGCAACGACCTGTCTTCTCTCTATTCGTCTGTTGACGCCAACACCAAGACCGTCAAGGATTTCATCAAGCAAGCCGGCATCGCTGAGGAAGAAATCTTTGAGTCTTCACCTTCTGTCAGTAATCTGGAAGACCAGTACAGGTATTCCAACAACCGTCCTGACTACAAGTGGCAGATAAACCAGTCCATGACAATTTCAACCGACAAGGTTGATGTAATAAGAAAACTGGTAAAGACAACAACCACAGAAATGCTCAAACAGGGCATCATCATCAGCGATTACGCATCGTATGATTTCTCTGGTCTGAATGAAATCAAGCCGGACATGATCAAGGAGGCTACCGCAAACGCCAGAGAAGCAGCCCAGAGGTTTGCAGACAACTGCGGCAGTTCCATAGGCAAGATCAAGACCGCCAGCCAGGGCCAGTTCTCAATAGATGACCTTGACGAGACTACCGACTACATCAAGAAAGTGAGGGTTGTTACAACCGTTACCTATTACCTGAAATAGACAAAGGCTCTCCTGAGTTTCCAGAGAAATTATATGGAGTTCAGGAATGTTATGAAGACATGGCTCCTGCCGGCATTTTGCGGCAGGGGCTTTTTTCTTTTAAAAAAACTTGTCTGTTCAGAAAATGTTTATATCTTTGCACCCCCGCAAAAAATGCAGGGAGCTGTATCCAGGTGCGCGCAATGCCGCAAAGGCAGTGCCTCCGCAGATGGCTATGCAGCTGATGTTTAATTAAAACACAAATAGTAAAATGCCTGGATTGATTGGCAAAAAAATCGGAATGACTTCCGTGTTCGGTGCTGATGGCAAGAACATTCCCTGCACCGTAATCGAGGCTGGTCCGTGTGTTGTTACGCAGATTCGTACAGAAGAAAAAGATGGTTATGCCGCTGTACAGCTTGCCTATGACGAAATGAAAGAAAAACACACCAGCGCGTCTCTTATGGGACATTTCAAAAAGGCAAATACCACACCCAAACGTAAGCTTGTGGAGTTCAAGAATGACTTTGCAGGCGAACTTAAATTGGGCGATTCTCTCAGTGTTGCCGACGTTTTCAAAAACGAGGACACTTGGGTTGACGTTACCGGAATTTCTAAAGGTAAAGGCTTCCAGGGCGTTGTAAAGCGCCACGGATTCGGCGGCGTGGGTGGTCAGACCCACGGTCAGGACGACAGACTCCGCGCACCTGGTTCTATGGGTGCATCCTCTTGGCCTTCAAGAGTTTTCAAAGGTAAGAGACTTGCTGGAAGAATGGGCGGTGACCGCGTAAAGATTCTGAATCTTAAGGTCATCAAGGTTATTCCTGAAAGCAATCTTTTGTTAGTTAAGGGTTCCATACCGGGAGCAGCCGGTTCTTATGTAATTGTGGAGGAATAGTTTATGGAAATTGCAGTATTGAAAATAGACGGAACCGATACCGGCAAGAAGGCCGTTCTGGACGATGCAGTATTTGGCATTAAACCTAACGACCATGCTATTTATCTGGATGTCAAGCAGTATCTTGCCGCCCACAGACAGGGAACCAGCAAGACCAAGGACAGAAGCGAAGTTGCCTATTCTACAAAGAAGATTATCCGCCAGAAGGGCAGCGGCGGTGCACGACACGGTTCTATCAAGTCCAACATCTATGTAGGCGGCGGAAGGGCTCATGGTCCTCGTCCAAGGAACTATGATTTCAAACTCAACAAGAAGGTTAAGCAGCTTGCACGTTTCTCAGCCCTGTCTTACAAGGCAAAGGAAGATGCAATAGCAGTTATTGAGCCGTTCACCATGGACGCTCCCAAGACCAAGGAGTTTGTTTCTATCATCAAGAACATCAAGGTCAATGACCGTATGGTTCTCTTTGTAGTTCCTGAAAGAAATGAGAACATAAGCCTGTCTTCTCGTAATCTGGAGAATGTAAAGGTTGCCACTCCCAACAATCTCAACACGTACGATATCATGCGTGCATATTCAGTTGTGTTTGTGGATGGTGCCCAGAATTCTCTTAAAACAGAGTACAAACGTTAAAACCTGACAGTTATGGGAATTTTGATAAAGCCGATAGTAACAGAAAAGATGACCGCAGAGGGCGAAAAGAGAAACCGCTACGGATTCATCGTAAGCTACAGCGCCAACAAGGTTGAGATTCGCAAGGCTGTAGAGGAAATGTATAACGTTACGGTAAAGGACGTTAATACAGTTAGTTATAATGGTAAGGCAAAGAGCCGCTACACCAAGGCCGGTCTGCTTAAGGGCCGCACCAACAGGTTCAAGAAGGCTTATGTAACCCTTGCCGGAGAAGACAAGATTGATTTCTATAGCAACATTTAGAGATGGGAGTACGTAAATTCAAACCGGTAACACCCGGTCAGAGAAACAAGATAATAAGCGCGTTTGACGATATTACCTGCCACACTCCGGAGAAGAGCCTTCTGGAGCCTCGCAAGAGCAGTGGCGGACGTAATAACGAAGGTCGCATGACCATGCGCTACATCGGCGGCGGCCACAAGAAGATGTACAGAGTAATTGACTTCCTCAGGAACAAAGACGAGTACACAGCCACCGTAAAGACAATAGAATACGATCCTAACCGCAGTGCAAGAATTGCACTTGTAGTATATCAGGACGGAGAAAAGCGTTACATCATTGCTCCTAAGGGCATTCAGGTAGGCCAGGTGATTGCATCCGGCAGCGGAGTTGCCCCCGAGATTGGTAACACTCTCCCTCTTGCAGAGATTCCGCTTGGAACAAACGTTCACAACATTGAGCTCATTCCTGGTCAGGGCGGTGCTATGGCACGCAGCGCAGGTTGCTATGCTCAGCTTGTTGCAAGGGAAGGCCGTCATGCAGTTCTCAAGTTGCCATCAGGCGAAACGAGAATGGTGCTGACAACCTGCCGCGCAACCGTTGGTATCGTTTCAAATCCGGACCATAATCTTGAATCGCACGGCAAGGCTGGCCGCAAGCGTTGGATGGGTATCCGTCCTCGCAACAGAGGCGTTGTAATGAACCCTGTAGATCACCCGATGGGTGGTGGTGAAGGACGCGCTTCTGGAGGTCATCCACGTAGCCGCAAGGGTCTTCCGGCAAAGGGCTACAAGACACGTAACCCCAAGAAGACTTCAAAGAAGTTCATCATTGAAAGAAGAAAGAAGTAACGGAATAAATTTAAGATTATGAGTCGTTCAATTAAAAAAGGCCCGTATATCGAGGCATCTCTGGAAAAGAGGATTCTTGCCATGAACGAATCCGGCAAGAAAGACGTTGTGAAGACTTGGTCCAGGGCAAGCGTTATTTCCCCTGACTTTGTAGGTCACACCGTAGCCGTCCACAACGGTAACAAGTTTATTCCCGTTTACGTAACAGAGAATATGGTAGGTCATAAACTCGGCGAGTTTGCTCCTACCCGTACATTCAAAGGCCACTCTGGAAACCGCAAGGAGAACAAATAGGCTTTAAGAGTTAACGATTAAAGAATTACAGAAATGGGAAAAAGAAAAAGAGAAATGGCCGAGCGCCAGAAAGAGATAAAGAAGCAGACAGCTGTAGCAAAGCTGAATGACGTTCCTACTTCTCCGCGGAAGATGCGTTACAGCGCAGACACTATCAGAGGGGTAGAGGTAAACAAAGCTCTGGATATTCTCAAGTATTCCAAGAAGGAAGCTTCCAACAAGCTCTACAAACTCCTTAAGAGTGCCATTGCAAACTGGGAGAGCAAGAACGAAGCCGACCGCAAAGAGCTGGATAACGGCAACGTTATAGTAAAAACCATCATGGTGGGCGAAGGACGTACGCTCAAGAGAATCAGAACCGCTCCTCAGGGAAGGGCTTCCAGAATCCGCAAGCGTTCAAACCACGTTACCATCATCTTGGACAAGAAGGAAAACAAAGCCGCTGAAAAACCGGCAGTAAAGGCGGAGGAAAAGTAATATGGGACAGAAAACCAATCCAATCAGCAACAGACTTGGAATCATCCGCGGATGGGATTCCAACTGGTATGGCGGAAATGATTACGCTGCAAAGATCCTTGAAGACGACAAGATCAGAAAGTATTTGAATGCCAGACTTTCAAAGGCAAACATCTCCAAGATCGTCATCGAGAGGACTCTTAAGCTCATCACAGTTACTATCCACACTGCAAAGCCCGGTCTTATCATCGGTAAGGGCGGAGCCGAGGTTGACAAACTGAAGGTAGAACTCAACAAGATATCCAACAAGGATGTTCAGATCAACATCTTTGAGGTAAAGAGGCCCGAGGTTGACGCCAACATCATAGCCAACAGCCTTGCACGCCAGATAGAAGGCCGCGTATCTTACAGAAGAGCCATAAAGATGGCCATAGCTTCCGCCATCAGAAGCGGAGCCGAGGGTATCAAGGTTCAGATCAGCGGACGTCTTGGCGGCGCCGAAATGGCTCGCAGCGAGATGATTAAGGAAGGCAGAACTCCTCTGCATACCTTCCGTGCAAACATAGACTATGCATTGGCTGAGGCAAATACCAAGGTAGGTGTTCTCGGTATCAAGGTATGGGTTTGCAACGGCGAGGTTTACGGAAAGGCAGATCTTACTCCTAACGCAGGTGTAAATGCCAACGACAGAGCTCGTTCAGAGGGCGGACGTTCAGACCGCAGAAGAGGCGGTTCAAGAGGCGGACGCAGACCCAGGAACGCTCAGAACTAGGCTTTTCCTTTCGTAAAGTAGGGGGTGGACATCTGTTCATCCCTTATTTTTATTATCTTGCATCCGTTAACAATTTTTTATTTTTATCGCGATGAAAAAACTTATTTATCTGGCAATTTTTGCCGCAGGACTGTTTCTGGTTTCCTGCTCCGGTTCAACAGTAAAGCCTACCGGTGATGTTGAGAAAGACGCCAAGGCTCTGATGGACTATCAGCTTCAGGCAACTAAGGACATGAAGGCCGCTTTTGCAGACTTCAAGATTACTAAAGCTACCGAGATTGGAGAGGAAATGGACAAGGTTGAAAAGGCTTTTGACGAATTCTATTCAAAGAATGCAGAACTCAAGGACAAGTTTGATGCAGCCGTAGAGAAGATCCGCCCTGAGTATGACAAGCAGTACGAGCAGATGGGCGAGGAAATTCTCGGCAAGCTCGGTGGGCTGTTCTCAGATCTTACGGATGATTCCGAAGGAGCTGCAGAGGAAGTTCAGGAAGTTGTAGAAGAGGCAGCAGAATAGTTCTCTGCGATTGTAAAAAAGAGGGTGCCGGCAGAATCCGGCCCCCTCTTTTGCTTTATGTAACGGCCAGTTTAATAGGTCTTTTCGTTCGGATTGATGGGAGTCATTTCCTTGCCTATGGCATCCAGCCACTTCTGCGGGTAGCCGGGCTGGTCGGGCATGACGGCGTTGTCTTCGTTGTAGATGGTCTTGAAGCTGCCGTCCGGGTTCTGCTTTTTGATGTTGCCGTCGATGTATTTTACAAGAAGGTATTCATCCAGTTTCTTGAAACGGCGGAACATTCTGTCGGCAAACATGTTTGACCATTCTGTAAGATAACCCTTTACCTTCTGTTCGTCTTTGCTCTCGTTGAGGATTCGCAGAGCATTGGCATCTACTTCCGGAATTATCTTGAGAGCTCCGTTTTCGTGCTCATCTATGACGGCGCGGACTTCGGGCTGAATGTCCTTGTAGCGGCTGTATGCAAACTGGGCTATGCGGTTGAACAGCCAGAAGGCGGAACTGTCTGAATAGCGGACCATGCTTCCGTTGCCCACCCTGAAGCAGAGCGGAGTTTCTACGCCGCTAGAATAAACCGGTGTAAGTGAGCTGGTTGCAGTATCATCCACACCAAACCAGATTATGCCGCCTATTACATCGGGGAGCCATCCTCTGGCCTGGCCCAGAAGCCAGAATCCGGTTTGCTGGGTGGCTACCGAGCGTTCAAACTCGTATTTGTTGCCGTCTGACATGAAAGACATGGGCCTCCATCTGTAGGGGTTGTTGAAAGGGCCGGCTCCCAGGTCGTAGCGGAAGTCGAACGGAGTGTCTTCAAAATGGTCTCTCATTGCATCTGCAACATCCTTTACGGTAAGCGGATGCGCCGGCTTTATGTAGAGGGGCATCTTGTTGGCCGGATTGAGGCCGGCGGCGTAATCTACATAGAACGAAGCATCCTGGTCTCCGATTTTTCCGCCTCCGAGAATGTTGAAGAAACTCCAGACTCTGGTTTCGCAGCCCCTGAGGGTTCCGAAACTTGCCGGAGCAAAGGCATCGCAGAAGCTGAATTCGTTATCCGGTCCGGTGTAATATCCGTTTTCTTTTGCAAATTCCACAATACCCTTGGAGTAGAGGCAATTTTCCGGATCGTTGAGAGGAAAAGTGCTGATTCTTGAACAGTTGGCATGGCCGCTGATATAGCCGTCAGGGATGCGCACTGCCACCCAGTTTGCTCCTTTGTTGAGGTTCTTGCCGTTCTTTGAGAGTTTTACTCCCTTGCCCACGATTTCCATAATCCAGGCTTCGTCCTTGTCTGCTATGGAAAAACTTTCGCCCTCCGAGCAATAGCCGTAGGTTTCCAGAAAACTGGCTATAACCTTTATGGCCTCACGGGCGGTTTTTGCCCTCTGGAGTGTAAGGTATATTATGGAGCCATAGTCTATGCCTCCGGTTGTATCTACCAGAGATTCAAGCCCTCCGAAGGTGGTTTCTGTAATTATGAGCTGGAATTCGTTCATGTTGCCCATAGTGGAATAGGTGCGGCTGACCTGAGGAATATCCATAAGATAACGGCCGGAATCCCACTCATAGACTTTTATCATTGTGCCTTTTGGCCAAACTCCGCCGTTGTGGTGGTAGAGTTCTCCGTATTGGGTATGAGAGTCGGCAGCGTAGGTAACCATTACACTTCCGTCTTTTGAAGCACCTTTGGTTACGATAATATTGGTGCAGGCTTCACCTGTCTGGCAGAATGCAAAAGACATGAGGGCCGCAGCAAGGGCGATAAAATTTAGTTTGTGTTTCATATATTTCATAACTTTGCCAAAACAAAGTTAAAGATAACGCTTTTTAATCAAATACAGAACCATGAAGAAGATATTGGCCGTAATGATTGCATTTCTTGCCATAGGCAGCATTTCCGTGTATGCCCAGAACCAAGACAAAGAACCTACAATGGAGGAAATTGCGGAAAAGCATACTAAGGATCTTGTAAGGAAGCTGAACCTTTCCGACAGCCAGGAGTTCTATGTGGATTCTATCCTTGTGCACAACTATGTTGCCCTGAAGGAAGCCCTGGAAGATATGCAGCGTTCCGGAATGCAGGACCCGGACAATTACCGTCATGTCAACGAGATGTGGCAGCAGAAAACCATGGACGCCATGAAGAAAGTGCTGGACGACCAGCAGTACATAGGCTATCTGAGATATATCGGCAAAGGAAAGGATTACAAGAAGGGCAAGGACGGCAAATGGTATCTGAAGTCGGAACTCAAGAAGCAGAATAAGAATCCTCAATAGCCAACCTGAGCTCCGTAAGGGAGCTTATGGTTTTTATCACCCCGTCTTTTACGAAAGAAATGCCGCCGGTTTCCTCGGATACCACTATGGCGGTGGCATCTGTCTGTTCCGTAATGCCCACAGCGGCTCTGTGCCTCATTCCGTACTGCGGAGGAATGTTCTGATTGTCAGAAATCGGGAGCGTACATCTTGCGGCTATCAACTTTGAAGTATCCATTACAAGGGCTCCGTCGTGCAGCGGGGAGTTCTTGAAGAAAAGGTTTTCTATAAGCCTCCGGTTTATGATGGCATCTATGCGGTCTCCGGTTTCGGTTATGCTTTCCAACGAAGACCTGTGAGTCATAACTATCAGGGCTCCGGTATTTGTTTCGGACATCTTTCTTACGGCCTGCGTGAGTTCGTCAAGGGTTGCCAGCGGAACGGCTCCGTTTTTGGTTCCAAAGAGTTTGCGGGTAATGAAATTGCCGTTCCGGTGTATGGAATTGTTTCCAAGGTGCAGCAGGAACCTTCTTATTTCCGGCTGGAAAATTATGATCAGGGCCAAAACTCCCACACCCAAAACCTGCCCCAGGATGGCCGAAAGCAGTTCCATGTGAACCGTCTTTACAATCAGCCATACAAAGTAAAGAATGATGATGCCTACAAAGATACTCATTGCGGCCGTTCCTCTTATCAGTTTGTAAATCTGATAGATAAGGAGGCCTACCAGAAGTATGTCCACTATGTCTATCCAGTGCAGGTTAATAAAATCCAGCATAATCCATGTTTTATCAGGCTGCTAAGTTAAGAAATTATGGGACGTAGGCAAGGGTTGCTATGCTTACCTTGCAGTCCAGATTCTCATGCAGGATTGTGGCGCAGGCGTCCAGCGTGGCTCCGGTGGTAAGCACATCGTCTGTGAGCAGGAAGTGAGGCCGCCGGTCTTTGGGCAGGTTCTTTTTCAGTCTGTTTAAAGCTTTGGCATTTATCCTAAAGGCGTTGCGGACATTTATCCAGCGGTCAATACGGTCTTTCTGGGTCTGTGTGGATGTGAAGCTTCTGCGGAGGATCAGGTCTTTTTTTATGGCGATAAAAGGATTTGTCTTTTTCATTGCCTTGAGTATTCCCCTTGCTATGAGTTCAGACTGGTTATAGCCCCTCTGCCTTTTCTTTCTCGGATGGAGGGGAACGGGAATTATACAGTCTATATCTTCCTCAGCGATAATTTGCCCGAGCTGTTTTCCGAGCCTTTGGGCAAGGCGGACGTTCCCCTTGTATTTTATGGAGTGAACGAGCTTTCTGTAGTTTCCGCCGTACAGGAAAAGGGAGTTTACCTTTTCTATGTGGCTCCTTCCCCAAAATGCAATATCTGCAGGAGATACTTCCTGAATCCAGGTGTAGGACTGCGGAAGGTCTGCAAGGCAGGCCGTGCACAGGTCGCTCTCAAAGGCCCTCAGACGGCACCGGCATACCAGACATTCTCTGCCCACAAACAAGGACGCAATGCTTTTTGTCCAAAGGAGTACGGTGTTCAAGAGTTTGTTTGCCATAGTCTTTATGCCGTTTGGGGCAAGTTGGAAATTATTTGATAATTTTGCCTGCCGGAAGGTAAAAATCTGCTTTTGTATGGGTAAATTTATTGATACGCACACTCACAGCCAGTTTTCTCCGGACAGCCGGACGACTGTCAGGGAGTTGCTTGCCCGTTCCAAGGAGCTGAATATGGCCGGAATTGCCATTACCGACCATCTGGATCTGGACGCTCCACGCAATCCGGGGCTTTTTGAGTTCTCAATAGGCGACCAGCAAAGGGAAATGGCTGAGGCGGAGCATGATATTTTTCCTGATGGCGGCTGCAAGGTGCTGAGAGGTATAGAAATAGGGCTTCAGCCCCAGAGCATAGTCCATAGCAGGGAGTTTATTTCGGGCTATGAGTTTGACCAGATAATTGCCTCCATTCATTTTGTAGATTCGGAAGACCCGTATTACGGAAACTATTATGCGGGCAAGGATTTCAGGCAGGCATACGGCAGGGTGCTGGAACTGATATATCTTACCGCCAGAGATTTTTCTGATTTTGATGTGGCAGGCCATTTTGACTATGTTGCCCGCTATGCGCCTTATCAGGTAAGAGACATAAGGTATGCAGACTTTCCGGACCAGCTCGATACCTTGCTCCGGTTTTTGGCTCAGGAAGGAAAGGCCTTGGAAATCAACACAAAGACTTATGATATGCACGGAAATCATCTCCAGGTGCTGGACCAGATGATACTCCGCAGGTTCAAGGAGCTCGGAGGAGAATTTGTGACTCTGGGTTCCGATTCTCATGAAGCTGCCAGGCTCTGCGATAAGTTTGAAACTTTTGCAGCCGTTTGCAGCAGCTGCGGTTTTGACCGCCTTACCTATTTTGAAAAAAGGAAACCCCAACTCTACAGGCCGTAGAGGATAAACCTTGTTATGATGCAGGACAGCAGACAGTTGGAAAATAAAATCGGATTCAGTTTCATCCGCCAGAAGATAAAGGACAGGTGCACCACTTCGTACGCCGCTACCCGGGCGGAGGAGGAGGAAGCTTCTTGTGAGACCGGCGAAATTTTCCGCAGGCTTTCTCTTGTAGATGAGATGATGGAGATAAGCATAATGGAGAGCAAGTTTCCGCAGGGAGGATTTACAGACTGCACCGGTTTTCTGCCGGCCCTGAAGAAAGAAAGCAGCAGCATAAGCGTGGAGAATATGGCACGGCTGGCTGCATTTATGGATAATCTCCGCCAGGTGACTTCTTTCCTGAGCGGCACCAAGGAGGGGAAATATCCGCAGCTGAGGGCCCTGGCCCAGCCGGTTCAGTATTTTCCGGCAGTAAAGGAGAGGATCAATGTCATTCTGGACAAGAACGGAGTGGTAAAAGATTCGGCATCGGCTGAACTTCAGAAGATATCCGCCGAACTCAATCAGGCCCGTAATTCCGTCAGCCGCAAGATTGAATCTCTGCTGAAGAAGGCCAAGGAAGACAACATAGCCGACCCGGACGCTTCGGTTTCCGTAAGGGACGGCAAGATGCTCATTCCGGTGAATGCCTCCAGCAAACGCAGCCTGCCGGGCATAGTGCAGGACGCTTCGGCCAGCGGAAAGACCTTCTTTGTAGAACCGCTGGAAGTGGTGGAACTGAACAACAAAATCCGCCGCCTCACCTTTGACCGCCAAAGAGAAGTTGCCCGCATCCTTTTTGAATTTACGGATTTCCTCAGGCCCTACATTCCGGAAATCATGGACGGAGCAAGATTCATAGGGGAGGTGGACTTCATAAGGGCCAAAGCGGACCTCGCCCATCAGATAAGGGCCGGCAAGCCGGTTGAATCGGCCGACGGCAGCCTGAGAATCTACGAGGGCCGGCATCCTCTCCTGGAAAGCGCACTGACCAAAGAAGGCAAGAAGATAGTTCCTACGGACATTGCCCTTACAAGGGCAAAGCACATACTTGTGGTTTCCGGCCCTAATGCCGGAGGCAAGTCGGTGGCCCTGAAGACGGTGGGCATATTGCAGTACATGTTCCAGTGGGGTATGCCGCCTTCCTGTAGCCAGAAGAGCGAATTCAGGGTATTTGACAACATCTTCATAGATATAGGCGACCAGCAGAGCCTTGAGAACGACCTCAGCACCTACAGTTCTCACCTGATGAACATGAGGAATATACTTAAGTCGGCCACTTCCGACTCTCTGGTTCTCATAGACGAGTTCGGCAGCGGAACGGAACCGGCAGCCGGCGGAGCCATTGCACAGACCATACTTGAGGAACTGGAATCCAGGGGTACATACGGAGTAATCACAACCCACTATACAAACCTCAAGGTCTATGCCGAGGGCAGCCGCGGGGTCATAAACGGGGCCATGCTGTTTGACAGCGTGAACATAGCCCCTCTCTACAGGCTGGAAACCGGAGTTCCGGGTAACTCGTTTGCCTTTGATCTGGCCAGAAAGACCGGCCTTCCGGAGCATCTTGTAAAGAAGGCAGAAGAAAAAGCCGGCGAAGACTTCATAGATCTTGAGCGCCAGCTCAGAACCATATCCCGTAACCGGCGCAAGCTGGACGAAAAGCTTGCCCGGATACGCACTACAGACAAAACCCTGGAGTCTGTAACGGAGAAATATTCCAAGGAACTGGCCGACATACGCCAGACCAAAAAGCAGATTATAGAGCAGGCAAGGGAGGAGGCCCGTAAGATTATCGCCGAGGCAAACCGTAAGGTGGAATCTACAATCCGGCAGATTAAGGAAGCTCAAGCCGAAAAAGAAGCTACCAAGAAAGCCAGGGCCGCCCTCAAGGAGGCTTCGGACAAGATTGATGCCGCTCAGAGCAGCAGTCAGGACATTCAGATGGAGGCAAAAATCAAGTCTCTGATGGAAAGAAAGGCTCGCCGGCAGCAGCGGAAGGCCATGCTGGAAAAACAAAAGCCTTCTGCCAAGCCCAAGGAACCGGAGCCTCTGACTCTGGAGGTAGGGTGTAAGGTCAAGGTTAACCCAAGCGGTCTTACCGGAGAAGTTATGAGTATAACCGGCAAATGGGTGACCATATCCATCGGCGATATTTCCAGCCGTGTAAAGAAAGATTCTGTTACCGTAATATCCAATAAGGAATACAGGACTACGGGAGAAAGGGAGGCTTCATCGCTGAGGAATTATTCGGTAGTGGTAGATGAAAGCATAAGCCAGAGAAGGCTTGAGTTCAAGGACGAAATAGATATCCGCGGGCAGAGGCTCTCCGAGGCCCTTGACAGCGTGTCCAGATTTTTGGACGATGCCATTCTGGCAGGAGCCTCCACCGTACGCATACTTCACGGAAAAGGCACGGGAGTTCTCAAGGAAGAAGTCCGCAAGTGGCTCAGAACCAATCCATCCGTAAAAAACTGCTCCGACGAGGACGTGCGTTTCGGCGGAGCAGGTATAACAGTGGTGGACCTTGGTTAAAGGCTGAAGTATTTGCGGATTTTTTCTACGGAGTCTGTAAGCTCCCATCCGAAGAACTGTACATTCTTCTTTACTTTCTTACCGTTTCTCAGCAATGTAACCTCTTTAACATAGGGCTTGCGTCCCATGTGGCCGTATGCGGCACAAGGCTCGTAGATTGGGTTCTTGAGCCCGAACTTTTCTATTATCTTGGCCGGGCGCAGGTCAAACAACTTGCCTACGGCTTCTGCCAGACGCCCGTCTGAAATGGTTTTTCCGCCGGTCTTGACCTTTGCCGTGCCAAATGTGTTGATGAATATGCTCAGAGGCTTTGCAACTCCTATGGCATAGGATATCTGTATCTGGCACTCGTCGCACACTCCTGCGGCAACAAGGTTCTTTGCTATGTAGCGTCCGGCATAGGCGGCGCTGCGATCTACCTTGCTCGGGTCTTTTCCGCTGAGGGCTCCTCCGCCGTGAGCTCCTCTTCCGCCGTATGTATCTACGATTATCTTGCGTCCGGTAAGTCCGGTATCGCCGTGTGGCCCGCCTGTCACAAATTTTCCGGTAGGGTTGACATACAGCCTGTAGCCCTTGGAGAAGAGTTTTTTGATGTCTTCGGGCATCTTTTCCAACATTCTTGGAAGGAGAATTTCCTGCACGTCTTTCCTTATCTTGCTTGCCATTGCCGAGTCTTTGTCAAACTCATCATGCTGGGTAGAAAGCACTATGGTGTGTACTCTGAGAGGCTTTCTGTCATCTGAATACTCTATGGTAAACTGGCTCTTTGCGTCCGGCCTGAGGTAAGGCATAAGATCCGTATTCTTGCGGATGTCAGCCAGGGTAATCAGCAGGTTGTGGCTCAGCCATATAGGCAGTGGCATGAGATCTTCTGTCTCGCGGCAGGCATAGCCGAACATTATGCCCTGATCTCCGGCTCCCTGGTCTTCTTGCTTTTTGCGGTCAACTCCGCGATTGATGTCGTCGCTCTGTTCATGCAGGGCGGAGAGGATTCCGCAGCTGTTGCCGTCGAACTTGTATTCGGCCTTGGTATAACCTATCCGGTTTATTACGTTGCGGGCAGTCTGCTGTATGTCAACATAAGCCTCCGAGCGTACCTCGCCTCCGATGACTACAAGGCCGGTGCTTACAAAGGTTTCGCAGGCAACTTTGCTCTGGGGGTCAAGGGAGAGAAATTCGTCCAGGATAGCGTCCGAAATCTGGTCGGCCACCTTGTCGGGATGGCCTTCAGATACTGATTCTGATGTAAATAAATATGCCATAATCTGTTCTGTTACGGCGGATTGGTTTGACCTGTGCATGGAATCGGGGAGGAAGAAACTCCGGCCCCTGTTCGTTTTAGCATTTTTTATTGTGGTTGCAAGCAGTCAAATCTGTCCACCAATTGTGAATAAGCGTTGCAAAAATATCATAAAAAAAAACACCATGCAAGAGAAATCATATTTATTTGACAGCAGTGTTTTTTTGTTGGGAAATCTCTTTGCTATTTTGTACTTTCGCCCCCGAAAAATTATCAACCAACCTTATTTTTTAATTTTATGAGAAAAACAATTAAACTGTTTGCCTTGATGGCTCTCAGCATGTTTGTGGCCTCAAGCGTTTACGCTCAGGTTACTACATCGTCTATGAGCGGCAAGGTAAGCGAAAAGGACGGAACCGGAGTGGCCGGTGCAACCGTAATTGCAACCCACACTCCATCTGGAACCAGGTACTACACTGTTACCGATAATAACGGTAACTACAGAATTCCCAACATGCGTGTTGGCGGTCCTTATGAAGTTATGGCTACCCTCCTGGGCTATGCAGATGCAAAGACAGAAGGTGCTTACCTCAAATTGGGTGAGAACTTTGTCCGCAACATCACAATCGCTGAGGAAGCTGTTGCTCTGGACGCCATTGTTGTAAGAGGCGGTGTGGTTAACCCGATGCTGAATTCAGACAAAGACGGTGCTTCCACCAATATCAGCACCGCACAGCTCCGTCAGCTCCCTTCAATCAGCAGGGGTATTACCGACTTTACCAAGCTTACCCCTCAGGCCAACGGAACCTCATTCGGCGGAAGGGATAACAGAATGAACACCGTTACCATTGACGGTGCCGCATTCAACAACAACTTCGGTCTCAGTACAACTCAGATACTTCCTGGCGGACAGGCTCAGCCTATAGCTCTGGATGCAATTGAGGAAATTACCGTAAACCTTGCTCCGTTCGATATCCGCCAGAGCCAGTTTACCGGTGCCTCCATCAATGCGGTGACCAAGAGCGGTACCAACACCTATACCGGAAGCGTATATACTTATTTCAGACCTAAATCCTTCACCGGAGACAAGGTAGGAAACAGCAAGGTTTCAGGTGCCCACGATGCCAAGGCTCAGACTTTGGGTATCACCCTGGGCGGTCCTATCATAAAAGACAAGCTGTTCTTCTTTGTAAGCGGCGAAATGGAAAAGACCACAAAACCTTCAGGAGCATGGGAGCCCAGCACTGCAGGAGTTGCAGATGCAGCCACCAGAACTTCCAGGGCCACGGTTTCAGACCTTCAGAAGATGCACGACTACCTGCTTTCAACTTACGGATATGAGGCAGGAGCATATCAGAACTTCCGCAACTTTGAGGAGAAGAACCACAAGATCCTTGCAAGACTTGACTGGAACATCAACAAGCATAACAAGTTCACCGTACGCTACAACGAGGTTGTAGGAACTTACGATGTTCTTACCAACGCTACCTCCGCTCCTGGAACAAGAGGATCAGGCAGAATGTCTGCCCAGAGTATAGCTTTCCAGAATGCATGGTACGGATTTGAGAACACGGTAAGAAGTATCACAGCCGAGCTCAACTCCAACTGGGGCAGGGTTTCAAACAACTTCCTGGCTTCCTACACCATGATTGAAGACAAGAGAACTTCAGATTCCGACATATTCCCGTTCGTAGATATCTACAAAGGCGGCGACCAGTACATGTCTTTCGGATATGAACTTTTCTCCTACAACAACGATGTAAAGAACAACACCCTCACAATCAAGGATAACCTGACATTCTCACTCGGCGACCACAACATCACCGTAGGTGCAGGCTATGATCAGCTGTACTTCAAGAACAACTATATGAGAGAGGGTACCTCTTATTACAGGTATAACTACAACAACACCGCTGACCCTGCAACCGGTATCGTTTATGCAGACGGTATGGAGGCCTTCTATGCAGGTGCAACTCCTACCTCCTTTGCTATCCAGTATGCATACAATGCAGGTGAAAAACCGGGCGTTGAGCTTTCATTCGGTATGACATCTCTGTACGCACAGGACGAGTGGAAGGTTTCCGACAAGTTCAAACTCACTTACGGCCTGAGGGCAGAAATGCCTATATATCTGAACGATCTGGATGCCAATGCAGCCGTTGACGAAGTTGGCTTCAACAAGTGGAGCAACAAGTTCAGAGATCACTATCAGGTAGGCGTAGAGGCTTCAAAGAACTACAATATTCAGAGCGGCAAGTGGCCCAAGAGCAGGGTACAGGTTTCTCCAAGGGTAGGTTTCAACTGGGATGTACTCGGTGACAGAAGCATTCAGATTCGCGGAGGTTCCGGTCTGTTCACAGGCTTCCTTCCTTTCGTATGGTTCACCAACCAGCCTAACGGAGCAGGTATGATTCAGTCTCCTGAGGTTACCATCACCAGCGTAAACACCCTTGCAACTGCCGGTATCAAGTTCAATCCTGATTTCCGCAAGCAGATAGAAGCCAATCCTACCCTCCTGCCTACAACTCCCGGCAAGCTTCCTAACAACCCTGCATTCGCTGAGGTTGACAAGGATTTCCGCATGCCTCAGGTTTGGAGAAGCAACATTGCAGTAGATTTTGAACTTCCTTGGAACATGGTATTCACCCTTGAGGAAATCTTCACCAAGGATATCAATGCAGTAATGCAGAAGAACATCAATATGGCTTATGCTGCCGGATACTACACCGGTTCAGACAACAGGCCTTACTGGACAACCCAGAAGATCAATTCCAACATCGGTTCTGCAATGCTCCTGACCAACACTCACAAGGGCTTCCAGAACTCTCTGACTGCCCAGCTGACCAAGAATGCAAGCAAGGGTCTGAGCGGAAGCATTGCTTATACCTATACCGTAGCCAAGGACGTTACATCCAACCCGGGTTCTACAGCTGCATCGGCTTGGAGCTCCAACCCTGTAATCTATCAGCTCAACGATCCTGAACTCAGCTATTCCAACTTTGCAATTCCTCACAGGGTAGTAGGTAACATCTCCTACAGGTTCGAGTGGCTGAATCACTTTGCAACCACCGTTTCCCTCCTCTACACCGGAAGCGCTCAGGGAAGATGCAACTGGATGTATTCAAACGATATGAACAAAGACGGCTACACTGCCGACCTTATGTACATACCTGCATCCTCTGCAGACATCAAGTTTGCCGATGCTACCTACACATGGACAGACGGCACAGGAACGAAGCACAACGTACTGGTTCCTGCTGAGTTGGCTCAGTCTGCTTTCTGGCAGTATGTAAATGACACCAAGTATCTGCGCAAGCACAAGGGACAGTATGCAAAGCGTTTCGGCTATGTTGCTCCTTGGCACAACAGATGGGATTTCAAAGTCATGCAGGATATCTTCACCAACTTTGGCACAAACCGCAGATTCACCCTGCAGGCCAGCTTGGATATCGTAAACGTAGGTAACCTTCTTAACAAGAAATGGGGCGCTTACAAGAGCATGACCAACCAGAGCTACGACAACCTCCGTCCTCTTACCTTCGTAAGCAACACCGGCGGAGTTCCTACATTCAGACTGAATGCAAGTGCAACTGCCAACGATCCTCAGAGCGTAATAGATAACTTCTACAACGCAAACTCCTGGAAGAAGACAGTTTCCACAAGCTCAACCTGGGGTATGATGTTCGGACTGAGATTGATCTTCTAAGGAAGGTCAGTCTATGACAAAAAGGAGATAATCGTTTGATTATCTCCTTTTTGTTTATTGTCTGAGCTTATTGCCCGCCCGAGGGGGCTTGTGGTCAGTCGTTCAGGATGGCATAGATGATTTCCAGCGTAGGATAATCTGAGTGAAGCGGACCGTTCAGCTTGCCTACATAGTAAGTATAATTGTCGGTGGTGTAGGAAGTTGTTGTAGTTGATGTGTAGTAGCTGCTTGAGGTGTTCTTGGTTACTGCAGAAAACCACATTGCATAACTCTTCCACGAAGACATAATCTCTGATTTATCCTTGTTGATGAGTTTCTGCACGGTACTGGAAACATCTCCCATGTAGCAGCTTAAAGACCTGTTTACATCTCCGGTTTTGTTGGAAATGGTATATATGTCTTCCAGAGGTGTAAAATAGTAGAATTTGCTGGTAGTGTCCCATTCTTTGTGCATGGGGTACAGGCTTGCCGGATAACACTTGTTTATAAAGCTGACTGTGGAATTGTCCGTTACAAAAGGCAGCTTGTAGGTGGCCTTTCCTATGAGGATCTTCTTGGGGTCATAGCCTTTCTTTGCAACCCAGTTGTCAAGGGTGTCTTTCAGGATGAGCGGATCTACATAAGGTTTGAGACCGCCTAAACCCTCTGTGTAGATATATTCTGCTGGAGCAGAGCTCTCCATAGGCTTAGATTCGTATGTGATAAAGTTTTCTGTGTAGGAATCGGATGCCAGAGGAATCATCACTATTGTGTCTTTGGGCTCAAGCCCGCTTGCCCAGGTGGGCTGGAATGAGAACGTTACATACAGGTATGCTTCCGAGCATGAAATTACGTTCACCCTTCCGCCGTCCGTTCCGTCTTCGGGAGAGTCGCAGGTAAAAAGCAGGCCCTTGAAATGGTCCATGAATTTGGTGGTGGAATCCAGCTCAAGCTGCGTAACGCTGAGGATATCCTGGCCAAAGCTGTTCTTCAGCCATACTCTGAGGGTGTCGCTTCCGGTATAGATTACGCTGCCTGTATCTACGGGGGTGTGATTGTAGTCGGAAGATTTCAGGAAGCCGTACCTTGAGGTGGTGTCTATGCAGCGGTTCATCCTATAGACATGGATGTTCTGGGGCAGACCGGTCTGGTTGTCATCCATGGTTGTAACCGAACTTTTGAGCATTGTCAGATAGATGTTCTTGATCTTTCTGGAAGTGCCCCAGTTCATCTCAGATGTGGAATATGGTGCATAGTTTGTTGCAAATCCGCAGGTTATCAGACCCATTTCGGGAGTCCTGATGGCTCCCAGCAAGGCGTTTGTGGTGGAAAGTGCCTGAAGGCTGTCCATCATTTTTGTCTGAACCGGCAGGTGAAAAACGGCGGTCTGGAGGTGCAACGCCTGGTCATCGGGAATATTGTCTATTCCCAAGGTTTTGTCTACGTCTATACAGGATGTGGCAAAAAACGAAATTGAAATGGCAAAAGCCAGAGCAGTTGCCTTTAATATCGAATGCATCAGTCTTTCAAAAATTTTCCGTAAAACTTAATATATCTGTTGGTATATGCAGCAGTGTTGCCTTCCGTAATTTCGGAGTAGGCAAGTGAAGGTATCTTCTGTGCAGAAACATAGTCGGAAATTTCTTTGCTTATGTTCTTGCTGCCGTAGATAACTCCGTCTGCATACTTGACGGCCAGTTTAGCAAGATTTATACCAGTTGGGCTGTTCAGCAGTTCAACATCGGATGGTTTGATGTTTCCGGCTATGACTTTCTTGGCAAAGCCGGAAGAAAAGCGTTCTTTGGCAATCTCGTCGTAAAGCGAAAATATAATCTTGCAGTCCGTAAAGATAGGATCGGCCTTGAATGTCTTTTTGATGTAAAGCGGAGCCAGGCTGGCCAGCCAACCGCTGCAATGTACTATCGTGGGCTGCCATCTGAGTTTCTTGACGGTTTCCAACACTCCCCTGGCAAAGAGTATGGCTCTTTCGTCGCTGTCCGGGAAGAACTGGTCCCTTTCATCGCGGAAGATGAATTTTCTCTTGAAATAGTCTTCATTTTCAATGAAATAAACCTGTATCCTGGCCTGCGATATAGAGGCAACCTTGATAACCAGCGGGCGGTCTATTTCGTTTACGACTATGTTCATTCCGGAAAGCCTTATGACCTCGTGCAACTGATTGCGTCTTTCGTTGATGCAGCCGTATTTGGGCATAAAGGACCTGATTTCCATACCGTTTTCCTGCGCAGCCTGTGGCATGAACCTGCCAACCGTGGCTGAAGGAGAGTCGGGTACGTAAGGAGTTATTTCCGAACTTATGTACAATATTTTAACAGGCGCTTTCATCCGTAATGTAGTTTATGCAAAGATAAGAATTTTTTTAACAATCCCGACTGATTTTTATATCTTTGGCGGATGTTAGCCTTAAAGGGACCATGAACAGGAAAGAAAAGGGCATAATCAGGCGGCGCTTCTGGCGTTCATACATTTCGTCGGTGATAAGTATCTCCATGGTACTTTTCATAGTAGGACTGTTTGCCATGCTGTATTTCAGTGCAAGAAGGATTTCGGCCTATCTGAAGGAAAATGTGAAGATTTCTGTCATACTCGCCGATAACGTTTCAGAGTCTCAGGCCGAACAGTTTTCTGAGAATCTTGCAGGTATGCCTCAGGTTTATTCTTCCGAACTGATTTCTCAGGAACGTGGAACCCGGGAAATGAAAGAGCTGTTGGGAGAAGATTTCTTGGACATATTTGAATCTAATCCCCTGCCGGCATCGGTGGAACTCAGGCTGAACGAAGACTATTTCACCAGCGAACGCATAGCCGACCTGAAAGAGTTTCTGTGCCAGGACCCTATGGTGGAAGACGTAATTTATCAGGAAGGAATAATTACCACAATAAACAAGAATCTGAGCCTTTTGGCCATAGTCTTGCTGTGCTTCATAGTCTTGCTGGCCCTGATTTCCGTGGTGCTGATAAACAACACGGTGCGCCTGAACATCTTTTCCAGAAGATTTTCTGTAAGAACCATGCAGCTGGTGGGGGCTACAAGAGGCTTCATTCAGCGTCCTTTCCTTCTGAATTCCATAGTACAGGGGGTGCTGAGCGCCCTGATAGCCACAGCATCTCTGGGAGTGTGTGTAATGCTGGCTAAAAGGCAGATTCCGGAGCTTTCTTCGGTCATCGGAACGGAAACTTTTGTATATTGCGGTCTGGGTTTGCTCGTTTTGGGAGTGCTCATGTGCTTTATATGCACTTTTTTAGTTGTAAGAAAGATGACGGCCATGTCTGTGGACAGGCTATATTATTAGGATAGTTTATGGCAGAGAAAAACAAAAATTTTGCTCTTCCCAGGAAGAATCTTCTGTGGATCATCGCCGGCTTTGCGGTTATGGTCATCGGTTACATACTGCTATGCGGAGGCGGCAGCCGCGAGGCGTCGGTCTTTTCTCCGGAAATATTCAGTTTCAGGCGTTTGGTGCTTGCCCCTATTGTCATAATATTAGGTTGCGGGCTGATAGTGTTTGCTATTATGCACAGAGGAAAGTCTAACAAGGATAATTAAAGAAATTATATATGGACTGGTGGCATGGTTTGATTTTGGGTCTGGTTCAGGGGCTGGCAGAGTTTCTTCCTATCAGCAGCAGCGGACACCTTACTATTATGCAGGAAACGTTGGGAATCAGCGGAGAGGGCAATCTGGCCTTCGACGTGGCTGTTCATGTAGCCACGGTGCTGAGTACCGTAGTGATTTTCTGGAAGCCTTTGTTCAATTTGTCCAAAGGGCTGTTTGTCAAAGGAATGAATCGCGAAAAGGATTATATTCTCAAAATCCTTGTATCAATGATTCCGATACTTCTTGTAGGATTTCTCCTGAAGGATGTGGTGGAGAGGATATTTGATACGAGCCGGGTTGCAAGGCACACCGGCAATCCTCTGCTGGTAGTAGGTATCTGCCTGATAGTTACGGCTGTTCTCCTTCTTATCAGCGAAATCATTTCAGCCGTAAGAGACCTCAAGAACGGAAAGGATGGGGAGGATAAGGAACAGAAGGTTGCAGACCGTATGACCGTAACTGAAGATATGACGGGGCCTCAGAGGAGAAAGATATTCTCGCTCCAGAACGGAATCAATTACTGGCAGGCATTCCTTGTAGGTGTGGCTCAGAGCATTGCTGTTCTTCCGGGGCTTTCACGTTCCGGCAGCACCATAGCTACCGGCCTGATGGCCAAAGTCCGCAGGACCTCCCTTGCACAGTTCGTCTTCATAATGGTAATAATCCCGATTCTCGGCGAGGCTTTTCTGGAGATAATCAAGGGTCTGCATGGCGGCGGCATGAGCGGTTTCTTCTCCCTGCCGGTTCTTTGCGGATTCATAGCGGCCTTTGTGTCGGGGCTTTTTGCCTGCACCCTGATGGTGGGCCTGCTCAAGAAGTTCAGGCTGTGGGGTTTTGCGGTTTACTGTTTCATAGCCGGAGTGCTTTGCATAGTTCTCCCTTATGCAATAGGTTAAACAATGGCCCTGTATTATTTCATAGCCGACACTCATCTTGGGCTAGATTATCAAGACCCTAAAATGCGGGAGAAAGCCTTTGCCTCTTTTCTGGCATCTCTCCCCACCGAAACTTCCAAGGTTTTTCTGCTCGGCGATATCTTTGATTTCTGGTACGAGTACAAGGATGTGGTTCCCCGAAGGTTCACCCGCACCCTGGGGGCCATTGCCGCATTGGCAGACCGAGGGGTTGAAGTGAATTTCATGAACGGCAACCACGACATCTGGACCTACAGCTATCTACAGCAGGATTTGGGCGTAAAAATTTACGCTCAGCCCTGGATTGTTGAAATAGAGGGCGTAAGATTTTGCCTTGGCCACGGCGACGGCCTTTGGGACAAGAGTGCTTCTTACAGTTTTTTGCAGAGGGTCTTCAAATGCCGTTTCCTTCAGGTGCTTTTCAGCGGAGTGCATCCGAGGTGGGCTTTTCTTCTGGGGCACGGCTGGAGCCGTCATAACCGCCTTACCAGATTCAAGAACCAGGACGAAAAGTCTCAGAAGGAGTACCTTCAGAAAATTATTGACGGAAGTTCCGCCTGGGCCGCCGATTTTCAGAAGAAGCAGGCTCCGGACAAAAAGATAGACCATTTCATTTTTGGCCACTATCATACATCATTTACGGAAGAAGTAGAGGGCGGAGGAGATGTTTCAATACTCGGCGAATGGATACACCATCCTGACTATCTGGTGTTTGACGGCAAGACTCTGCAACGCAGGACTTTTGAATACCGGCAGCCTGCCCCTTAGGCTCATTTGTAGAACAGGGAGTAGTAAAGGGCGTCAAATTCCCCGGCATCGTAAATCATTATCAGATCTTCAACCATGCGGTCCTCTCCAAAGCGGTCGTAAGGTTTTTTGAGGTCGTTGCCAAAGACCTTGGCTACCGTCTGCCAGAATCCGGCGGCTATTTTGCCGCGGTATTCTCTTATGATGTAGAACGATGTCCGTCCAAGTTCCCTGTCTATGAGTTTCATAAGAAGCTTGCCCTGGCTTACGGTCATTTTCCTGAGCGGTTTTTCAAACTTCTTGAAAAGCTGTTTCTGGTAGGCTGAGATATATCTTTCTCTTTCGGCTCTGGAAAACTCGTTTGTAGCCAGAACGCTGTCGGCTTCGCGGATTATTACCTTGGCCTGCAGGGCATAGGGGTAAACAGCCTTGAAGTTATAGACCAGCCGCCTGTACTGCCTCCAGGATTTTCCGTTCCGGTTGCCCTTCATTCTCCCGAACTTGAACACCGGCGAAAGCCTGCCCACATAAACTGTATCTCCGTCAATTATTTTGTAACCCATCCTGGCCTCCATTGCAGGATTGTCTGCCGGCGCCAACTCAATTTCTTTCCTGCGTTGCCGCTCCTGTCTTCTGCTGTTTTGGGCAAAAAGGCCCCCGTCCGGCAGAATTGTCAGGATCAAAGCCAGAAATATCGCTGAGCCAGAGAGTCTTTTAATCATAAGCAGCATTTTTGAGCCCTCAAATTTAAGAAGCAAATTGGTTACTGCAAAAGCCGTTCTTTTTGTATCTTTACGGAAATTTTCTCAGCGATGAATGATTTTTTCCATTTTCAAGGGTTCACTCCCTGGGTGTTTTTGGTTGACATGGGCCTGGTCTTCGGCCTGATGCTGGCAGGAAAGTTTATCAGGGTAAAGGTCAAACTTATACAGAAGCTGTTCATTCCGCCAAGTCTTATAGCCGGTTTTCTGGGTCTGGCTTTCGGGCCAAACGGTCTGGGCTGGCTTCCTTTTTCCGGAAACCTGTCTTCTTATTCGGCGGTGCTGATTGCCCTGGTGTTTTCAACCCTGCCGTTTTCATCGCAGAAATCCTCTGCCAAAGAGGTTATCAAAAGGGTGGGTCCGATGTGGGTTTATGCCCAGATAGGCATGCTTTTGCAATGGGGCATCATGGGTCTTGTGGGAATCTATCTGTTCAGGGCTATATGGCCCTCGCTGCATCAGGCTTTCGGAGCCATGCTTCCTACCGGTTTCTACGGAGGGCACGGTACGGCTGCGGCCATAGGCAGTGCCTTTGAAAACCTTGGCGGTTCTCTCAAATGGGAAGACGCAATGACACTCGGAATGACAACCGCAACCGTAGGCGTTGTTATGGCAATAGTTGTAGGCCTGGTCATCATAAAGTGGGCTGCGCGCAAAAAGCAGACGGCCTTCATCGCTGATTTTAAAGATCTTCCGAACGAACTCAGAAGCGGGCTTCTTCCAAAAGGCAAGAGAGATTCTCTGGGAGAGGCTACGGTGTCGTCCATTTCCATAGAGCATTATACCTTCCATTTTGCAATAGTATTCTTTGTGGCATTTCTGGGCTATGTGCTCAGCGTTGCGGTAAAGAACTGGTGCAGCGGTCTTCAGGCTCCTTACAACGGTCTGGAACTGCCGGTATTCTCCTGTGCTTTTGTAGCCGGACTGTTGCTCAAGAAGCTATTTGACCTGTGCAAAGTGTCTGAATATGTCAGCAACCATACCGTCCAGAGAGAGGGCAGTTTCTTTACGGATCTTCTGGTAACCTGCGGCGTAGCTTCCATCAAGACAGGGGTTGTGGTCCAGTACTGGCTTCCTCTGCTTGTGCTGATAGTAATAGGAGTGGCCGTGGTCTTCTTCATAACCTTCTACTTCGGAAGGCGTCTGAGCCCCAGTTACTGGTTTGAAAGGTCCATCTTTGCCTGGGGCTGGTGGACAGGTACAATGGCAATGGGCATAGCTCTGGAAAGGATAGTTGACCCTCAGATGAAGAGCAAGACCATGGACGATTATGCGCTTGCATATCTGCCCATAGCTCCCGTGGAAATTATACTGATAACGCTGATTCCGATATCTTTCTCCGCCGGTTGGGGAGGGCTTCTGATGTGGATATGCCTTGCATTGAGCGCAGTGCTTTTAATCCTGGCCCGTTCCATGAAATGGTGGAATCCTAAGCGGGCTGCCATGCAAAGCCAATCTTCTGAACAAGCAAAATGAATACAGAAATGACGAATATGAAAAAGATTATCTGCCTTATATCAATCCTGGGCCTTCTGACCTGCAACCTTTACGCTCAGGACCATTGTGGAAAGTGTAAAAGAAGCGGAGCCCTGAACCTAACCGACAAAGAATACATGGCCCTTGCCGACAGTATCCATAAAGTGGCAATATCGTTTGACACCCACGTAGATACACCTACATATACCCTTCATCCGGAGGGCCGTTACACCGTGGCCAAGGGGCAGGTGAGCTTTGAACTCATGAAGCAGGGCGGCCAGGACGGAGCCTTCTTTGCCATATATCTCGACCAGGGCCCGTGGCAGAACTCCAAATCTCTGGATTCTGCATATCAATGGTGCCATGGCGAACTCCAGATGTGGAAAGACTATGTGAACAACAGTCATTCGGACAAGGCCGGCATAGCATATTCCACAGACGATGTCTATCGTCTTAAGAAAGAGGGTAAAAGGATAGTTGTGCTCTGCATAGAGAACGGATATCCGGTACGCACCCTTGAGGATCTGGACGAGTTTGCAAAGATGGGCGTAAAGTACATAACCCTTTCGCACAACACTCCAAACCAGATATGCGACGGCAGCCGTTACCCCAACACTTATTACTGGTATCCTAAGACCGGTCACGGACTTTCCCCGTTTGGAGAAAAGGTTGTGGAAAGGATGCAGCAGCTGGGCATAATGGTGGATGTTTCCCATATATCGTCCGAATCGCTGGTGGATGTGCTCAAGATAATCAAAGCCCCTGTGCTGGCGTCACATTCATCCTGCAAGGCCCTCAAGCCTTCCCAGACCCGTAACCTCACCGACGACGAAATCCGCGCCATTGCCGCCGTGGACGGAGTTATTCAGGTAGGCACCGGCCGTTTCTTCCTCAGCGATGACCTTCCGTACTACAAAGTTGGTGTGGAGGTTCTGGCAAACCACATAGACCATATCAAAAATCTGGTAGGCTACCGTCATGTAGGTCTGGGTACCGATTTTGACGGCGGCGGCGGAGTCATAGGGCTCGACAACTCTTCGCAGATGAAAAACCTAACCGTAGAGCTTCTCAAACGAGGCTGGACGGTTGAAGAACTTATAGCCTTCTGGGGCGGAAATCTTCTCCGCGTCTGGAAGGCCTGCGAGGACTATGCCGCACAGTTCAAGTGATTTTTTTTCTGACCAGAAATCCAAAAGTGGGTTTTCTTCCAGGTTTTTCATTTTTATAAATGGCTGAGAATTGGCGGTTTGACCATCAAAAATTTTTAGCCAAAACTTTGCAAAATTTTCTCAAAAAAGTTTGCATATTCAGATAATTGTTTTACCTTTGCAGCCCGACATTTTGGTTCCGTTACAGCCAAAGTGTTGAGGATTAACAAGATAAAGCAATTTTAGCTATGTTACAACCAAAGAAAACCAAATTCAGAAGAATGCAGAAGGGCCGTATGAAAGGACAGGCCCACAGAGGAACACAGCTTGCTTTCGGTTCTTTCGGTATCAAGACCCTTGAGTCTTGCTGGATGACCGGTCAGCAGATAGAGGCAGCTCGTCAGGCAGTGGTCCGTTATATGAAGCGTGAAGGATATGTTTGGATCCGTATATTCCCGGACAAGCCTTTCACAAAGAAACCTGCAGAAGTACGTATGGGTAAGGGTAAGGGTAGTCCTGAGGGATTCGTTGCCCCCGTTACCCCCGGTAGAATGCTTATAGAGGTAGAGGGTGTTCCTATGGACGTTGCCAAGGAAGCTCTCAGACTCGGAGCTCAGAAACTCCCTGTTTCCACCAAGTTTGTGGTAAGAAGGGATTATGTTAAACAGTAAAAGAGATTAGTATTATGGATATTAAAGAAATACGTGAAATGAGCGAGAAGGATCTCCGCGAGCGTATAGAAACCAACCGCGCCGCCCTTAACCAGATGCTTCTCAACCACGCTGTCTCTCCATTAGAGAATACTTCTCAGATTAGAAAAGCCAAGAAAGATATCACCAGGATGCTCACAGTCCTGACTGAGATCGAGAATAAAAAACAGAGCAAATAATGGAAAGGAATCTTAGGAAAGTCAGAGTAGGTGTTGTAGTCAGCAACAAGATGGACAAGAGTGCCGTTGTAGCTGTAAAGACCAAAGAGAAACACCCTATTTACGGCAAGTTCGTAAATAAAACCACAAAGTTTGTAGCGCACGACGAAAAGAACGAGTGCTCTGAAGGTGATACCGTAAGGATCATGGAGACCCGTCCTCTTTCAAAGACAAAGCGCTGGAGATTAGTTGAAATCGTTGAAAAAGTTAAATAAGCTATGATACAGCAGGAATCAAGATTAATGGTAGCCGACAACAGCGGTGCAAAGGAAGTCCTCTGCATCCGTGTCCTGGGTGGTACCCGCCGCCGTTATGCCGGTGTTGGAGACAAGATCGTAGTAGCAGTAAAAAGTGCTATTCCGGGAGCAGACGCCAAGAAGGGCTCTGTGTCTAAGGCAGTAGTTGTAAGAACTAAGAAGGAAATCCGCCGTGCAGACGGTTCCTATATCAGGTTTGACGAGAATGCTTGCGTGCTTCTGGACAATCAGGGCGAAGTAAGGGGAACCCGTATTTTCGGTCCTGTTGCAAGAGAGCTCCGCGACAACTATATGAAGATTGTTTCACTTGCCCCTGAGGTACTTTAATAATAGGAGGTATTGCAATGAATGTAAAATTCCACGTTAAGAAAGGTGACATGGTTTTCGTAAACGCCGGTAACGACAAAGGCAAGACCGGTAAGATCCTCAGAGTTGACCGCAAGAATATGCGCGCCATAGTTGAAGGTCTCAACATGGTAAGCAAGAATACAAAGCCTAATGCCGACAATCCTCAGGGAGGAATTATCAAGCAGGAGGCTCCTATACATATTTCCAATCTTCAGCTTGTAGATCCTTCAAAGGGCGGTCCAACCAGAATCGGACGCCGCCTCAACGATAAGGGCAAGCTTGTACGTTATGCTAAAAAATCAGGGGAGGAAATCAAATAATGGCAAAGGAAGTTAAGAAAGAGCAGGCCGCAAAGAATGCAAAGCAGTCAAAGGGCGAGTCTAAGTCCAAGAAAGGCGGCGAGCAGGTAGTTCCCAAAGGATGGATTCCTAACCTGCAGAAGGAATACAAAGAAAGAATAGCCGGTGAGCTTCAGAAGCAGTTCGGTTTCAAGTCAACGATGCAGATTCCGAGGCTCGAGAAGATAACCATCAACCAGGGCGTAGGAGCAGGTGTTGCAGACAAGAAGATTGTTGAGAACGCTGCAGACGAACTGGCTATGATTACCGGTCAGAAGGCCATACTTACCTACTCCAGAAAGGATATCGCTTCCTTCAAACTGAGAAAGGGAATGCCTATCGGTTGTAAGGTAACTCTCAGAAGGGCAAAGATGTATGAATTCATGGAGAGGCTCATCAAGGTTTCTCTTCCTCGAATCAGAGACTTCAAAGGAGTTGAAGAAAAGTTCGACGGCAAGGGTAACTATACTCTCGGCCTGAAGGAACAGATCATCTTCCCGGAGATTGATATAGACAAAGTTTCAAAGGTTCTCGGAATGGAGATTACTTTTGTAACCAGCACTACCAAGGATGAGGAAGCACGCGCACTTCTGGCAGCCTTTGGAGTTCCGTTCAAGAAGAAATAATAAAAACAGATAATTTATGGCAAAAGAATCAATGAAGGCACGCGAGGTAAAGCGTGCGAAGTTATGCGCCAAGTATGCCGCTAAACGCAAGGCTCTCAAGGCCGAGGGTAACTATGCAGCACTGGACAAGCTTCCCAAGAACGCTTCTCCTGTAAGGCTCCACAACCGCTGCTCTCTTACCGGCAGACCTAAAGGTTACATGAGAGTTTTCGGAATCAGCAGGATACAGTTCAGGGAAATGGCTTCAAAGGGCCTCATCCCCGGAGTACGCAAAGCCAGCTGGTAAGATAGTTTAACAAAGGATATCGATTATTAAATTTTACAACAATGACTGATCCTATTTCAGATTTTTTGACAAGAATCAGGAACGCCTACAGGGCCAACCACAAGGTTGTTGAAATTCCTGCTTCAAAGATGAAGAAAGAACTCACAAGGGTTCTCTTCGAAAAGGGTTACATCCTCAGCTACAAGGTAGTTGAAGGCCAGCCCGTTGGAACAATAAAGATTGCGCTCAAGTACCATCCTGAGACCAAGGCTCCCGCCATCAAGAAGATAGTAAGGGTAAGCCGTCCGGGTCTTCGTCAGTACAGGGGAGTAGAGAACATGCCGAGAGTCCTCAACGGACTGGGTATTGCCATCCTCTCTACATCGCAAGGTATAATCACAGACAAGGAAGCACGGCTGCAGAATGTAGGCGGCGAGGTGCTTTGCTATGTTTACTAACAGAATAACATTATTGATATGTCAAGAATAGGAAAATTACCTGTAAGCCTTCCACAAGGAGTGACAGTCTCCGTAGATAACAATGTGGTAAAGGTTAAAGGCCCTAAGGGAGAGCTCACTCAGAAGGTAGATCCGGATATTGAGGTTTCCGTTGAGGGAGGCGTGCTGTCTGTAAAAAGACCTACAGACCAACCGCGCCACAGATCTATGCACGGCCTTTACCGTGCTCTCATCCATAACATGGTTGTCGGAGTTTCCGAAGGTTTTGAAACCAAACAGGAACTCGTGGGCGTAGGTTACCGTGTAGAGGCCGCCGGCCAGCTTCTGAAGTTCAGCCTCGGTTATTCTCACGATATTTACCTCCAGCTTCCGGACGAGGTTACCGCTGAGGTTCCTCAGGTCAAGAAGGGTGCCAACCCGATTCTCATTCTCAGAAGCAGCGATAAGCAACTTCTTGGAATGGTAGCCGCAAAGGTCCGCTCATTCCGTAAGCCTGAACCTTACAAGGGCAAGGGTATCAAGTTTGTAGGAGAAGTTCTCCGCAGAAAGGCTGGTAAGACAGCTGCAGCTAAATAATGGAGGATAGGATATGAATAAGATAGAAAGAAGACAGAGAATCCGCTACCGTATCCGCAAGGTTGTCAGCGGTACACCGGAAAGACCAAGGATGAGCGTGTTCAGATCCAACAAGCAGATCTATGTTCAGTTCATCGACGATGTTAATGGCGTAACTCTCGCCGCTGCTTCATCTCTTGACAAGGCCGTTGCCGCTCAGACCGAGGGCAAGACCAAGACGGAGATTGCAGCTCTTGTAGGAGCAGAGGCTGCCAAGGTAGCCGCTTCCAAGGGTATTGCAGAAGTAGCTTTCGACCGCGGAGGTTACCTCTATCACGGAAGAGTTAAAAGTTTGGCAGACGCCGCACGCAAGGGCGGTCTTAAATTCTAAGAGCTATGGCAGAGATTAACAAGAACAAAGATATCAGAACTACAGACCTTGAACTCAAGGACAGGTTGGTGGCTATTAACAGAGTGACCAAGGTTACCAAGGGTGGCCGTCATTTCAGTTTCGCAGCCATAGTAGTGGTAGGCGATGAAAAGAGCGTTGTAGGTTACGGACTTGGCAAGGCCAACGAGGTTACTACAGCTATTTCAAAGGCTATCGAGGATGCAAAGAAGAATCTTGTAAAGGTTCCTATTTACAAGCACACCATTCCTCACGAGCAGACAGCAAAATTCGGCGGTGCAGAAGTATTTATGAAGCCTGCAGCTCCCGGTACAGGAGTAAAGGCCGGTGGTGCTATGCGTGCCGTGTTCGAGAGTGTAGGCATCCACGACGTGCTTGCTAAATCAAAAGGTTCGTCCAACCCTCACAATCTGGTAAAGGCTACAATCGCAGCACTTTCACAGATGAGAGACGCTTACACCGTTGCAGGTCTGAGAGGCGTTCCTATGAACAATGTATTTAACGGATAAGGAGATTCAGTATGGCTAAGGTTAAAATTACACAGGTAAGAGGAAAGAGCGGCGCTACCAAGAGGCAGATTGCCAATCTTGAGGCTTTAGGAATCAAGAAGATTCACCATTCCGTAGAAGTTGAACTGACCCCAGTTGTCAAGGGTATGATAGAGAAAGTCCGTCACCTTGTCACGATTGAGGAAATTTAAGGAGGATTATCGATGAAACTCAATACATTAAAACCAGCAAAAGGCTCTCTGGGAAGAGAAAAGAGGATCGGTCGCGGAGAAGGAAGCGGATATGGCGGAACTTCTACACGCGGTATGAACGGTGCCAAGCAGCGCAGCGGATATGCTTCCAAGCTTGGTTTCCAGGGCGGTCAGATGCCTATCCAGAGGCAGCTTCCTAAGTTCGGTTTCACCAATATCAGGAAGATCGAATACAAGGTCATCAACCTTTCATCGCTTCAGTCTTTGAGCGAAAAGCTCGGAGCTGACACCATCACCCGCGAAACTTTGATTCAGAACGGACTTGTTTCCAAGAACGATCTCGTAAAGATTCTCGGAAACGGTGAACTCAAAAGCAAACTCAATGTTTCTGCAAACGCATTCTCAAAGTCTGCTATTGCCAAGATAGAGGCTCTGAGCGGTACCGCAACAGTAATCTGATTTTAAAATGAAGAAGTTAATAGAAACTATAAGGAACATTTTCAAGATTGAAGACTTGAGGAAGAGGATAATCTACACCCTCCTGCTCATCGTGGTCTATCGTCTTGGAAGCTTTGTAGTAATGCCGGGAATCAACCCTCATCTGATTGCAGATTCCAATCTGACCAGCCAGACTTCCGAGGGCCTTCTGGGATTGCTCAATATGTTCTCCGGAGGAGCATTCGGAAACGCATCCATATTTGCACTCGGTGTAATGCCTTACATCTCTGCATCAATCGTTCTCCAGCTCCTCGGCATTATGGTTCCATACTTCCAGAAGCTGCAGAAAGAAGGTGAAAGCGGAAGGAGAAAGATGAATCAGTGGACACGCTATCTGACCATCCTCATCCTTGCAATTCAGGGTCCGGCTTATCTGACCAACCTTCATGCACAGCTTCCGGCTGAGGCTTTCCTGCTCAAGGGTACATTCTTCAATATTTTTGCAACTCTGGTGCTGATCGGAGGCACAATGTTCATCATGTGGCTCGGCGAAAGAATTACCGACCGTGGAATCGGTAACGGTATATCGCTGATAATCATGATTGGTATTGTGGCCAGGCTCCCTCACGCCCTGCTTGCCGAAATAGGTACAAGAATGACTGCAAGCGTAGGCGGACCTCTGATGCTTATTGTGGAATTCATAGTTCTGTTTGTTGTGTTTGCTCTTACCATTGCACTGGTTCAGGGAACCCGCAAGGTGCCCGTACAGTATGCCAAGCGTATTGTAGGCAACAAGCAGTATGGCGGTGTAAGACAGTACATTCCTTTGAAAATCAATGCAGCCAACGTAATGCCTATCATATTTGCCCAGGCACTTATGATGTTCCCTCTGCTTTTTGCGCAGTTTGATTCCACAAGAGGCTTTGCGGCTACATTCTCAGATGTAAAAGGCTTCTGGTACAACGCAGTATTTGCATTCCTTATCATAATCTTCACCTACTTCTACACTACTGTCATCATCAACCCAACTCAGATGGCAGAAGAAATGAAGAAGAACGGCGGATTCATTCCAGGTGTAAAACCCGGAAAGAATACGGCCGAATACATAGACTCAATAATGAGCCGTATTACCCTGCCTGGTTCCATCTTCCTGGCAATTGTAGGTATCCTGCCTGCACTGGCCATGATTGTTGGAGTAAACAACCAGTTTGCACAGTTCTACGGTGGTACCTCACTGCTGATTATGGTAGGAGTTGTACTGGATACGTTGCAGCAGATAGAAAGTCATCTGCTTATGAGGCACTATGACGGCTTGACCAAGACCGGAAGATTGAAGGGAAGATAGCAGAAAGTTTTAAGAGAACAGAGTCAGTAACAAGATGATACACTACAAGACAGAGGAAGAGATTGCCATTCTTAAAGAGAATGCCATCCTTGTGTCAAAGACTTTGGCAGAGGTAGGTAAGCATATTGCCCCGGGTGTTACCACAAAACAGCTGGACAAGATTGCCGAAACCTTCATCCGCGACAACGGAGCAGTGCCGGGGTTTCTGGGGTACGGAGGTTTTCCGGCAACACTGTGCATGTCTGTAAACGACATGGTAGTGCACGGGATTCCCGATGGCTATGTACTTCAGGAAGGTGATATCGTCTCTGTAGATTGCGGAACCGTTTACAAGGGCTTTTACGGCGATTCTGCCTACACTTTTCCGGTAGGACAGGTTGATGCGCAGACAGCTCTCCTTCTGAAGACTACGGAGGAGAGTCTGTACCTGGGCGCGGAGAAAGCCGTTGAGGGAAACCGCACGGGAGACATCGGACACGCTGTTCAGTCTTATTGCGAGGCCAGAGGGTTCTCTGTTGTAAGAGAACTTGTAGGGCACGGAATAGGAAAAGACATGCACGAAGACCCGATGGTTCCCAACTACGGCCGCCCCGGGAGCGGAAAGAAACTCAGGGAGGGAATGGTAATTTGCATTGAACCCATGATAAATGCGGGAGTAAAGGAAGTATATGAGAAGAGAGACGGATGGGGAGTAGCTACCGCAGACGGCAAGAAATCAGCTCACTTTGAGTTTACCGTGGCAGTCCGCAAGGGCAAACCCGAAATACTGACTACATTCGATTACATTAACAAGATCAAGGAATATTGATATGGCAAAACAAGAAGCTATTGAAAGAGACGGCGTAATTCTGGAAGCACTGTCCAACGCTATGTTCAAGGTGGAAATCGATAACGGTCCCATCATTATAGCCCACATCTCCGGAAAGATGAGGATGCACTACATCAAGATACTTCCCGGCGACAGGGTAAAGGTGGAGATGTCTCCTTACGACCTTACCAAAGGCCGCATATCATTCAGGTACAAATAATGTAATCGGCTCTGAAAGAATAATCTAAAAAAACTAAATACAATGAAAGTCAAAGCTTCAGTAAAAAAGCGCAGCGAAGATTGCAAGATAGTAAGACGCAAGGGACGCGTCTATATCATCTGCAAGAAGAACCCTAAGTTCAAGATGCGTCAGGGCTGATCAGTTGATAACCCTGCAATTGATTGTATAACAGAAAAATATAAAATCAAAGCAAAAAATAGAATATGGCACGTATAGCCGGTGTAGATTTACCAAAAAACAAAAGGGGAGAAATAGGTCTTACCTATATCTTCGGAATTGGTCGCAGCTCTGCCCAAAAAATCCTTGACAAGAACAGCATTGACCGTAACATCAAGGTGCAGGATTGGACAGATGACCAGATTGCTGCAATAAGAAAGACGATTGCAGACGAGTATAAGATTGAGGGCGAACTTCGTACCGCCACTCAGCTGAACATCAAGCGTCTTATGGATATCGGATGTTACAGAGGTATCCGTCATAGACTAGGTCTGCCTGTAAGAGGGCAAAGCACTAAGAACAATGCCCGTACAAGAAAGGGAAAGAAAAAGACCGTTGCCAACAAGAAGAAGGCAACCAAATAAACGGACTTAGATTATGGCAAAGAAAGTAGTATCAAACAGAAAGAGAGTTGTTAAGGTAGATGCTTTGGGCCAGGCTCACATATCTTCTACATTCAACAACGTTATAGTTACCCTTACAAATTCAAAGGGTCAGGTCATCAGCTGGTCTTCTGCCGGTAAAATGGGTTTCAGAGGATCAAAGAAGAACACTCCTTACGCTGCTCAGGTAGCAGCCGAGGATTGTGCAAAGGTTGCCTTTGACGCAGGGCTGCGTAAGGTAAAGGCATATGTAAAGGGTCCCGGCGCCGGACGCGAGTCTGCAATCAGGACTATTCATAACGCAGGTATTGAGGTTACCGAAATAGTTGACGTTACTCCTCTGCCTCATAATGGTTGCCGTCCTAAGGGCCGCCGTAGAGTTTAACTGATTAATCGTATAAGAATATGGCTAGATATACTGGACCAAAGACAAAGATCGCCCGCAAGTTCGGCGAACCTATATACGGACCCGACAAAGCTTATGAAAAGAGGGTACGCGACAACAAGAACTACCCTTCCGGTCAGCACGGTGCCGCCAAGAAGAGAAAGAAAGTTTCAGAGTACGGTACTCAGTTGAAGGAAAAGGAAAAAGTAAAATATACTTACGGTGTTCTTGAAAGGCAGTTCCGTAACCTTTACACAGAGGCTTCAAGAATGAAGGGCATCAAGGGTGTCAACCTGATCATGCTCCTCGAAAGCCGTCTGGACAACATCGTTTACAGGCTCGGCATTGCTCCTACCAGAGCAGCTGCCCGGCAGCTTGTAACCCACCGCCACATTGTTCTCAACGGCAATGTAATGGGTATTCCTTCCGCTCATGTAAAACCTGGTGACATAGTAGGTGTAAGAGAGAGGTCAAAGAGTCTTGAAACCATTCAGGCTTCATTGGCTGCCGCTCCTTCCCACTACTCATGGCTCGAGTGGAATCCTGAGAAACTTGAGGGCAAGTTCCTCAACCTTCCGGACCGCACCGAGATACCGGAAAACATTAATGAGCAGCTTATCGTTGAACTCTACTCTAAATAATAACTGATATGGCGATATTAGCATTTCAAAAACCCGAAAAACTTCTGGTGCTCGAGTCTAATGACACTATCGGAAAGTTCGAGTTCAAACCTCTCGAACCAAGATACGGCATCACAATAGGCAATGCACTCAGAAGAGTACTGCTCTCCTCACTCGAAGGCTTTGCAATCACTTCTGTAAAGATCGAGGGTGTGGACCACGAGTTCGCCACCATACCCGGAGTAATCGAGGGTGTGATAGACATTATCCTCAACCTCAAGAAAGTGAGATTCAAGAGGATGATTGAGACAGAAGAGGGCGAATCCGTGTCCTTTACAATAGGGGGTAAGAAAGAATTTACCGCCGATGATATATCCCAAAGGCTTTCATCATTCAAAGTGTTGAATCCTCAGCAGCATATCTGCTCAATGGAAGAGTCTGTAAAACTTACCATAGCTCTTACCATAGGAAAGGGCAGAGGCTGGGTGCCGGCTGAAGAGAACAAGAACGAGAATGCTCCTGTAGGAACCATTGCAATTGACTCCATCTTCACTCCTATAATCAATGTGAAGTACACCGTGGCTCCTTGCCGTATTTCACAGAAGACAGATTATGAGAGTCTGTCCCTTGAAATTACAACAGACGGAAGCATCAATCCAAAGGATGCGCTGCTGGAGGCTGCAAAGATTCTGATACGTCACTTCATGCTCTTCTCGGAAGACAAACTGGAGATAGACGATCCCGGAAAGATGGAAGACAATTCTCTGAACGAGGACGACATGAGAATGCGTCAGCTTCTCAACAACAAGCTCACAGACCAAGACCTTTCAGTAAGGGCAATCAACTGCCTTAAGGCTGCTGACATTGAAACCTTTGCAGATCTGGTCAGCCATCAGAAGAGCGAACTTATGAAGTTCCGCAACTTTGGCAAGAAGTCTATGACAGAGATAGAGGCCCTTGTAGATAAGCACGGCCTCCACTTCGGGATGGATATCAGCAAGTATAACATCGAAAAATAGTTTAAGAAATGAGACACAATAAGACAGTAAATCATCTTGGCAGAAAGAGCGGACACCGTAAGGCTATGCTTTCCAATATGGCTTCATCGCTTATCCTTAACAAGCATATCGAAACAACACTTGCAAAGGCAAAGTCTTTGAGGACCTATGTAGAGCCTCTGATTACAAAGAGCAAGAACGACACTACAGCAAACCGCCGTGTCGTGTTCAGCTATCTGAAGCAGAAAGAGGCCGTTACGGAACTTTTCCGTACAGTTGCTCCTAAGGTTGCCGACCGTCCCGGAGGATATACCCGTATTCTCAAGACAGGCTTCCGCGCCGGCGATGCTGCTGACATGGCATATATTGAGTTGGTTGATTTTGCAGCAGCTCCCGTAGAAAAGGCAGCAAAGGCCGAAAAGAAGACCTCTACAAGAAGAAGCCGCGCAAAGAAGGCTGCTCCAAAGGCCGAAGAGCCTAAGGCAGAGGAACAGAAGGCTGAATAAGGCCAAGAAGGTCATAAAACCTGACCTGCAAAAAAGCCGTAACCGATTTGGTTGCGGCTTTTTCCTGTTTATGGTTCCGGGAATGAGGCTCAGCGGCCGAAGTTGCGGCTGGCAAACGGCAGGGCGTTTCTAAGCGCCAGATGCCAATATTCCCAATTGTGGACTCCGTTGTTTATCCTGAGTTCCGCCTTTATTCTCTTTTCTCTCATCTTCTGGAAGAATAGGACATTGACATCAAACAGAATGTCATCGTCTCCGCAGTCGATGAACCATTTTACGGTGCGGAGCTTGTTAACGGTTTCCTCGTCGGCATTTGCAACAAAGTCAACCGCCGAGTTGTCGCATACGCTCTGGCATACAATCCACAGTTTGTCTTTCTTGAGGTTCTGGCCTCCTACAGTTCCCATCTTGTTGTCCAACCATGCGCTAATTGCATAGCAGGAAGAGAACATGTCTGGATGCCTCTGGCAATATACAACACTGCCGCCGCCGCCCATTGAAAGGCCCATGATGGCACGGTGGGCTTTATCGCTGAGGATTCTGTATTTCTTTTCCACTTCAGGCATGAACTCCTGATAGAAAAAGTCTTCGTAGGGCCATTCTTCTACATTGAAATAGCCGTTCTGATAGTTCCTTACATCTGCGGAACCGGCATTCGGCATTATGATAACCATCTGGCAGGCCTCGCCGCTGCCTATGAGTTCGTCTGCCACCAGTCTCATGCCGCCGGTTTTGTCCCAGTTGGAGTAGTCGCCGTAAAGCCCGTGCAGAAGGTAAACCACCGGATATTTCTGTTCGGACTTCTCAAATCCGGTAGGAAGATATACGTTGTATTTTTGCCAGCACTTGAGATTATTGCTGTATAGACTGTCTGTTATCACCTTGCCGGCATTTGCCCCCATGGAGAAAGCCAGAAGTACGGTCAGAGAAAGAATAAGTTTTTTCATAATCGCGATAAATAATTCCAATACCCAAAAATAGCAAAAAAAGACGCATTATCTGAAGCTCCGCGATGCAAACGGCAGGGCAATTCTGAGGGCTGTGTGCCAATATTCCCAGTTGTGGCCGCTGTTGCGGACTCTGAGTTCCGCCTTGATGCGTTTTGCTCTCATTTTCTGATAGAAAAGCACGTTCTGGTCCAGCAGGCTGTCCTCGTCGCCGCAGTCTATGAACCACTTTACGCTCCTGAGTTTTTCAACGGTATCCTCGTCTGCGTTATCTACGAAAGCAAGTGCAGAATTCTCTCTTACGCTGCGGTTTAGCATATACAGCATATCTCCTTTGTCTGCCTTTTCATCGTTGAGATACTGGGTGTCCAGCCAGGCACTCATTGCATAGCAGGAGGAGAACATATCGGGGTGCTTCTGGCAATAGACCACGCATCCGCCACCACCCATTGACAGGCCCATGATGGAACGGTGCCCTTTATCGCTGAGGATTCTGTATTTCTTCTCCACTTCCGGCATGAATTCGCCAAAGAAGAAATCTTCATATCTCCAGCCCGGAATGTTGTAATATCCGTTCTGGACTTTGTAAATATCCCAGTCGCCGGCATTTGGCATAATAATTACCATAGGGCAGGCTTCGCCGCTGGATATGAGTTCGTCTGCCACAAGTTTCATCCGGCCCATTTCCTGCCAGTCTGAATATCCCCCGTACATTCCGTGCAGAAGATAAACCACCGGATATTTATTGTCAGACCTGTCATAGCCGTCCGGCAGGTACACATTGTATTTGTGGGTGAAATTCAGCGTCTTGGAATAGATGCTGTCTGTAACAATTTTGCCGGCAAAAGCCGCTGAGCAGACAGCGGCAAGAGCCAATGTGAGAATAATTTTTTTCATATAGCTTGGTTTTATTTTACGATATGGAGAGAGGCCTTGTAAGCCTTCAGGTTAAGCTGCATTTTTTCTTTGCATTGCTCGGCGATGAAAGTTTCTGCAAACCGCTCAAAGATATACTTGACTGCTGCTTCGGAAGGATGCACCATGTCTTCCGCATACCAGCGGTAGCTGCGGAGTTCGTCCATCATAATCTCGTAAGACGGAAAATACTCTGTTCCGGCATCAGAGATTGCAAGAAGCAATGCGCTTTTGCTCAGGTTGTTGCCATGAGCTCCGTCTGCAAGATGGCGGATAGGGCTTACCGTAAAGATGAAGCGTTTTTTGGGGAACATGCCTACAATCTGACCTATCATTTCTTTTGTGTCCTGGAAAGGGATAAATACCCGTTCAAAATCCTTTGCAGGGAATTTGTGGCAGTTGGAAACCACAAAGTCAGTCCCTTTGAGTTTATAGACAAATGATGTTCCGAGTGTTACAATCACCGTGTCTGCCTTGCAGAAGAAGTCTGCGGCATCTTGCAGGTCCTGGTTGGCTTTCCTGAGAAAGTCTTCAGCGGAAAAGCCTTCGCTCTGCTTCAATCCGCACCTGGAATGGTGGCTCCAGGTAACAAACCTGCCGTCCGGCCTCAGAAACACATCGTCCTTTGTAAACAACGGGTTATCCTTGCTTCTTAGAAGGCCGGAAACAGCCCCAAGCCTCATCAGAGAATTGAATACGGAGCAGATGTTGTACAGAGTTCCAAACGGATTTACCATGCAGTCAAAGCCATACATCCTGAACCTTTCTCCCATCTGGTCTGCAAAGCAACTTCCAAGGGTCAGGATTTTAGAATCAAAATCTATGAGCCTTTCAGGTTTTGGAATTTCAACCGGTGTAAGTATTTTCATCGTAATATGTTTTGTCTTATTTTTTTCAGCCCGGCCCTCAGCAGAGGACTGTTCCCAAACTTTTCATTGAAATCTTCTTCAGCCATATCCATCCAGCCCTTGGCCGAAAATCCTTCCAGCACTTTGCAATTTACGGAGAACTCTTTCCAACCGGGCTTGTTGAACCGGTTCCAAGGGCAGGCGTTCATACAGTCATCGCAGCCGAATATCCATTTATAGGAATATGAAACGGGTGGGTCATAAGTTGTCCGCTCGTTGTCCGCATCTTCCAACGGAGCCTCTATTGTTTTGTAGGACATACATTTTGAGGCATTAATACTGTAGGGGGAGTAAAGGGCCTTTCCGGTGCAGGCATCCAGGCATCTGGAGCATTGTCCGCATCCGTTTGGAACTGTTTTATCCGCATAAGGTAATTCTGCAACGGTTATTACAGTGCCTATGAAGTTCTTGATACCGGCCTGCGGGCTTATGAGGAAGTTGTTTTTGCCTATGAATCCGAGCCCGGCTCTTACAGCCCAGGCCCGTTCCATTACCGGAGCCGAATCGGTGAATACCCTACAGCTCTTCTTTGTCTTTATGCTGTCTTCTATGAAGGAGGCTATCCTGAACAGCTTGTCCTTTATAACTTTGTGATAGTCTTCTCCAAGGGCATATTCAGAAATCCTGAGCCCGTCTGAACTGATGCAGGGCCCGCCGCCGGAGAAGGGAGCCAGAAAAACTATGACACTTTTAGCACCGGGTAAGAGCAGGGCGGGGTCCATCCTCTTGTCTATATTCCGGCGGAGATATTCCATCCTTCCAAAATGCCCCTTTTCATGGGCCTGCATATATTGCTGCTCCTCCAAGCTTCCGGAAAGAGGAACAGCCCTTGCGCATCCGCAGGCGGCAAAGCCCATCTGCTGCGCCATCTCAAGGATGCCGTTCCAGAGTTTTTCTTTGCCTGATATAGTTTCTTCTGCGTTCATTTTCAAACCTGCGGTCAGGATTTTTTTGCTACCAATGCAAAATTAATAAGATTTCTCATAGGGCAGCAGCAGAGATTTATGACAAAATCTCATCCTGTACATGAGATTTTTGTTATTTTTGTTCCACTAAACAGGCAAATGCTTTAAAGTTTATAGCAAGAATCTTTGTAAGACACTTTTAAGGAATTGGATATATGAAAAAGATATTGGTTGTTGGCGCAGGCGGTCAGATAGGAACTGAACTGGTTCCTCACCTGCAGAAGACATACGGAGCAGATAATGTAATAGCAGCAGAAGTCAGGCCCGACGTTGTAAAGAGGCTCTCCCTGACAAGCGAGGCTATACAGTTGGACGCCCTTGATTTTGAGGGCTATGGAAATGCCATAAAGAAGTACGGCATAGATGGGATCTACAACCTTGTTGCCCTTCTTTCCGCCAAGGGTGAGATGAATCCGGACCTTGCCTGGAAGATAAATATGGGAGCCCTGCTCAATTCGCTCAACCTTGCAAGAGAATTCCATTGCGCCCTCTTCACCCCTTCTTCAATAGGCGCTTTCGGAAACAATACTCCTCACTACAAAACCCCTCAGGACACCATAATGAGGCCGGACACCATCTACGGAGTGTGCAAGGTTTCCGGAGAGCTTCTCAGCGATTATTATCACAAGAGGTTCGGAGTAGATACCCGCAGCGTGCGTTTCCCTGGAATCATATCCAACGGATGCCTGCCCGGCGGGGGTACAACAGACTATGCGGTGGAGGTTTTCTATGAGGTGGTAAAGAACGGAAAATATACCTGCGAAGTTCCAAAAGATGCCTATATGGATATGGTATATATGCCTGATGCTCTGGAAGCTACAACCCAGCTCATGGAGGCGGACCCTTCAAAGCTCGTCCACCGCAACTCCTTCAACATAGCATCTATGAGTTTTACTCCGGAGCAGCTCTTTACAGAAATCAAGAAAAGAATTCCGTCCTTCACCTGGGACTATAGGATAGACCCTGTAAAAGCCGCCATAGCTGCCAGCTGGCCTGACGTCATGGATGACAGCTGCGCCCGTCAGGAATGGGGCTGGAATCCAAAATGGGGCCTCCAGGAGATGATAGACGACATGCTTGAAGTCTGCAAGGCCAAAGTCCAGAGAGGAGAGTATTGATCTTATTTCGGGGCTATCCGGTAGAGGTAGAAGGCTATACCCAGATAGAGAACGTTCGGCAGCCAGAGGGCTATGAACGGGGGGAGCGCTCCTGAGAATACAAACATCTGTGCAAACCTCATGAACAATATGTAGGAGAAGCTAAGGGCAATGCCTATGCCTATGTTCAGGCCTATTCCGCCTCTTCGTTTCTTGGAAGAAAGCGACACGCCTATAAGTGTAAGTATGAATGCCGCAAACGGCATGGACCATCTTTCGTTCTGCTCTATGAGTGAGAACATTACGTCTTTATCGCCACGTGCTTTCTGGTCTCTGATCAGCCGCCGGAGCTGACCGTCCGGAAGGGTCTGTACGGTGTTTCTCCTGCGGTAGAAGTCCTCCACGGTAACGGCAATGCAGGTGTCCTTATAGCGGCCGGTAGTTACGGTTTCCACTCCCTCTTCATATTTGCGCTGAACATAGTCTCTCATTTTCCAGCCTTGTATAGTGGAATCCCACTGGGCTTCGTTGGCCGTAAGTTTGGAAGACAGCTGGTTGTCTTCTATGCTCTCCAGAGAAAAGCCGTAGGCCGTGTTGTTGGACGGGGCAAAACTCTGAACATAAAGGAAGGTTCCCGGGCTGATCTGATAGTGGACATTGCGAGAAAACTCCGTGTATTTTTTTCTGACATATTTCTGTTCAAAGGCCAGCCTTCCCTTGTTGCAGGGAGGAATGACATAGAGGTTCAGTATCAGAGAAAAAATAACTATTGCGGTTGCCGAAACAAAGTAGGGCCACATCAGTCTCTTGAAGCTGATTCCGCCGGCAAGAATGGCTATGATTTCTGTATTGGCCGCCATCTTGGATGTGAACAGAATTACCGTAAGGAACACGAACATAGGGCTGAACATGTTCACAAAGTAGGGAATGAAGTTGGCGTAGTACTGAAAGATTATGAGCTTCAGAGGGGCCTGATTGGTTACAAACTTGTCTATCTTTTCGCTGAGGTCAAAGATGATAACAATGCCTATGATAACAAGCAGCGCAACAATATAGGTGCCGATAAACTTCTTTATTATGTACCGGTCTATGGTTGTAATCTGCGGTTTGAAATCGCGGATGCTCTGTTTTATTTTTTCAGCACTCAGTTTTGCCATTTTTCTCAGCGATATTTTACTGTACCCTGCGGCTCATCTTTCCAACAGTTTCTTCTTTCCATTTCTTGAAGTCTCCCGCAACTATGTGCTCTCTTGCCCTTGTCACCAGTTCGAGATAGAAGGCAAGGTTATGATAGCTTGCAATTTCGGCCCCGAGCATCTCTCCTGCAACAAACATGTGCCTGAGATAAGCCTTGGTATAGGCATGGTCAACAAATGATGTGCCCTGAGGGTCAATAGGCGAAAAGTCTTCCGCCCACTTCTTGTTCTTGATGTTAATTGTACCTTCCCATGTGAACAGCATTCCGTTTCTTCCGTTGCGGGTTGGCATTACGCAGTCGAACATATCCACTCCACGGTCTATGCCCTCCAGTATGTTGGCCGGGGTACCCACTCCCATAAGATAGCGGGGTTTGGACTCTGGCAGTTCTTCCTTGAGCACGTCCAGCATCTCATACATTTTTTCAGTGGGTTCTCCAACGCTCAGTCCTCCTATTGCACATCCGTCCATATCTGCATCGGCGATTATCCTTGCAGCTTCCCTTCTTAAATCGGGATAAACACAACCCTGGACTATCGGAAAGAAAAACTGCCTGTAACCGTAAAGGGGCTCGGTTTCCTTGAATCTTGCAATGCAGCGTTTCAGCCAGCGGTGGGTGCGCTCCATGGATTTTTTGGAGTAGTCATAGTCAGCCGTTCCGGGGGTGCATTCGTCCAGAGCCATTATTATGTCGGCTCCAATCATCCTCTGCACATCCACATTGTTCTCCGGTGTGAATATATGTCTTGAGCCGTCTATGTGAGACTGGAATGTGCATCCCTCTTCCGTTATCTTGCGCCTTGCCGCAAGTGAGAAAACCTGAAAGCCGCCGCTGTCTGTAAGTATCGGTCTGTCCCAGCCGACAAACTTATGCAGTCCTCCGGCCTTGTTTATCAGATCTGTACCGGGCCTCAGAAGGAGATGGTATGTGTTTCCAAGTATTATCCTGGCCTTGATATCCTCCATGAGATCTCTGTGAAATACTCCCTTTACGCTTCCCACGGTGCCTACGGGCATGAATATAGGAGTGGGAATGTCTCCATGGTCAGTATGGAGGATTCCGGCTCTTGCACAGCTGTCGGGATTATTATTAACCAGCTCAAAAAACATATACGGCAAAAGTACGAAAAATTGTATATTTGTACCTACTCTCACAACCTGAAAGTAAAACCAAATATCATATGAAGAACACTACAAAGAAAAATGGTCCCAGAATAGGATTTATGGGGCCAAAGTTTCTGAAGGTTGCATTGGTGATAATTGCCGTAGGTTTCCTGTGCGGCATGGTGAATGCAGCCGTTACCCCTCAGAACGATCCTGTTGCCGCTACCCAGGTGGCAGAACCGGTTCAGGAAACTCCTCAGACTGCCTCTCAGGTGGCAGAACCTGTTGCCGATGCAGTTCAGACAGAGCCTGTTGAAGGTCAGTCTTCTATTTCAGCAGACGAGACTGTGGTAGATGAAAAAGCAGAAGCCCTTGCCAAGAGAAAGGAAATGTTCTCCAGGATCCTTCAGGAAAAGCAGCTCCATTTCAGCTTTGGAAACATTGCAAAGGGTCTTTTGGGAATAGCCGTAATCATCCTGATAGCATGGCTGTTTTCTACAGACCGCAAGAAAGTGAACTGGAGAACCGTAGGAATGGCTTTGTTGCTGCAGTTCATCATTGCCTTCTCCGTATTGATGTTCCCGGCAGTTCAGAAATTCTTTGAGGTATTTGGAAAATGCTTTGTGGCAGTACTTGGCTGGACAAAGGCCGGAGCAGATTTCTTGTTCGGACCTCTGATGGATACTACGGGAGTCGGTTACATCTTTGTATTCCAGATACTCCCTACAATCGTATTCTTCTCTGCCCTTACAAGTCTGTTCTTCTATCTGGGAATACTTCAGAAAGTTGTTTACGCCATGGGTTGGGTAATGACCAAGCTGATGCACATTTCCGGAGCAGAATCGCTTTCATGTGCCGGAAACGTTTTCCTTGGTCAGACCGAGGCTCCCCTGATGGTAAAGGAATATATTCCAAAGATGAGCCGCAGCGAACTTATGCTGATCATGGTTTCTGGAATGGCAACGATGAGCGGCGGAGTGCTGGCAGCGTACATAGGAATGCTTGGTTGCGGAGATCCGGTAATGACGGTTGAATTTGCAAAGCATCTGCTGAGTGCTTCAGTCATGGCAGCTCCGGGAGCAATTGCAATGGCAAAGATCCTCAAGCCGGAAACGGAAGAAATAGACAACTCCGTTGAGGTTTCAAAGGACAAACTTGGAAAGAATGTTCTGGACGCCATTTCAATAGGAACCACCCAGGGCCTCAAGCTTGCAGCCAATGTGGCAGCAATGCTTCTGGTGTTCTACGCATTGATAGCCGGAGTCAACTATATACTCAATATCATAAGTTTTCCGGCTATGGACCGCTGGATAACAGCCATAACGGACGGCCGTTATACAGATCTGAACCTCGAATGTATTCTTTCCTGGATTTTCTATCCGGTAATTTGGCTGATAGGAGTTCCGAGTGCCGACATAAGTTATGTGGGCAGGCTTCTTGGAGAAAAACTGATTCTGACTGAATTTATTGGATACCAGTCTCTTACTGAAATGCTCCAGAACAGCGTATTCTCTTCACCCAAGTCCATTGTGATGGCAACATATGTGCTTTGTGGCTTTGCCAACTTTGCCTCAATAGGAATCATTATAGGAGGTGTGGGAGGTATGGCTCCAAACAAGCAGTCTATACTCGGCGAATACGGAATCAGAGCTTTGCTCGGAGCCGCACTCGTAGCCTTGGTATCTGCCGCAATGGTAGGTATGTTCCTGGCTTAAGGGCTGTCAGTAAGGAAAATACAATAATGCTTCAGCGGGGTGACTGAATTTTAGCAGGACATCCCGCTTTTTGAATGTGTTGAGAGTGGCTTTCCACCACATATCAAAAACCACGTTGTCTGTCTTGTATTCCAAGCCGGTGGATTTAATCCGGAGAGTGTGGTCAAAGGCAAAGATGGATATCCGGTCTCCCGGTTCACCTTTCAGGCGCGTAGTGTTGAGGATGGGCACAAAAACGCCGTAATCTGTTACCATAGAGACCGATATATTTTGTCTTGGAAATTTTTTCCGGAGAGTTTGTGCAAAGTCCGGAAGATAGGATATGTTGCCCAGCGTATGGTCTTCTCTTTTGCCCGTAGCTCCGGCTATTACTATGTCGTAGTCTGTTATGGCCTTGTTGAGGTCAATGTCTTTTTCAATCATGCCCACCGCAAACCGGAACGCCTTTGACAGATCGTTGAAATCCTGTTCCTCCTCTTTGTGGATTATTGAAGCAAACCTCTTCTGATAAGTCTTTGGAAGGGTATCCATATCGCCGACTATATAGTCTGCTTCCATACCGTTTTTAAGGAGGTTCAAGATTGCTCCGTCACAGGCAATCAGGATATTGTCGCATTTTTTTCTCCGAGATTTTTTCAAAAGTTTCAGGGCCGGTCCTTTGGAAGGAAAATCTCCGTCGCAGAGGATGATGAAGGTCTTGGACAAGGTATTTTCAGAAGAAACGGATGCTTTCATCGCTGATGAGATTTTTGTGGCCGTTTATGAAATCCTTAGCTCCCATCCTCTTTTTTCCGGCGGGCTGCAGAGATGTGATTTTAAGCGGTTTGTCTGAGCACATGACCAATATGGAGCGGTCCGATACAATGGCCGATCCGCTCTGTTTTTGCCCCAACGGTCCTAAGGTTATGCCGTCCGCAGGCTCGGCTGCAAAGATTTTCATGTCTATGGTTTCTCCGCTTCCGGTTTTCATAGTTGTCAGGGCTGCCGGATATGGCGAAAGACCCCTTACCAGAGCATCGGCTTCTTCTGCAGTTCTGGACCAGTTGATGCGGCAGTTTTCTTTGTTGAGCTTTGGGGCTGCGGCGGTTTGAGGAGTAAGGATGGAAACATCCTGAGCCATAGGTTCAATCCGGCCGTTTCCTATGTCATTTACGGTCTTCAGTACCAGGAGGCTGCCCAATTCCATCAGTTTGTCGTGAAGGCTCCCGACCGTTTCTCTTGGGGCAACGGGGCATTTTTCCTGAAGGATGATTTTTCCGGTATCTATTTTCTCATCGATGAAGAATGTTGTAACTCCGGTTTCCCTTTCTCTCTGGATTATGGCCCAGTTGATGGGGGCGGCTCCCCTGAACTTGGGAAGCAGCGATGCGTGAAGGTTGAATGTGCCCAGTTTGGGCATCTTCCATACTACATCGGGCAGCATCCTGAAAGCCACCACAATGAAAAGGTCTGCACCGTAGCTTCTGAGCTGGTTCAGGAAGAGTTCATCGCGGAGTTTGAGGGGCTGTAGGATATCTATGTTCTTGCCGCTTGTCTGGTTGTAGTCCAGAACAAATTTTTTTACATCGCTTTCAGAAAGCTGAAGGCCGCGGCCCTTGGGTTTGTCCGGAACCGTTACCACAGCCGGAATGATGCAGCCCGCATCAAGCAATGCCTTTAGCGGAGCCACTGCAAACTCCGGAGTACCCATGTATATGATTCTGAGGTTATTGTCCATCTGCGTATTTTTCTTCTGAAGCCTCGTCCGGGAGTTTCATCTTTTCCTCTTCCTCCTTGAGAATCTTTTGGATGTTGAGCTGGTGCTGCACCCTCTTGGCCTTGCTGAACAGCCTTTGGAAGAAGCCTTTGATGTTCTTCAGGAACTGGTCTATGTCAAAGGTTACATTGTCCTGCGTGCATTTCCAGGTCAGATATGCCGCAAGAGGTGCAAGAACCAGAGTGGAGATGAAGGCTCCCAGAAACGGCGAAATGGCTCCGTCGTTTGCCAGTTTCTTGCCGCTGATATCCACCACCCAATAAAGCACAAAGAACAGTATGGAAATGATGGCCGGAGTACCAAGCCCTCCCTTTCTTACAATGGCTCCTATAGGTGCTCCTATGAAGAAAAATATGAGGCAGGCAAGGCTGAGGGTAAATTTCCTATAGCGTTCTATGATGGTTCTTCTGAGCGGATAGGCCGTCTGGTAAATCTGTGCGCTGTAGAAGGAGTGGGAAACCATTTCCGTATTGAGCGCACCATATACGCTCTGGAGGGCATTGACTTTGTCGCCCTGGCTTTTCCAGTGGTAGAGTTCGTCTGACTTGAAGCTCCTTTTGTAACCTTTGTTGCGTGCAGTGTCGAGCTGGTCTCTGTGTCCGATGTAATCTGCATGCATGGCCCTCTGGGTATGGTAATTGAGCGACGAGTCGTTGGCTATGGTCAGAGAATCTTTGTCTTTGCTGAGCTGCGAAAGGTTCTTGGCCATAACTTCTCCGGAATACCGGCCCTCCTTGGACTGGTTGAAGGCATAGTTTTCAAGCGGTATGGCAAGTTGCTGGAAAGAGAACTTTATCCTTTGCATCTGAAGTGAGGTATCTTGGTATGTTCTCTGGTTGTTCTCTTTATAATTAATTCCGTTATAGAGAGTTATAAGCAGACCCTTCTTGTCCGGAGTAATGGAGATTCTTCCGGAATCGGCAACGGTGAGGTCTGAGTTTCCGGCTTCCTTCGTGTGGTTGTAAATCATGATCTGGTGCATGAGCATGTTATCGTCGCGGGAGCCGATCTTGATGGAAAACCCTTCTATTCCGTCGTAGAATATGCCCACCGGAATCTTGATTTCTTCCTTGGTGTTGGTTATGTCTTCTCTGAGAGTATATATCTTGTTGTAAGCCACCGGAATCAGATTGTTGGAAGCAAAGAACGCCGCTATCACAATCACCACAGCAACATAGCTCAGCGGCTGGATTATCCTCGGCAGGGAAATGCCGGCAGCCTTCATGCTCAGCAGTTCGCTGTTTTCTCCGAGGTTGCCCATCGTCATAATAGATGCCAGAAGTGTGGCCAGAGGCAGGGCGTATGGAATAAGCGTGGCCGAACCCCACATCAAAAACTGTACGATAATCTTGAAACTCAGCCCTTTTCCTACCAGCTCATCGATGTACAGCCACAGGAACTGCATCATCAGTATGAAGGTAACTATGGCAAATACAGCCACAAACGGCCCCAGGAAAGACTTCAGCATGTAAAAATCCAAAGTCTTTACACCAATAGATTTAAGAAACGCCTTAAAGCTTTCCTTAACCTTTCTGGTCCAAGGCAGTTTATCCTGTTCCTGTTGGCTCATTCTCAGCAGTTTATTTATTCAAGCTTTCTTTGATGCTGTCCAAAGCTGCGGTAATTCCCTCGGCATTTTTTCCGCCTGCGCTTGCAAAGAAGGGCTGCCCGCCGCCTCCGCCGTTTATGAACTTGGCAGCTGCCCTTATATCCTTTCCTGCATTCATGCCTTTTGCCACAAGGTCGTCTGTGTACATCATAACCAGCCCGGGTTTTGCCTCATCGGTTATTCCGGCAGCAAAGACCGTGCTCTTACATTCGCTGCGGAGCATGAAGGCCACGGTCTTGACAAGTTCCATAGGGAATGCACCTTTTATGCAGATGAAATCTATTCCGTTGATATTCTCGGCAGAATCCCTGGCCCTGTCTTTTATTGCTGCTGCCTTTTCCTTCATCATGTCTTCTGCCTGCTTTCTGAGCTGCTCATTTTCTGTCAGCATCCTTCTTGCGCTGTCCATTACATTGGGAGCGTTCTTGAAGAGTTCCTTCAGGCTAATCATCATGTCCTCAGCCGCATATATCACATCTTCGGCATTCTTTCCGGTGGTGGCCTCTATCCTCCTTACTCCGGCGGCAATGGCGCTTTCGCTGAGTATCTTGAAATATCCTATCATGCCGGTGGAAGGGATATGGGTTCCTCCGCAGAACTCTACGCTTTCTCCAAACTTTATGACCCTCACCCTGTCTCCGTACTTTTCGCCGAACAGGGCTATGGCTCCGAGTTTCCTTGCTTCCTCTATAGGCATGTCCCTCATCTCTTCCTTCCTGATATCCAGACGTATGAGTGAGTTTACCAGCCTCTCCACTTCTCTGAGTTTATCTGGCTGTACTTTCTCGAAGTGGGAGAAGTCGAACCTGAGTACCTGAGGGCTTACAAACGAACCCTTCTGCTCTATGTGAGTTCCCAGAATCTTCCTCAGGGCAAAGTCCAGAAGGTGGGTTGCACTGTGGTTGGCAGTGGTGGCCATCCTTTTCTGCTCATCAATCTGTGCGGTAAATTCAGAATCCACATCTGCCGGAAGTTTTTCTGTAACATGTATGGAAAGTCCGTTTTCCTTTATTGTATTTATTATTGCGATTTTTTCTCCTACGGAGTCTTGTATGCATCCGCTGTCTCCTACCTGCCCGCCGCTTTCGGCATAGAAGGGGGTTCTGTCCAAAACTATGTGGAACAGGTCTTTGCCCTTGGTCTTTACTTCTCTGTAGCGGATGATCTTTACTCCTTCCTCCATGGTGTGGTCATAGCCCGTGAAAACGGACTCTGTTTCAGGACCAGAGACATATACCCAGTCTCCTTCCTTCTTGGCCTCTGCGTTGCGGCTCCTTTCTTTCTGCTTCTTGAGTTCGGCCTCAAACCCTGGCAGATCTACTTCCAGACCGTTTTCCTTGGCAATCAGCTCAGTAAGGTCTATAGGAAATCCAAAGGTGTCGTATAATACAAACGCATCTTCTCCCTTTATTGTACGGCTGCCCTCGGTTCTGGATTTTGTAACCAGGTCATCCATCAGGCGGATGCCTCTTTCAAGGGTGCGCAGGAAGGCATCCTCTTCTTCTTTGATTACCTTGGATATCAGGCCTTCCTGCTTCTGGATTTCGGGGTAGAAGCTGCCCATCTGATTAACCAGAGTAGGTACAAGTTTATACAGCAGGGGTTCCTTTACGCCAAGGAACGTATAGGCATATCTTACGGCCCTTCTCAGAATCCGGCGGATTACATATCCGGCCTTTACGTTGGACGGCAGCTGCCCGTCTGCAATGGAAAAGGTTATGGCTCTTACATGGTCTGCTATTACCCTAATTGCAATCCGGACTTTCTCGTCGGATGCAGCATAATCCTTTCCGGCAATTTCTCCCACTTTATCCAAAAGAGGGGTGAACACGTCTGTGTCGTAGTTGCTCTTCTTGCCTTGAAGTGCCATACAGAGCCTTTCGAATCCCATTCCCGTATCTACATTGTTGTGAGGGAGTTTCTCAAGGCTTCCGTCTGCCTTGCGGTTGAACTGCATGAACACCAGGTTCCATATCTCAATTACCAGAGGGTCAGACTTGTTTACAAGTTCCCTTCCTGGTACGGCGGCTCTTTCAGCATCATCGCGGAGGTCTATATGGATTTCGCTGCAAGGGCCGCACGGTCCCTGCTCTCCCATCTCCCAGAAGTTATCCTTGCGGCTGCCAAGGAGCACTCTGTCTGCCGGAAGATATTTCAGCCAGTTGTCTCTAGCCTCTTCGTCCATACCGAGTCCGTCCGGTTCATAGCCCTCAAATACCGTAGCATACAGCCTGTCCGGATCTATTCCAAAGACCTTTGTCAGCAGTTCCCAGCTCCATTCAATGGCCTCTTTCTTGAAGTAGTCTCCAAAGCTCCAGTTGCCCAGCATCTCAAACATCGTATGGTGGTAGGTATCATGCCCAACTTCTTCAAGGTCATTATGTTTTCCGCTTACCCTAAGGCACTTTTGCGAATCCGCCGCCCTCTTTGCAAATGGAGCGGCATTACCCAGGAATATATCCTTGAACTGATTCATTCCGGCGTTTGTAAACATCAGGGTAGGGTCATTCTTTACAACCATCGGTGCACTTGGCACAATTGCGTGCTCCTTGCTTCTGAAAAACTCCAGGAACGTTTCTCTTATCTTTCTTGATTCCATATAATCAACAACTTAAATAATCAACAAGTTAAACAATCAACAAGTCAAACTTCAATTTTACAGCCAAAAAAGTTCAGCATTGCCGACAACTAGGCATAATCGTACAAAAATAATATTTATTACCGAATAATGATACTATCGTATTGACACCGTGGTGCGGAATCCTGGATCCGATACAAAAGGTTCCTTTCGTTGCTGCGCCATTTTTTTGTTAATTGCGGGAGTTAAAGGATTTCTTGATTAAATTTGCAAGGTATGGAAGAAGGCAGCAAACTATATTACACAGTAGGAGATGTTTCCAAGATTCTCGGCGAGAACGCATCTCTCGTAAGGTTCTGGTCTGACCAGTTCGGGCAGTTCATAAAACCTGTAAGGAACAAGAAGGGTAACCGCTTTTTTACTCAGAAAGACATAGGTACGTTCAAGATGATTCATCATCTGGTCAAGGAAAGCGGAATGACGCTGGAAGGTGCCCGTCTGAGGCTCAAGCAAAACCTCTCCGGTGCCGACAGCAAACTGGAGGTCATAGAAAAACTTAGGTCCATCAGGGCCAGGCTTGTGGCCGTAATGCAGGATCAGGAAGATCCTGAGGATGGCTCCGAGGAGGGTCTGGACGAAGGTCCTGATATGAGTGTGGCGGAGAATCCTGCAGAAAAGGAGGTTGAATAATATGGCAGACAAGGTTTTTAAGGTAAAGGCCGCCGATATCGCTGAGGCTATTGAAGAGTTTGCACCTGTTTCCACTCAGGCCGAGTGGGATAACAGCGGTTTTACAGCGGGCAATCCTTCCGCAGAGGTTTCCAAGGCACTGGTTGCCCTTAACTGTTCTCTTGAGGTGATGCAGGAGGCCGTGGAAAAGGGTTGCGACATGGTAGTTACCCACCATCCGCTGATTGTCCATAAGCCTCTTCTTTCCATTTTGGAAGGGGATGTGAGGTCTGACACCATAATGCTTGCAGTCAGGTCCGGAATAACGGTTTATTCTTCTCATACCCCTCTGGACAGGGCCTGCGGAGGTCTGAATGACATTATGGCTCAGCGATTGGGTCTTGGGAATATTGAGCTTTTAGGTTCGGACGGGTTTTCAAGGGTTGGTGTCCTTGCAAGGCCTGTGGGGTGCAAGGCATTCATAGACAAGGTAAAGAAAGCCTTCGAGGCTCCTGTCATCCGTTGCTCCAGGCCTCTGAGGGAGAAAATCCGCAAGGTTGCCGTAAGCAGCGGCGGCGGGCAGGGCGCCATTGCAGATGCAGTCTGCGCCGGAGCTCAGGTTTTGGTAACAGGGGACGTGACGCATCATAATTTCTACACGCCGGACGGGTTTATGGTAATTGACATAGGGCATCATTATTCGGAACTTTGTGCAATGCAGCTCCTGAAATCAATTATTCAGAAAAATTTTCCTAAATTTGCCGTCCTATTGAGCGAGGCAGACAAAAGCCCGATATTTTATTTTTGATATGGCAACAACAAAGAATAAGAAAACCAATCCTGCAGTGAGCGGTGAAACCTTTACATCGCTGCAGATTTCAACCAAGAATGCAGATGCTGCGGAGATGGAACGTAAACTCCATCTTCTGTATCAACTTCAGCAGACAGATTCCAAGATAGACGCTATTTACCTGCTCAGGGGAGAACTTCCGCTGGAGGTGAGAGACCTTGAGGACGAGGTAGCCGGCCTGAAGACCAAACAGGCCGCTGTCCAGAAGGAAATCAAGGAAATAGAGGGCTTTATCGCCGACAAGAAAAACGAGATGGAAGAGCGGAGGCTCTCTATCAAGAAGTATGAGCAGCAGCGCAACGAGGCTCGCAACAGCCGCGAGTTCGAATCGCTCTCCAAGGAGATAGAGTTCCAGCAGCTGGAGGTGCAGCTGGCAGAAAAGAGAGCCAACGAAGGCACCAAGAAGCTGGTGGAAAAGAAAGAGGAACTTGCACTCATCGCCGAGGAAATGAAGGGCCGTCAGACAGACCTTGAAAACAAGCAGAAGGAGCTGGAAAACATTGAGAAAGAGACGGAAAGGGAAGAAGAGCAGCTTCGTCAGGTTAGTGCCGGTTATCAGGAGCAACTGGATGCCAGAATGTTGGCCGCATACGAAAAGGTAAGAGGAAATGTACGCAACAAGATGGCCGTAGTTACCGTTGTAAGAGGTGCTTGCGGCGGTTGCTTCAACAAGATTCCTCCGCAGAGGGAGATAGACATAGACGAGAGCCGTAAGATTGTAGTTTGCGAATATTGCGGAAGAATACTTGTAAGCTCAAGGTTTGCTGAGGAAGATTCCGCACCTGCATCTGAGGAAAAGACTGCAAAGAAGGCTGCAAAGAAAAAGTGATATGGAGAGCAGGTCCTATACATTAAGGGATCTCTTCTTCAGGCACGTAGGACAGACATCCTCTTCCCCGCTTGGATTATCCATAGTAAGGGCGGAGGGTGTCTTTTTATATTCGGAAGACAAGAGATACCTCGACTTCATTTCCGGAGTTTCCGTAAGCAATGTTGGGCATTGCCGCAGGGAGGTGGTTGAGGCCATTGCCCGGCAGGCGGAAAACTATGCCCACCTGATGGTTTACGGCGAAATGATAGAATCTCCGCAAGTGCTTCACGCCAAGCTCCTTACATCTATACTGCCGGAGTCTTTGGACTGCGTGTACTATGTAAACAGCGGAAGCGAAGCAAACGAGGCGGCCATAAAACTTGCAAAGCGGATTACAGGAAGGAGGCATCTGGTATCTTGCCGTAACGCCTATCATGGAAGCACTCAGGGGGCCCTTAGCCTGATGGACAGCGAGGATTTCAAAAATTCTTTCAGGCCGTTGCTTCCCATGGTAGAACATATTGTGTTCAACGATATGGATTCTCTTTCGGTCATATCTGATCAGACGGCGGCAGTCATAATAGAGCCGGTTCAGGGAGAAGGCGGTGTGCAGATACCCGTACCCGGATTTTTGGAGGCCCTCCGGAAAAGATGCAATGAAACCGGAGCGCTTCTGATATTTGACGAGGTGCAGACCGGATTCGGCCGCACCGGAAAGATGTTTGCCTTCCAGAAGTTTGGAGTGGTCCCCGATATCCTGACGCTTGCGAAGGCACTCGGAGGCGGTATGCCGCTGGGAGCCATGGTGACATCGCAGCAGAAGATGAGCTTCTGGCAGACGGATCCTCCGCTGGGACATATTACAACCTTCGGAGGACATCCGGTAAGCTGTGCGGCAGCCCTGGCATCGCTGAGGCTGCTGCTGGAAAAAGACTGGGTGGGGGATGTAGATAGAAAATCAAAAAAAATTTATGATGCGCTGATATCTCATCCTGCTGTAAAAGAGATACGTGCGGCCGGACTTCTGCTGGCCGTGGATTTGGGCGATGCGGAGAAGGCAAAAAAAGTGCTATATTTACTACTCGATGAGGGAGTGATTACGGACTGGTTCCTTTTCCAACCTACATCGTTCAGGATAGCACCTCCGCTTTGCATTACAGATGAGGAACTTGACCTTGGAATTGATGCGGTCAGGAGGGCGTTGGACAAACTTTAGGAGACTATGGCAAAGACTGTAAGAAACAAAAAAGGCGAGGTTGACCTTGAGGTGAGCGCCCTGGAACATGGAGTGAAGGTTCCGCAGGCTCCGGAGGTGGAGGCTTCCGTTCTGGGAGCCATGATGTTGGATCAGGACATTGTGGAGGAACTTATGACGGTTCTCCAGGAGGAGTGCTTTTACAAACCGGAAAACAGAATGATATTCAAGGCCATAAGCCAACTCAGCGCAGCTTCCCGTCCAGTGGATATGATGACTGTTGCAGACCGTCTGAAATTCAACGGCGATTTTGACGCCAGCGGAGGGCTGGACTATCTTACCCGCCTTACTTCCGATATCGGAGCCGCGGTTCATGTGAACTATTATGCAAAGATTCTGGTTGACAAGTTCATTCAGAGAGAAATGATTTCTATCACAAACGATTCTCTCCGCAAGTCATACGACGAGAGCGAGCCTGTTGACGATCTTCTGAACTCTTTGCAGCAGAAGCTGTTCGATTTGTCTGAAAAGAACATGAGCCGCAAGGAGCAGACAATTTCGGATATCATAACAAACAAGCTCCGTAATCTGGAAGAACTTCAGACAAAGGAGGGCGGTCAGACAGGTCTTCAGAGCGGCTATATGGCTTTGGACAAGGTTACCTTCGGATGGCATCCGTCAGACCTTGTAATCATTGCCGGCCGTCCTGGAATGGGAAAGACGGCGTTCGTGCTTACTATGGCCCGCAACATGGCCGTTGACTTTAACATTCCTATTGCGTTCTTTTCTCTGGAACAGGCTCCTACGCAGCTGATAGAAAGGCTTTTGGTTGCTGAGTCCGGCCTTCCTTCAGAAAAGATTAAAGGAAGTGTAAAGATGACTCAGGCAGACTGGACTCAGCTCGACGACAGCATCAAGCGTCTGGTTGAGGCTCCAATCTACATAGACGACACTCCTTCGCTTCCCATTGTGGATTTGAGGGCCAAGGCCCGCAGGCTTGTAAAGAGCAGCGGCGTAAAGCTCATCATCATAGACTACCTCCAGCTGATGACCGGAAGCAAGGAACTCAAGGGCAACCGCGAGCAGGAAGTTGCCGAGATTTCCAGATCGCTGAAGGCAATTGCTAAGGAGCTGGATGTTCCGGTAATTGCCCTGGCACAGCTCAGCCGTCAGGCAGAGTCAGCCACCGGAGGCCAGAAGAAACCTCAGCTTACCCACCTCAGGGAATCCGGAGCCATAGAGCAGGATGCCGATATAGTTCTCTTTCTGCATCGCCCTGAGTATTACGGCCTTGAAGATTTGAATGTAGAGCCCGGACTGACAGATGTCATCATTGCCAAGCACCGTAACGGAGCTACCGGCGAAGTGCAGCTCAAGTTCATTGCATCGCAGATGAAATTTGTTGACCGTAACGATTTCTACGCTTCCATGCCTCCTTCTGCTCCGTCTCCTATTTCCTACCAGTCCAGAATCAATTCGGGCGGATATGATGATTTTGTCACCACTCCGGAAGATGAATATGACCCTATGTAGTCCGGTGTGGCAGAATATTTGAACTTGTATAGATGAATCAATAAAAACTACGGATATGAAATTTAGACATTTGCTGACTCTGATTTCCTTGTTTGTCTTCTGCGGGGCTGTTTATGCCCAGGAAAACAACGACTATCCCTTCAAATCTGGAGAGAGGCTGGACTTTGTTATGAACTATACATGGGGCAACGTTATAACTGACGTAGGCAGTGCAACTTGCGTAACTACATACGCAGACGGCAAGTACAATATCCTGCTTACCGGAAAGACTTACCGGTTCTTTGATACGTTCTTCAAGGTCAGAGAACGGTTTGAGGCAAGGTTCTATGAAGACTCGTTCCGGCCGCTCAGGTTCCACAGAGAGGCTTCGGAGGGTAAGTATTACATGAACAATACCCTGACATTCAACAAGAACCTTTCAATATCAAGCAGAACCCAGAAGAAGAACCGCGAGCCTGTTGACACCCTTCTGAGCGGAAGTGTAAACACAATGGATCTGCTCACCCTCTTCTTCAAGTACCGTACTATGGACTTCTCCGAATCCAGCATCGGAGTAAAGAAACCTCTGGAATTTGTCATAGACAAGGAAATATACAACCTTTACTTCATTTATCTGGGCAAGGAAAAGAAAAGAGTTCCCGGGGCAGGTACTTTCAACACCATGAAGTTTGCAGCTAAGGTGGTGGCAGGCAATGTGTTTGACGGTAAGGAAGACTTGCTTATCTGGGTTACTGACGACCAGAACAAAATTCCGGTATTCTTTGAATCGCCTGTGATTGTGGGCAAGGTCCAGGGCCGTGTAAGCTCCATAACAGGAAACAAATATCCTCTCACCTCAAAGATCAAGTAAGGTCAGGTCTTTATTTTTATCGCGATGAAAAAAGGTGTAATAGCTCACGATGGAGTGATATGTGAAGTGACATCTTGGGGCTACAGGGTTTCCATTGTGTCTAAAAGCGCCTGTGCGGCCTGTCATGCCAAGGGACTGTGCTCTGCGTCTGAAATGTCGGACAAAATCATTGATGTTAAGGACGCCGATACATCAAGGTTCAGGTTAGGAGATCAGGTCTGCGTGAATCTTGAAGAGAAAATGGGAATGAGGGCAGTCTGGCTGGTTTACGCCATTCCTGCGTTAATTTTAGTAACATTTTTGTTATATTTGCAACGTTTGGGCGTAAGCGAACTGGCTACAGGATTGAGTGTTTTGGGTGCTTTGGCCCTGTACTTTCTGATATTGATGATTTTCAGGAAGCGGATAGGCCGTCAATTCAATTTTGTGCTTACTCCCAAGGATAAGGACAACTAACAATTAACTAAATGAATACAATTATCTTTACTGTCGTCACACTGGCAATTTTGGGTTTGCTGTTGGCGATTGTGCTCTACATTGTTGCTCAGAAATTCAAGGTGGAGGAAGATCCCAGGATCGACACCGTTGAGTCTCTGATGCCGGGAGCAAACTGCGGAGGATGCGGAAAGGCCGGTTGCCGGGCATTTGCAGAATCTGCCGTAAAAGATGGTCTGGACAATCTCTTCTGCCCTTTAGGCGGCAATGCTACTATGCAGAAAGTTGCTGAGGCTCTTGGGCTTACAGTTGAGGCCAAAGACCCTCAGGTTGCTGTTCTGAGATGCAACGGCAACTGCCAGAAGAGAAAGAAAACCACAAAGTACGAGGGTGTTACATCCTGTGCCACCGTGGCCGCTCTTTACGGCGGAGAAACAGACTGCCTTTTCGGCTGTCTGGGTTATGGCGACTGCCAGGCTGCCTGCAAGTTCGACGCTCTTAAAATCAATCTCGAAACCGGACTTCCGGAAATTGACGAAGAAAAATGTACCGCCTGCGGTGCCTGTACAAAGGCTTGTCCAAAGCTCCTTCTGGAACTGAGGAACAAAGGGCCTAAGGGCAGGAGGGTCTATGTGGCTTGCCGTAACAAGGATAAGGGGGCCGTTGCACGCAAGGCCTGCCTGTCTGCCTGCATTGGCTGCGGAAAGTGCGCAAAGGTATGTCCGTTCGGAGCCATTACGGTTGAAACCAACCTTGCTTACATAGACTTTACAAAGTGCCGTATGTGCCGCAAGTGCGTAACCGAATGTCCTACGGGAGCAATCCATGAAGTAAACTTTCCTCCGAGGCCTGCGGCAGTAAAACCTGCGGCAGCAACACCCGCAGCGGCCTCTCAGGCAACACCCGCAGCAGCAAAACCTGCGGCAGCAACACCTGCAGCGGCAAAACCTGCGGCAGCAACACCCGCAGCAGCCTCTCAGGCAACACCACCCGCAGCAGCAACTGCTCCGGCAGAAAAGAAAGTAGAAATTCCGGTACAAAAAACAGAATAGGTTATGAGAACATTCAAAATGGGAGGCGTCCATCCTGCAGACAAAAAAATATCCAAGGACGCTAAAATAGAAAGGCTGCCTATTCCAAAGCTTGTGTATATTTCAATGGCACAGCATCTTGGCGCTCCTGCCGCACCGTGTGTAGCAGTTGGCGACAAGGTTAAGGTCGGGCAGGTGATTGCAAATCCTACAGGTTTTGTTTCTGCACCGGTACATTCATCGGTCAGCGGTACGGTAAAGGCTATAAGTATGGTCAACGACCTTGCAAAGAGGCCGGTAAACACCATAACCATAGAAGTTGAAGGCGACGAGTGGATGGAAGACATAGACCGCTCGGAAGATATCGTCAGAGAAATCAAACTGGAAAAACAGGAAATAATAGACCGCATAAAGGCCTGTGGCGTAGTTGGTTTGGGAGGTGCTACATTCCCTACGAGCATTAAGCTTTCTCCTCCTCCTACGGCAAAGCCTACATGTGTGATTATAAACGGAGCGGAGTGCGAACCTTATCTTACTTCCGACTACAGAGTAATGGTTGAAATGCCGGAGCAGGTGCTCATCGGCGGAACCATCCTCATGAAGGCCCTGGGAGTAGATAAATGCTATGTGGGAATAGAGGAAAACAAGCCGGAGGCAATTAAGAAACTTTCTTCTCTGGCGCCTCAATATCCGGGCGTTGAGATTGTTACGCTCAAGAAAAAATATCCGCAGGGCGGAGAAAAGCAGCTCATAGATGCCGTAATAGGCAAGAAGGTTCCTTCCGGCGGACTTCCGGTAGATACCGGAGCCGTAGTCCAGAATATAGGTACCGCCTTTGCGGTTTATGAGGCCGTTCAGAAAAACAAGCCTTTGTTTGAGGGCATAATGACCGTTACCGGAGACTGCGCCAAAGAGCAGAAGAACTATCTGCACAGGGTTGGAACCCCGCTGAGTTTCATCATGGAACAGTGCGGAGGTGTTCCGGAGGATGCCGTAAAGATAATAAGCGGCGGACCTATGATGGGCAAGGCCATTGCCAACATAGATGCTCCTACGCTCAAGGGAACATCCTCCATCCTCTATATGACCGAGGCTCAGACAAAGCGCCGGCCGGAGAGCAACTGCATCCGTTGCGGCAAGTGCGTAAGTGCCTGTCCTATGGGCCTTGAGCCTTATCTGCTGAATAAACTCGGCAGGGCTGCAATGATGGACGAACTTGAGGAACACCATGTTTATGACTGTATCGAGTGCGGTTGTTGCTCGTTCACCTGTCCGGCATATATTCCTCTGCTGGATACCATCCGCCAGAGCAAGGCATCGGTGATGAAAATAATGAGGAGCCGTCCTAAGAAATAACAGGGGAGGCGTATTTGTAAGATTATTAAAAACATTCAACAAATGAATACATTGATTGTATCTCCTTCTCCTCATGTTCACGGGAAGGAATCAACCAGAAAGATAATGGGCGATGTGATTATTGCACTTCTGCCCGCCGTTCTGGTTTCGATCTGGTTCTTTGGCCTGAGTGCAATACATCTGGTATGCGTGAGCGTACTCTCATGCGTTGTGTTTGAGTATCTGATCCAGAAACTGCTTCTTAAAGGAAGAAGCACCGTGGGAGATCTTTCCGCAGTGGTTACTGGAGTGCTTTTGGCTCTGAACCTTCCGGTCTGCTCTCCTTGGTGGCTCATCGTCATAGGTGCCTTTGTGGCAATAGGCGTTGCAAAGATGACATTCGGAGGTCTTGGCCAGAACCTGTTCAATCCGGCTCTTGTAGCCCGTGTGGTTCTGCTGGTTTCGTTCCCGGTTCTTATGACCTCAACTGCATTCCACGCTCCCGAAACCGGTTACCTTTTCGGCAATTCTGATGTAGCTGCCACAGCCCTTGATGCCACTTCCGGTGCAACTCCGCTGGGGTTTGTAAAAGAGCAGTTGGCAAAGGGAGTGCCTATGCAGGAAATTATGGCAACCCCGGGGCTGTCCTACACTCAGCTTCTGTTTGCAAGGCTGGGCGGCAGCGCAGGAGAGCTTTCTGCAATAGCCTTGATAATAGGCTTTATCTACCTTCTCTGCAGAAGGGTCATAAAGCCTTGGATATCGCTGAGCATACTGCTTACGGTATTTGTTTTTGCAGGCATTCTCTGGCTTGCCAATCCGGCTAAATTCACAGATCCGGTATTCAATCTGCTGAGTGGAGGTTTGCTCCTGGGAGCATTCTTCATGGCAACAGACTATGTAACAAGCCCTATGACGGCCAAAGGTCAGGTTATCTTTGGAATAGGCATAGGTATAATAACCATATTGATAAGAGAGTTCGGAGCCTATCCGGAAGGAGTTTCGTTTGCCATTCTGATTATGAATGCAACCGTTCCTCTGCTGAACAGGTTCCAGCCTAAGAGATTTGCGGTGGAGGCGCAGAAAAAGTAATGGCTATAAAATCTTCACTCAGAAACATGGTAGTTGTGCTCACGCTGGTATGCCTGGGCGCATCTGCCGCAGTAGCAGTTGTTTACGCTGTTACTAAAGATCCTATCGCCGCTGCCGTTGCAGACAAGACCAACAAGGCGATTGAGGAAGTTGTTCCTTCGTTCGACAACAATCCTTCAGAAGAAACCATGATGGTAGTGGCCGACCTTCAGAACCCCGCAGAAACCAACAAGGTTTATGTTGCCAGAAAGGGCGGAGAGATTGTAGGTTATGCTATAGAGAGTACCACCAAGAAGGGCTTTGGCGGTCCGTTCACCATTATGGTGGGCTTTACTCCGGACGGAAAAGTTTACAACACTTCCGTTCTTTCCCACTCCGAAACCCCAGGTCTGGGAGCCAAGATTACAGACAAGGGCAGTCATTTTATTACCCAGTGGAAAGACAAGAACCTTACGGACGGAAGCGTAAACCTTACAGTTAAGAAAGATGGCGGAGACATTGATGCCATAACCGCATCTACCATATCTTCAAGGGCTTTCTGCAATGCTATGGAGATTGCCGCCAATGTCTTCAACAATATTTCCACCGAAAAACATTAGACTATGAGCAAATTCAAATATCTGATAGACGGTATTGTAAAGAACAACCCTACGTTTGTTCTGGTTTTGGGTATGTGCCCTACGCTGGCAACTACCACTTCGGCCATAAACGGTATGGGTATGGGACTTGCCACCACGGCTGTTCTCATCTGTTCCAACATGGTTATATCCCTGCTTGCTCCGGTGATTCCGAACAAGGTCAGGATACCTTGCTACATTGTGGTAATTGCCGCATTTGTAACTGTGGTTCAGTTTGTAATGCAGGCTTTTACGCCAAGCCTTTACGAGACCCTCGGAATCTTTATTCCGTTGATTGTGGTCAACTGTATTGTTCTGGGCCGTGCGGAGGCTTTTGCCAACAAACATTCTGTTGGCGAGAGTGCTTTGGACGGAATAGGCATAGGTATAGGCTTTACTCTTGCGCTCACATGCATCGGTCTGGTAAGAGAGTTGCTGGGCAATCTTTCAGCCTTTGACAACAAGTTCTCTTCTTCTGACGGAATGTTGGTATTTGTACTTGCTCCCGGAGCCTTCCTGGTTCTGGGTTACCTGATGGTATTGTTCAACAGGCTCAAAGACCGCAAGAAAAAAGCCTGAGCAGTGTAATTCTTAAAAGAAAAGATTATGGAATATTTGATTATCATAATATCGGCTGTATTCGTAAACAACGTAGTACTCAGCCAGTTCCTTGGAATCTGCCCGTTTTTGGGAGTATCCAAGAAGGTTTCCACTGCCTTTGGAATGAGCCTTGCCCTTGTGCTTGTGATGGGCCTTGCCACCCTGGTTACATATCTCATCCAGAACTATGTATTGATAAACACATGGTTCGGACAGAAGATAGACATAACATTCATGCAGACCATAGTGTTCATCCTTGTGATTGCCGCTCTGGTTCAGATGGTAGAAATCATACTCAAGAAAATCAATCCTACGCTGTATCAGGCTTTGGGAATTTTCCTTCCTCTGATTACTACCAACTGCGCAGTTTTGGGGGCTTCCATTCTGGTTGTAACCAAGGAATTTGCTGCCAAGGGAGTTGAGTCTCACATGATGAACCTGGGAGAAAGCGTGGTTTATTCCATGAGCCTTGCAATAGGTTTTGGAATAGCTATCATCCTGTTTGCCGGAATGAGGGAGCAGCTGGAACTGAGCAACGTTCCCAAGGCAATGAGAGGCACTCCCATAGCTCTTATTACCGCCGGCCTTCTGGCTTTGGCCTTCATGGGCTTCCAGGGCATGGTATAGTTTTTACTCAGCGATAGGTTTTATGGCAGAGGACAAGAAGCAAATACTGGGCAGACTGATTACCGCAGTGGAGATTGAGGCTCTGATGCGGGAAGGCCGCAACGAGGAAGCCCTCGGCTGCCTGAAGGCCCTTCTGAAGAAGGAGCCCCTCAACTCCTATGCCTGGTATCTTCTTGGAAACCTCTACAGCCGGAGCCAGTTTTACCGTGAGGCTCTTGAAGCCTACAACAATGCAAAACTCATTGAGCCGGAAGGTCCCGCAGCTGCAGCAGTAGATTGGGTTGTGGAGCAGATGAACTCAGAACTTAAAAATTTTCATATATGAACAAGAATCTAAAAATCAGGCTGACTTACTTGATGTCGGCCTTTTGCGTTGCCGCAGTCTTGAGTTTCAGTACTCAGCCGGCTTTTGCTCAGCGAAATCCTAACGGCGGTCAGGGTACTCCTCCAGCCGCTCAGGGTCAGCCGGGAGCTCCCGGTCAGCCTGGCCAGCAGGCTCAGAAAAAGAAAGGCCCTGAGTCTTTGGACAAGTTTGTAAAGAAAGATGCAAAGGTGATGAAGGGCCTTACCACGGTCTATAACCAGGAAGGCAAGTACTACATCAGCATCAACGATTCCATCATAGGCAGAGACCTTGAACTGGTTTCCAGGATAGGCAAGAGCGCCGAGGGCGGAAGAAGAGGCTTCAACGGCTATGCCGGAGATGTTGTAGGCGAGGCTATGGTAAGATTCTCCAAAGGGCCTGACAACAAGATATTCCTGCATCAGGTTATGCTACGCGAAAGGGCCACGGGAAGCATGGCGGAAAACGTAAAGAATTCCAACACTCCAGCCATCGTAGCTTCGTTTGACATCGTTGCCTGGAACCAGGACAAGACAGAAAACCTGATAGATGTTTCCAGCTTCCTTCTCACGGAAAACTCGCTGCTTCACTTCAACAGATTCCTCAAACGCTCCTTCACCCTTCAGAACATTGCAAGAGACCGTTCTTACGTAGAGGAAATCAAGACCTATCCCATCAACACTGAGTTCAAGACAGTTGTAACATACGGAAAGGAAAACGGCGGCTCTGCAACCTACGGATACAACGCTTCTTTGGTTCTGCTGCCCAAGGAGCCTATGATGGGCCGTATCATGGACCCCAGAGTAGGTTTCTTTACAGTCCGTTACACAGATTTTGACATGAATCCTCAGGGCGTAAAGCAGGTCAGCCTTGCAGCCCGCTGGAGACTGGAACCCAAGAAAGAAGACCTACAGAAATATCTCAACGGAGAGCTTGTAGAACCTCAGAAGCCCATCGTGATATATATAGACCCTTCCACTCCAAAGGAATGGGTTCCTTACCTGATAGCAGGCGTAAACGACTGGCAGGCTGCCTTTGAGCAGGCCGGTTTCAAGAATGCGATTGTGGCCCGCCAGGCTCCTTCAAAGGAAGAAGATCCTACATGGAGCCTCGACGATGCAACCCATTCGGCTATAGTTTACAAGCCGTCCGATGTAGCCAATGCCAGCGGCCCCCATGTTTCAGATCCCCGCAGCGGCGAAATCATAGAAACCCACATCAACTGGTATCACAATGTGATGAACCTTCTGAGGAACTGGTACTTTGTTCAATGTGCTCCGAGCGACCCCATGGCCCGCAACATGCAGCTGCCTACGGAACTCATGGGAGAACTCATCCGTTTTGTATCTTCTCACGAGGTGGGCCACACCCTTGGTCTGAGGCATAATTTTGCCGGCAGCAACTGCCCCATCTACACGGTTCAGAACCTGAAGAACGTAGAGTTCCTAAAGAAGTACGGACATGCTTCCTCAATCATGGACTATGCCCGTTTCCTGTACCTTGCAGAAGAAAAGGACAACATACCCCAGAACCTTCTGTTCCCTAACATAGGTCCTTACGACAAGTGGGCAATTGAATGGGGTTACAGGTATTATCCTCAGTTCACAGACCCTGTAAAGGAGAACGAGTACCTCAAGACCGTAGTTACTGAAAAGCTCAAAGATCCTTCAGGAGTTTATAAGTTTGGTACGGAGAGCGACCCTTCAGACCCTCGTTACCAGAGCGAAGACCTGGGAGTAAACCAGATAGAAAGCAACGAAATAGGAATGAACAACCTCAAGGTCATAATGGCCAACATAGAAAAGTGGACTGCAACTCCCAACGAGCCTTATGACAATCTCCGCGATATTTATGATCAGGTTGTAAACCAGTACAAGCGTTACATCAACCATGCAGCCAAGTATATCGGAGGAATCTACACCGAGGAGAAACTCTCCGACGAACCCGGCAACATCCGCACTTTTGTAGATAAGGCAAAGCAGCAGGAGGCTCTCGCTTTCCTCAAGAAGCATTTCTTTACCACGCCAAAGTGGCTGCTCAAAGACGAGGTCTTCCTCAAGACCAAGCGCAACAAGACCGATATCATGAGCGGTATCTACAGCGGTACCCTGGGCAAGCTTCTGGACAACCGAGTCCTGGATAACCTCTGCAAGGCTGAGGTCATGAACGGCAAAGCTGCCTATACCATAGAGAATTTCTTCACAGACATGAATGCCATTGTGTTTGCGCCCATGCCGGCTGATCCTCAGGAGGCCGCTTACCGCAGACTCATGCAGAAGATATATGTGCAGAAACTCTGCGATATGTACACCGGAAGCGGCAACGGCAACTCCAGCGGCGGAATGATAGTGATTTACACTCCCGAAGAAAACGGCAACTCCGATGTGTCGTCTATGATACTCGGCCAGTTGGAGATGTTGCAGAACAAGTTCAAGGCAGCATCTGCCACTACCACCACCCTCAACGGGGCACACAACCGTTTCCTCTATGAGAGAGTGCGCCGTGCCATTACAGACCAGAGGCAGAAGGCTGCGGCCCCTGCGGCAACCGCAACGCCGTTCAGGATAGACGACTGATGGAAATGAAAAAGGGTTGGCTTTTGCCAACCCATTTCTCAAACCTAAAAATTAACCTATGAAAAAACTACGCTTTAGATATTGCAAAGCCCGTGCCACAAATCTTCATCGCTGAAGAAAAAAGTTGCAGGTTTCTGTGCTTTTTATCTAAAACGTTATTTTTCAATGGTTTATTTTACAGGTAATATTGAAATTATTTTTATGTCGGTGTTCGGGAGATCTCTTTTGCGAGCTCCGGTAGCAACACTGGCTATCTTATCAACCACATCAAGTCCGCTGACCGTTTCGCCAAATACGGTATAGTCTCCGTCCAGCTGCTTGCAGGCGGTAGCATCCTGTACAATGTAGAACTGGCTGCCGGAAGAAGCCTTTTCTGGATTGGACATATCGCCTTTGCGGGCTGCAGCCAAGGCTCCCTTCTTGTGCAGGTGCAGAGGCTTGCCGTCTTCCGAGCGCATTTCTGCCGGAATGGTGTAGCCAGGGCCGCCGGTTCCGAATACATCTATACGGTCAGGATAAGAACGGGTGTAGGGGTCTCCGGTCTGAATCATAAAGCCACGGATGACGCGGTGGAAAGTAATGTCGTTGTAGAACTTTACGGAAGCCAGACGAATGAAATTTTTCTTGTGTTTGGGTGTGTCTTCGTAGAGTTTTACACGGATGGTGCCCATGGTTGTGACAATGTCGAACTGAGGTTCTGCTCCCAGAGAATCTGGGTTGAAAGCAAGTTCCGGTTCGGCTTTCTTTTCCGTTTCGGCCTGCTGAGTTTGAGGCTGTTCTGGCTGTTCCTGCTGGGTTTTATCTCCGCCTTTGCAGGAGAAGAGCAAAAATGAACATGCTGCTGCTAACATAAATATCTGTTTCATAATTCTTGAAATTGATTTCTGTCTGTAATGCTCCAAAGGCATAAATTCACAACAAATATAATCAATATGAAAAATCCGGGTTATAGCGAGTGGATTATTTGATTAACTTTGGAGACTATATGAGAGTTTTTGTCATTGCCATTGCAGCAGCCCTGCTTTCTTTTGTCAGCGCAGGCGCCCAGGACACACTGCCCGCCAAGGGCCGTCATGGCGTGGGGCTTGTGCTGAGCGGCGGAGGGGCCAAGGGCCTTTCTCACATAGGGGTGATAAAAGCTTTGGAAGAGAACAATATTCCCATAGACTATATCTGCGGAACCTCAATGGGGGCTATAATCGGGGGGCTCTATGCCATGGGTTATACTCCCGAAGAGATGCTGGAGTTTGTCAAATCGCCTGCGTTCATTGCCTGGAGCAAGGGTAAAGCGGAGATTCCATACGCCGAATCGTTCTACAAGGGAGACCCTGAACCTGCCATGGCAACCCTTGCCATGGGTTCGCTGAGGAAAATGACAGGCGATACAACCAAGAGGTTTCAGGTAGCTTTGCCTACTTCGCTGATTTCCACATATCCTATGGATATTGCTGTTCTGGAACTGATGGCTCCGGCCAGCCGTGCCTGCGGCTTTGATTTTGACAGCCTGATGGTGCCGTTCTTCTGCATAAGCGCAGACGTGAACAACCGGACTCAGAAAGTTGAGCGTTCCGGCTATCTGGGCAAGGCAATCAGGGCGTCTATGTCTATACCCCTGGTCTTCAAACCAGTTTATGATCAGGGCAACCTTCTTTACGACGGAGGAATATACAACAACTTCCCCTGGAAGGAAATGGAAGAATACTACAGCCCGGAATTCATCATAGGTTCTGACTGTTCTCCCGGAAACTACAACATGGACGAGGAAAATGCAATGTCGCTGCTGATGGGGCTTCTGGTAAGCAACAGCAGTTACGATATTCCGGACTCTCTGGGTATGGTTATCAAGGGGAGTTACGACGCTTTTGGGGCTATGGAGTTTGGCCGTGCAGACGAAATATCAAAGCTCGGCTATGAACTGGCCCTGAGCAATATAGACAAGATCCGCCAAAAGACATCCGGAAGGGTTTCTTCAGAAGAAATAGCCTCCAAACGGCAATCGTTCAAGCAGAAGCTGCAACCGGTGCGCTTCAGCCAGGATATTGTGGTAACCGGAGATATTCCGGCCCAGGCGGCAAGGTTCGTCCGCAGGACCATCCGCCAAGACCGCAGAGAAAACTTCGGCTATCCTCAGCTGATGAAGGGCTATTACAGAATCATTCAAAGCGGCGTGGTAAATACATTCTATCCGGATTTGCTTCTGGATGCGGAGCAAAACCCGGACTTTGCAAAAGACTCCGTCTTTACCCTCAACATCAGGGCTACCAAGGCCCATCCCCTGAAACTCAGCGTTGGCGGCAACACATCTTCGTCTTCTCTGAACCAGGTGTTTCTGGGGGCGGAATACATTCATCCCGGAATGAATCCGTGGAGGGCCAAGCTCAGCGTGAATGCCGGGAAATATTACAGGGGCATCAGAACCTATTTCCGTCACGATATAGGAGTAAAGCCACTGGCTTATTACTTTGCGGATTTTACCGCTCATCAGTTTGATTTCTATAACGGCAATCAGAATATTCTCAGGACCAACAAACTTCCTCAGAACATCCAGTTCAAGGAGTTCTTCGGCAGAATAGGCATTGCAACCCCTATATCGCTGAGGCACAATATAATAGCCCAGGGAGGCTTTGATATAGGCAGAAGCTATCACAGTTTTTATCTGAACGAAGAGTTCCTGTCTTCAGACAGGCCCGACCGTGGAAGCGTATTCTTTGTTGTTCCCAAGGCGGTAGTAAGGAAGAATACCCTCAACTATGTTTTGTACCCCACGGCAGGTGAGTTATGGCTGGGCTCGTCGAGGTTTACCTTTGCCAACGAGGAATATGTTCCGGGTTCGGCCAACCTGACCGCAGAAAAGGTCAAAGGCAAAAAGCATATATTTCCGTCTGTAAAGATGAGCGGCCAAGGTTATCTGGATCTTGGTAAGTCCTTTTCACTTGGATTCTCTGCCGAAATTGCCGCAGGACGCAAGGGTAAGTTTTCCAACTATTATTCTAACCTGTTTGAAATGCTGGTCTATCAGCCGGTTCCGCATTCTACAACTCTGCTCATGGAGGGTTACAGGGCAAACAGCTATCTTGGATGGGCTCTGCACCCCGTACTGAAATTCACAGACAAATTCTACTTGCATACAACGGCATCATATTTTCAGGCATACAGAGACATCATAAAGAATCCTGACGGCTGGAGTTTCCACTATTCTGAAAAACTGCCCACCGGCCACTGGATAGCAAACGCAGCCCTTGTATGGCAAAGTCCCATAGGCCCCGTTTCTCTGTCTGCAACCTATTACAGCTTTGGAGAATACAAATGGTATCCACAGCTGAACATAGGACTGCTTCTGTTCAACAAGAAATCTATGGAAGACTAGTATGGCAAATCCTCTTAAGAAACTTGCGGGCGAAACCGCCATATATGGCCTGAGTACCATTCTGGCCAGAATCATAAATTTCTTCTTTGTTCCAATCTATACCAGGATCCTGACTACCGACGGCTATGGCTCTTACGCTGAAATAATGTCTTACATTGCGGTATTCCAGGTAGTTCTGGTTCTGGGTCTGGAAACCGGTTGCTTCAAGTTTGCCTCCAGGGGAACAACTTCCGCCGCAGCCGACGACGGAAAGTCCGACAACCCTCATACCGTCTTTTCCACGGCTCTATCCACAGTAGCCACCTTGTCGGTATTTTTCTTTGCCGCCTGTTGGCTTTTTGGTGGAAACATTTCCTCAGCGATGGGATATCCGGGGTATTCAAAGATGATTGTCTATGTGGGCGGAATACTTGCATTGGATGCCGTTACGGCCATATTGTTTGCCCGCCTGAGATATCAGCAGAAAGCCCTCAAGTTTGCCCTTTTCAAGTCTATAAAGATAATCAGCGAACTGGGGTTCAACCTTCTGCTTTTCTTTGTGGTTCCAAAGTACATGGCCTCCCATCCGGGTAATTTCCTTACGGCTTTCATTCCTGAACAGATACACTTTTCCTACATCATATTTGCGGTCTTTCTGAGTTGCATCCTGTGCTTCCTGCTTTTCATTCCGGACCTTCTGAAGATAAAGTTCTCCTTCAGCTCCAACCTTTGGAAGCGGATGATGATATATTCCATTCCGCTGATGATAGCCAACCTGCCCGGAATCATCAACGAGAGTGCAGACAGGTTCCTGTTCAGGTTCCTTGTAGGAGAAGGCATTACCGGAGAAGGCTGGAAGGCGGACCTGGGCGTTTATCAGGCGGCCATAAAGCTGGCTGTGATAATGAACCTTTTCATTCAGATGTTCCGTTATGCGGCGGAACCGTTCTTCTTTTCAAGATATAAAGAAAAGGGTTCAAACGAACTGTACGCCAAGGTAATGGAGTACTTTGTGGCCTTCTGTATGCTGATATTTTTGGGCATAGTCTTTTATATGGATATCCTGGGGCTGATTCTGGGCAAGGATTTCCGCAGCGCCCTGGGAACGGTTCCGGTAATGCTGATTGCATACATGGTGCTTGGTATGCTGTTTAACGTATCTATGTGGTACAAACTGAGCGGTCAGACAAAGTATGCCGTGGTAATTACCTTGTTGGGGCTGGGTGTTACAATAGTGGGCAACCTGATTTTCATGCCGCTGTTCTCTTACTGGGCTTCCGTGTGGGTTCATTTGGCAAGCTGTGTTGCAATGCTGCTTCTGAGCGCATATCTGGGGCAGAAATACTATCCCATACCTTACAGGTGGAAGCAGATTCTTTCATACATAGCTGCCGGAGTTTTGCTCTACATAGTGGCTGTGGCACTGCAGCTGGCTCTGGAAAAGGTTACAGGCCGTACGGCCGGAACGGGCGATGTTCCTATGCTGATTGTAAAACTGGCAGTAAATACTCTGCTGCTGGGAGTGTTCCTGGTTTTCCTGCAAAAGAAAACCCATGTCCTCTCATCGCTGAGGAAGAAATGACAACATAAAGACAATAAAGGATTTATATAACTTGAGATGATAGTAAAGATAGTAAACCAGTCTTCTTATCCGCTGCCCAAATATGCTACGGCTCTTTCGGCAGGAATGGATCTTAACGCCAACATTGACGAACCCATAGAACTGAAATCGCTTGAGAGGGCTATTGTTCCCACCGGCCTGTTCATAGAACTGCCGCAGGGGTATGAAGCCCAGATCCGTCCCAGAAGCGGCCTGGCAGCCAAGCACGGCATTACGGTAGCCAACGCCCCCGGCACCATAGACGCAGACTATCGCGGAGAAATAAAAGTAATATTGGTAAACCTGTCCAAGGAAACCTTTGTCATAAAACCGGGCGAGAGGATTGCACAGATGGTTATAGCCAAATATCAGCAGATTCAGTGGCAGCAGGTGGAGAAACTTTCGGAAACCCTCCGGGGCGAAGGCGGCTTTGGTTCAACGGGGCTGGGAGTAAAGGTCAGCAATCTTTCCGTATCCAAGATAACCAACAAGGAAGGCAAGCCGGATATTTACAGGCTTTATGCTCTCTACCAGAAAACAAGCGGCCTGTGTACGGATACCCGCAAGATTCAGCCGGGCTGCATGTTCCTGGCCCTGAGAGGCGAAACCTTTGACGGCAACGACTTTCTGATGCAGGCCCTGGACGGAGGAGCCGCTTTTGCAGTTTCGGACAACAAGCAGAAGGCCGCCGCCGCCAAGAAGAAATACCCCAGGAAGGTAATCGTGGTTGACAGCACTCTTAAGACATTGCAGCAACTGGCCAAACATCATCGTCTGCAGTTCAAGATACCGGTTCTGGCTCTGACCGGAACCAACGGCAAAACCACTACCAAAGAACTTATAAACGCCGTTCTTTCTGCAAGATACAAGACGGTTGCCACCGAGGGCAATCTCAATAACGACATAGGAGTTCCTCTGACTCTGCTGCGCATAGACAAAGACACGGAAGTTGCAGTTGTGGAAATGGGGGCTTCCCACCCCGGCGACATATCCACTCTGGTTCAGCTTGTCTGTCCGTCTTTTGGCCTTATTACCAGCATAGGCAAGGCTCATCTTCAGGGCTTTGGCTCACTTGAGGGAGTAATGGCCGCCAAAGGCGAACTCTACGACAATCTTCAGGAACACAAAAAGATAGCTTTTGTAAACACAGACAATCCTCTGCTTGTGCAGATGGCTTCCAAGAGGCCGGACCTGCAGATTGTTCCCTACGGAATCACAAGCAACAGCGCACATCTTCTGCCCAATACAGACAAGGATCCTTTCCTGAAGCTTGAGATTGCAGACCCTTCCGGCAGCCATAGCGGCAGGATGATAAAGATAAAGACCAATCTGATAGGAAGTTACAATGCCGATAATGTTCTGGCCGCCATAAGTGTAGGCACATACTTTGCCATACCTACTTCGGAGGCGGTAAAGGCAATTTCAGACTACAAGCCCTCCAACAACCGCTCTCAGATGGCAAAAACCCGTCATAACATACTCATCAAAGATACCTACAACGCAAATCCCACCAGCATGAAGGCATCGCTTGAGAGTTTTGCCGCTCTTGAACTTTCCAGCCGCAGGTTTTCCAAGGTAATGCTACTCGGCGATATGCGTGAACTTGGCAAGGAATCTCAGAAGGAACACCGCAACATTCTGGATGTGGCTCTCAGGTTCCTTCCCGAGAAGCTGCTTCTGGTAGGTGAGGAGTTTGCCGCCGCCTACAAATATCTGTACAGCAAGAACGCAGAATGTATCAAAGTGTCCAGGGGACATACGGAGGTACTGCTTTTTGAAAACACTCCGGCTCTTGCGGTTTATCTGAAGGACAACCCTCAGAAGAACAAGGCCGTACTCATCAAGGGCTCGCATTCCGTAGGCCTGGAGAAGATATTTGACCTGTTGTAGCCCTAAAATTTGCGGGCTTTGAAACTTTTACTATATTTGCAACCCTTTCTCGGGTAGAAAGGACAAGTAACAATTACTTTAAACAATTAAAAACTCACAGTTATGTCTGTAAAAATCCGTCTTTCACGTTTTGGAAAGAAGAATTATGCCTTCTTCCATATCACAGCTACTGACGTCAGGGCTCCGCGTGACAGCCGTTTTATTGAGCTTTTGGGATCCTATGATCCTAACACCAATCCGGCTACCATCGTCCTGAATGTTGACAGAGCAGTTTACTGGCTCCAGAACGGTGCCCAGCCAACCACAACCGCAAGAAGAATCCTCTCTTACAAGGGTGCGCTTCTGAAGAAACACCTTGCAGAGGGTGTAAAGAAAGGTGCTCTCACTCAGGAGCAGGCCGATGCCAAGTTCAATGCATGGGTTGCAGAGAAAGAGGCTAAGGTTGCCAAGAAGGTAGAGAGCCTTAAAGTTTCAAAGGCCGATGCAAAGAAGGCCGCAGTTGAGGCTGAAAGCAAGGTTAACGCTGCCAGGGCAGAGGAGCTTGCAAAGAAGAAGGCCGAGGCTGAAAAGGCTGCTGAAGAGGCTCGCAAGGCTGCTGAGGCTGAGGCCAAGGCTGCTGAGGAGGCTGCTACTGCAGAGGCTGCTCCTGCAGAAGAAGCAAAGGCTGAATAATTTAGCATCGCTGAGAGTTCAGCCAAACCGTCCCTGTCCATGCAACTTTCTTTGTGCGCCCAGATAGCCAAGACCTACGGCAAAGAGGGAGAAATCCTTCTCAGAGTTGAGTCTGACAGATTTTCTGAGTTGCTTGAAGAGGCTGAAGAGGTTGTACATGGCAAGGAGAAAATTTCTAAGGAACCGGTGTTCATCTATTTTGACGGACTGCCGGTTCCCTTTTTTATTGAGTCCGTCCATCACAGATCCAACAACGCCTGGGTGGTGACCTTTTCCACCATCCGCGATCTTTCCCATGCAGAAGAAATCGTGGGCAGAAACCTGTACATTGAATCCGCTGAAGATGATATCTTTAAAGATTTAGACTCTTTGGCAGGTTTTGCAATAATAGGTGAAGACGGGAAAACGGCCGGCACCGTTTCCAAGGTCCTGGAGTTTCCCGGCAACATCTGTCTTGAGCTCAAGGAACCCCGGGCCCTCATTCCGTTTCATGAAGATCTGATCCTGTCTTTCAATCCCGATGAGAAGACCATCGCGATGAAAATTCCCCAAGGCCTGCTGTAATATCAGAGGCTGCTGAGGTATTTCTTGGGGCTCATTCCGGTTTCTTTCCTGAAAAATTTTCCAAACGATGACTGGTCCGCAAAGTTCAGGGCTTCTGCGGTCTGCTTGATTGTTGCTCCCGGGGTCCTGAGCATGTTTCTGGCTCTGACGGCAAGATTCGAAGCCAGCAGTTTTGATGTGCTCCGGCCCGTTTCCTGCTTGCATATCAGAGACAGGTACTGTACGCTTATGAACAGTTTGCCGGCATAGAAGGATGGGTTGTGCTCCCTTTCTCCGAAAGTTCTGACCAAATCCATAAACTTTGCCAGGAGTTCCTTCTTTCTGACCAGAGGCTTGCCTTCCAGATTGAGTTCCGTATTTTCAGAAAGGTAGTTCAGGATTTCTATCATTACTATCGAAAGGGAATAGTCTATAAGGTATCCCTTTATTCCCTGCCGTCTGTCTTTAAGATAATGGTAAAGTATCTGGAAGCTTCCTTCCATTGTAGCAAAAGTATCCTTCTCCAGAATAAAGAACGGTTTCCTGAAAAAATCCACAAAGGAAGGGGTGACCGGAACCACGATGTTAGGGGTTATGGCTGAGCCGACTCTGTCCAGAATCTCTCTCTTGACCATCAGCAGAAAAAACCTTCCTCCTTCAGAAATATAGCTTCCGGTAATTGTATTCATCGGTGACAGGATCAGCATTGATTTTTCCGGGATTGTAATGTCGTTGTAATCTATGGAGAGTGTCAGAGAGCCCTCAAGAATCAGGACCACGGACAAGGCTTCCAGGCGTATAGCGTTGTTTATAAGACTTGAAGACGCTTCTTCAATAGTTTCCTTGTTGAACTCGGAAATCTTTATCATGAAAATATCGTCTTTGTAGGCATATCCGCCAATCAGTGCTGCTATCTGTCCGAAATCAGGGTTGATGTCAATTCTCTTTTTCAGCAGAGGAATGTCTTTTTTCTTTTGCATAATCCAACGTTTTCAAATAATGGAGGAGGGCTCCCTCTCTGGTGCAAATTTAGTAATTTGTATAGTTTCAGACTAAAAATATACGAATATTGCCTACAAATGTTTTTAGGATTAGGTGCATCTTTGCACCCGCTTTTCAGAACCGGCAACACTATTACTATGGACAGAAGGGAACAGATATTGGAAACAGCTTTCAATGCTTTTACAACCAGAGGAATAAAGGATGTAAAAATGGAAGATGTAGCATCGCTGATGAAAATTTCAAAGAAGACTCTCTATGAGTTTTTCAGCAGCAAGAAAGATCTTCTTGTGCAGAGTATGAAATATAAATTTCCACAGCTTTTGCAGAAGATAGCCAAGATTACCAAACTCATGCCCAATCCTCTGACTGCCATTGTGTTCTGTGCCATAGAAAATGTTAAGTTCTGGAGTGCGTTTTCAGATGCCTTTGTAAGCCAGGTTCAGTCCTTTGAAGAACTAGGCAGTTTCTGGCAGGAGGTTACGGCCGAGCTTCATGACAAGAGAGATATTTTACTTAGCCGTTGCGTTTCTGAAGGTTACCTCAGAGAGGAAGACGCCAGCCGCCTGGTTGCAGTTTTTATGAACAACATAAAGGATTTCAAGGAAATCAAGAATCAGAAGGTGTTTCCTTCTCAACTTTGTTTCAATTTGGTAATAACGATACTTGCCGGAGTATGTACACAGAGAGGGCGTAAGGTTTTGGACGAACTTAGAGACAATTATAATTGAGCCTATGGTTCGGAAATATGCTTTTAAGGTGTTATATTTGGTATTTTGAACAAAAATGGAATATAAAATAGAAAGATATATGAGAAAGATTCTGAAATTCATGGGGCTGGGAGCGGTGGCGCTGCTGTTTGCGGCAGACCCTGCTTTTTCGCAGACCGATACCGTTGCCCTTACTCTGAAGGATGCGTGGGATATTGCTCTCAGCAAGTCTCTTACGGTAATGGTTGCAGATAAGGAAATTGAGAAGACAGGCTACGAAAAGAAGGGGGCTTATGCCAACCTCTTTCCCAATGTCAGTTTCTCAGGAAGTTACCAGAGGACAATAAAGAAGCAGACCATGGTCATGAAGATGGGCGAGATGTCCCAGAAAATATCCATGGGTACAGACAACAACATATCCGGAGGTTTCAGTGCCTCCATGCCGCTGGTGAACGTTGCCCTTTGGAGGAGCCTCGATATTTCAGGAAAGAGCGTGGATCTTGCCGTGGAGCAGGCCCGTCAGAGCCGTCAGGACCTTATCAATCAGGTAGAGCAGGCTTTCTACACCTGCCTTCTGGCTTCGGATCTCTGCAATGTTTACAAAGAAAACTACAGCAATGCCGAGGAGAACTTCCGCCAGACAAAGGCTAAGTACGAGAGCGGAAGAGTGGCCAAATACGATATGATAAGGGCCGAGGTCAACATGCAGAATGCAGAGCCCAATGTCTATGACAGTCAGAACAATCTGATGCTGGCCCTGTGGCAGCTGAAGGCCCTTATGGGAATTAACCTGAACACCAACATCAAGTGTGTGGGCTCTCTTTCGGACTACACCTATCAGATGCAGCAGATAGTTATGGCGGCAGATACCATAGATTTGTCGGAAAATTCAACTATCCGGCAGCTGGACATTCAGGAGGATATTCTGGACAAGACTTACCGTATGCAGATGGCTCAGTACTATCCTACACTTGCAGCTACAGCCCAGTACAACTGGATATCAATGTCCAACAACCTCAAGATATTCCACTACGACTGGAACCCTTACTCGGTAGCGGCCCTGAGTCTTCAGATTCCTATTTTCTCCGGACTCCAGAGGCTCAACAATGTGCGCCAGGTAAAGGTTCAGCAGGAGCAGCTCTCACTCCAGAAAGAAAATGCCAGAAGAGGGCTGGTTGTGGCCGCAAAGCAGAGCCTCAATTCTCTGGAAACCGCGCTCAAGCAGTACAAGGCTGCTAAGGCTACGGTTGAAGGAGCTCAGACCGGCTATGACATAGCAAAGAAGATGTACGAGGTAGGCCGGGCTACCATACTGGAAGTCAATGACGCCCAGCTTGCACTCCTTCAGTCAAAACTGAACCTCAGTCAGGCAATCCATTCGTACCTTACCGCCAAGAGTTCTCTTGACCTGATTCTGGGCATTGACCGCACAGAAAAGGAACAGTTTGGAAAGGTGAACTACAGATAATTATAAAAGTTAAAATATATGAACTACAACATCATTAAATCGTTTGCCCTGGCGGCTTTTTGCGTTACTGCAATAAGCTGCAATTCAGACAAGAAAACTGAATCTACAGAAACCCAGGGGGAGAAGAAAATCGGCGTTACAATCATGGCTGCAACCAGCAAGGATGTGGAGCAGACCGATGTCTTCACAGGCACGGTTGAAGGTTTCAACACAAACAACATCTCTCCTCAGAGTCCAGGCAGAATCGAGAGGATATTCGTAGAAGTAGGTGACCATGTAGGAAGAGGGCAGAAGCTTGCCCAGATGGAGGCCACTAACCTTACGCAGGCAAAACTCCAGATGGAAAACAACCTGCTTGAGTTTGAAAGAACAAAGCAGCTTTATGATATCGGAGGTGCATCGCAGAGCGAATATGATACACGAAAAATGGCCTATGAGGTATCCAAGACCACTTACGAGAACCTCTCCTCCAACACATATCTGATTTCGCCGATTTCCGGAGTGGTTACAGCCCGTAACTATGATGCCGGCGATATGTATTCAGGAGCTCAACCTCTCTACACCGTTGAGCAGATTCGTCCTGTGAAAATCAAGGTCAATATGCCTGAGAGCCTTTACGGAAAAATCAAGAAAGGCCAGAGCGTCAAAGTCACTCTGGATGTTTATGGTGATGAAATTTTTGAAGGCAAGGTTTATCTTGTATATCCCTCTCTTACAGCAGCATCCAGAACTTTTCCGGTTGAGGTGACCATAGCCAACGGCAACGAAAGGGTGAGGCCGGGAATGTTTGCCAGGGTAACCTTCTCCCGCGGATTTGAGCATAACATTGTAGTTCCCGATGTTTCTGTTGTAAAGCAGATGGGAAGCGGAGACCATTATGTATATACCGTAGTGGACGATAAGGTTGTCTTCAACAAGGTAAAGCTCGGCAAACTCTCAGGCACTGAGTATGAGATAAAGAGCGGCCTCAACGAAGGTGACATGGTAATAGTGGAAGGCCAGAACAGAGTTGTAAACGGCCAGCAGGTAAATGCCAAAGAAGGAGCTCCTGCTTCATTCACACCAGATAATCTTGTAGAAAAAACCAAGTAGAGATGAGTCTTTTTGCATCAGCGGTAAAGAAACCTATCACCACGGCCCTGCTGTTTGTGGCGATAGCCATTTTCGGTATTTTTTCTCTTGTCACACTTCCGATTGACCTTTTCCCTCACATAGAAGGAAACATGATCATGGTGATGACCTCCTATTCGGGAGCCAGTGCGTCTGACATAGAGAACAACATATCCAAACCCCTTGAAAATACGCTCAACAGCGTATCCTATCTTAAGCACATTTCTTCCTCTTCTAGGGAGAATGTTTCTGTTGTAACACTTGAATTCCAGTACGGAAGAGACATCGATGTAGCAACAAACGATGTGCGCGACAAACTGGAAATGGTCAAGTCGTATCTGCCGGACGGAGCCGGCAACCCGGTGATATTCAAGTTCAGTTCTGACGATATTCCAATCCTTATCCTTTCAGTTACGGCCAAGGAAAGTATGCCCGGTCTGTACAAGATTATGGATGAAAAGATCGTGAACGAACTTGCCAGAGTAAACGGTGTTGGTTCCGTTTCAGTTTCCGGTATTCCGAAGAGAGAGATAATGGTCCTTTGCGATCCTTACAAACTGGATGCCTACAACCTTACAATCGAAAGCATTTCATCTCTTATAGCATACGAAAACCAAAATATCCCTGGAGGAACCATGGATATAGGTTCAAACAATTATGCTTTGAGGGTCCAGAAGGAATTTTCAGGAGCTAAGGAAATAGAAAACCTTGTAGTAGGCTCTTACAACGGCGGTAATGTCTATCTGAAAGACGTAGCAAGGATTGTAGATGGTCTGCAGGAAAGAGCTCAGGAAAGTTATACCAACGGTCAAATCGGAGGAATGGTCATTATCCAGAAACAGACCGGCGAAAACTCTGTGCAGATAGTCAAGAAGGTAAATGAAATGCTTCCCAAGCTTGAGCAGGAGCTTCCTTCCGACATCAAGCTTAATGTAATCGTAGATACTACGGAGAACATCATCAAGACCATTGGTTCACTGGAAAAGACCATCTTGATTACCCTTCTGATTGTGATGGCCGTTGTATTTATCTTCCTCGGGCGATGGAGGGCTACGGTCATCATCCTCATCACCATTCCTATATCATTGCTTGCATCGCTGATATACCTGTATGCAACCGGCAATACATTGAACATGATATCAATGAGTTCGCTCTCCATTGCAATAGGTATGGTGGTGGATGCCGCAATTGTGGTGCTGGAAAACATAACCACTCACATAGACCGGGGCAGCAACCCTAAGCAGGCGGCAGTCTATGCTACCAACGAGGTTGCCATGGCGGTTGTTGCCTCATCCGCAACAACTCTTGCCGTGTTCCTTCCAATGACCTTGGTCAGCGGTCTGGCAGGTATCATGTTCCGCCAGCTGGGATGGATGGTTTCTATCGTGATTACCGTTTCCACCCTCTGCGCATTGGCTCTTACGCCTATGATGTGCTCAACAATGATGCGTACACAGAACAAGCAGCAGGATTCCAAGTGGTTCAAGTTGCTGTTCACTCCCATCAACAAGGCCCTGGACTGGCTGAGCGCATTCTATGCAAAGGTTCTTGACTGGTCTTTAAGGCATAAGAGGATAGTTGTTGCCATTGCAGTGGCGCTCCTTGCCGGAGTTTTTGCAATATGCCTTCCTAACATGAAGACGGAATTTGTTCCCGAGCAGGACAACGGAAGAATATCGGTGACAATCCAGCTCCCGGTTGGTACCCGTCAGGAAATCACCCGTGACCTGGCTCTTGAACTTGACAAGCGTTGGAGGGCAGAATTCCCTGAAATACAGCGCCTTGGTCTTACAGAAGGAACTGCCGACTCAGATAACATGTTTGCAAGTATGAGAAGCAACGGAACTCATATCATAAGCATGAACATCAATGTCGGAAGTATGGAAAAACGCAAGAGGAGCATCAAGGAAATTTCCAACATAATGATGGAAGAACTCGCTGAGTACAACCAGATAAAAAGGTTCAATGTAGTAGCCGGCGGTCAGCAGGGCGGAATGGGCGGACAGACCGTTTGCCAGGTAGATCTTTACGGCTATGAGTTCAGTGCAACAGATGAGGCTGCGGCTCAGGTTTCTCAATGGTTCAAAGACTTGGGCGTAAGGCAGACGGTTATCAGTCGCGATGATTATGTTCCTGAATATCAGGTAGATCTTGATAGAGAAAAGATAGCCATGTACGGCCTCAATACTGCTACCGTTGCTACATTCCTCAGAAACCGCATCAACGGAGCAATAGCCTCCGAATATCGCGAAAGCGGCGATGAGTACGACATTCGCGTCCGCTACGCTCCGGAATACCGCCAGAGCCTTCAGGACATTGAGAACATAACCGTTTACTCCAATACAGGACAGGCCATCAAACTCAGCGAACTTGGTACTATCAAGGAAGCCATGACTCCTCCTACCATCCAGAGAAAAGACCGTGAAAGATATGTAAGCGTTACGGCTCCTCTGCCTGACGGAATGGCCGCTTCCGACATGAATGAAGCCATTACGGCAAAGATAGAGGAAGGCGGACTTCCTGCCGGAGTGAGCTGGAAGTTTGGCGGAACCTACGACGATATGCAGAGCACGTTTGAAAGCCTTGGTATGCTGATGGTTCTGATTGTACTTCTGGTGTTCATCGTCATGGCCGCACAGTTCGAGAGCCTTACCTATCCGTTCGTAATCATGTTTGCGGTTCCGTTTGCATTTGTGGGAGTGCTCATAGGCCTTGTACTTACAAATACTCCGTTGAGTATCATGGCCATGGTAGGAGCCGTTATGACAATAGGTATTGTAGTTAACAACGGTATCGTGCTTGTTGACTATGCCAACCTCAACAGAGAAAGAGGCATGGGTATCATCCGCGCAGTTGTTGACAGCGGACATTCCCGCCTCCGTCCTGTACTCATGACCACCCTTACCACAGTTCTGGGTATGCTTCCTCTGGCCCTCGGAAGAGGAGAAGGTTCAGAGGTTTGGAGAGGTATGGGTATGACCGTTGCCTGGGGCCTTTCAGTTTCCACTGTAGTTACCCTGATATTCGTTCCGGTACTCTACACCATCTTTGCAGCATTCGGACTCAACCGCCAGAAGAAAAAGGCCCGCAAGCAGAAAGCGGAACAGGACAGCCAGCTCAAGGAAGTTTCCACGGCAAATTAGATTCAGCAACTATAAATGAAGCGTTATTAAAATGAAAGCAGTATTTGTAGCATATAACGAAGCCCAGACAGAGGCAGTATTGGAAGCAATGGAAAAATGCTTTGTCAAGGGCTACACCATGTGGCAGCAGGTAACGGGCAGAGGCTCAAAAGACGGCGAACCGCATCTTGGTTCACACGCCTGGCCTACGATGAACACCGCCATGATAACCTTTGTAGATGATGAGTCTGCCAAAAGGCTGAAAGAACGGCTCATGGAAATAGACAACCTCAAGCCCCAGTTAGGCTTGAGGCTCTTCTCCTGGACAGTTGATGAATCCTAAGGTCAAAATTTCCCAAAACCACCAATTGTCGTAAACCCGGAGAATTAAACTTTCTTCTCCCACCAAAACTTGGGATAATCACCTAAAACCGACCAAAATATACCTCAAATAGGAAAATAAACGATATTTTCGGCGAATAATGATGGATATTTACCTAAATCGAGATATTTTTTATATTTGCAGGTAAATAAAACATCAGATGGCTACAATAATTGGACGTAAACAGGAAATAGAAGAACTTGAATCGTTATATAAGAGCGACGAGTCCCAATTGGTTGCTGTGTATGGCAGACGACGGGTAGGGAAAACTTTTTTGGTTGATGAAGCCTTGAAAGGAAGGATAACGTTCCGTCACGCTGGTCTGTCTCCAGTGGATGAAAAGGGTAAAAAGAATTTGCTGAAAGATCAGCTTAAGCACTTTTACAACTCGTTGAAGATTCAAGGGGTACGAAGGAGTAAATGTCCGACTTCATGGCTTGATGCTTTTTTTATGTTGGAACAGCATCTGCAAGAAATAGACAATGGATCAAGGCAGGTTGTCTTTCTTGATGAATTGCCATGGATGGATACACCGAGGTCTGGTTTTATGACTGCTTTCGAAGGCTTTTGGAACGGTTGGGGATGCCATCGTGACAATCTTATGGTCGTTGTTTGCGGAAGTGCCAATTCTTGGATACTGGATAATCTGATAAACAATCACGGCGGTCTTTATGGCCGGACAAAGTGCAGTATAAAAGTCAAGCCATTCACTTTTGATGAGAGCGGAGAATTCTTCAAGGCAAAAGGACTTCTGTTGTCGCAGTATGATATACTCCAGACTCATATGGTATTGGGAGGGATACCGTACTACCTTGGATATTTCAGGAAGGGATACAGTTTCGCCCAGAACATTGACAGATTATTCTGGAATGATGAAGCTAAGTTGAAAGATGAATTTGACAAACTGTTCGCTTCCGTGTTTTCTAACCCGGAAGATATGAAGCGGATAATTCTTGTTCTCAGCAAAAGAAGGAAGGGATATACCAGAATGGAGATTGCGGATACATTGGACATCGAAGCTGACGGTTCCTTAACAAAAATGTTGAAAGCTCTTATAGCCAGCGATTTCATTCAGAAGTACAGGCCGTTCGGAGAGAAGTCTGTAGACTACTATAAGCTAGTTGATCCGTTCTGCATTTTTTACAGCAAGTTTGTCAAAGAGAATAATACCCAGGATCCATATTTCTGGTCAAGTAACCAGTTTTCACAGAGTGTTGTCAGTTGGCGTGGTTTTGCATTCGAGGATTTCTGTTTCAGACAGTCAGATGCAATCAAGCGTGCTTTGGGAATAGCAGGAGTTTCCACAGAAATTTCCGCATGGGCCTTGCATGGTGATATTGAGGGAGATGGCAGCCAAACGGACTTGCTGATTAAGCGAAAGGACAACGTCGTGAACCTCTGCGAGATGAAGTTCTATTCTGAAGAGTACTCCGTAGATAAGACGGAATTCCGGAAAATGCTGAAGAGGATAGCAGATCTGAAAGAGAAGCTACCAAAGAAGTATATTGTCCATCCCACATTAGTGACAACCTTCGGTCTGAAATACAATGAATACAGTGGGATATTTCAGAAAGTTGTGATTTTGGAAGATTTGCTTTCTTAACGGGGAGATAGCCGCAGCGAGAAATGGAAGATAAGATTTTTGCCGTTATTGTGAATGGGAAGAAGTAGCCATGCTGGGGTGGAATTAATTCTGAGGGAGTTGGGAGAACTTCTTTTTGCCGGTGAAGAACTTGAGGATGATGGAGAAGGGGAGCATTCCGAAGGGGCGTGCTACGGAGGAGGTGGGCTGAGGTGTGGGGGAGGGTTGTTGCTGCGGGGAAACGGCAACTTCCTTTTTGAGTTTTGTGTAATGGCGGTGGGCTTTGACTACGCTCTTGAAATAGCTGAATTTGCCCTGGAAGACATAGCAGACTGCGGAGAGCCCGTCGATGCATTTTCGGAGGAAAATCTTGGCGTTTTTGTGCCGTTTGGGGAGGTTTTTCCACAGCATCAGAAGGTTGTTGCGGTAGTTGAAATATAGCTTCCTCGGAGAGTTGTTCGGAAGGGTGCCTCCTCCTACATGATAGACCTTGCTCTGAGGCAGGCACCAAACCTCATATCCGGCAAGGGAAGCCCTCCAGCAGAAATCTATTTCCTCCATGTGGGCAAAGAACTTTTCTTCCAGGCCTTGGAGTTTGTGCCAGATGCTGCTTCTTACAATCATGCAGGCCCCTGAAGCCCAGAAACATCGCTGAGGATTATCATACTGGCCAAGGTCTTCTTCCAGACAAGAGAGGATTCTTCCCCTGCAGAAAGGAAAACCCCACCTGTCTATAAAACCGCCTGCTGCTCCGGCATATTCAAACTGCTCAGCGATGAGAGGTTCCTGAACAACTTTCAGATGCCTTGCGTATGAAAGGATTTTTGGCTGGCAGACGGCCACCTCGGGATGTTCTTCCATAAAGTTTACAAGCGGTTGCAGCCAGTTGCCGGTAACCAGTATGTCCGAATTTATCAGCACATAATACTTGTAGGGAGAACTTGCAGAATTTGAAGAATTCTCTTCCGGAGAGGCTGTATGTGCTGCGGAATTCCTTATGATATTGAAGGCTCGGTTGTAGCCTCCGGTAAAACCGTAGTTTCTGTCTAGCTGAATCCAGTTCAGTTCGGGGGTTGCGGCTTCTTGATTCCGGCCTCCTTTCAGCGAGTTGCAGATGCCGTTGAACGTTTCTTTTGAACCGTCCGTTGAGGCGTTGTCTGCAACTGTGAGGTCTGCATATTCCGGAAGGCTGTTGAAAAGAGAAGGCAAGAACTTCTGGAGGAAGCCCTTGCCGTTCCAATTCAATATCACTACTGCAACCTTCATATCTGCATTTGATAAGCTTGCTGCTTTTGCCAAAATGCAAATATGCAGCAGTTGCAACTGTTAGTCTGACGTAACCTTTTCAAGCCACTTGACCATACCCAGCATTACGGCCATGGAAATGAGGCAGAATGCGGCAAATACGGCCCATGTTTCCCACTGGTGGGGGAAGTGGCGGAGCATTGTAACTCCGAGTGCTATGAAGAGGTTTCCTACTGCGGTGGCCGTAAGCCAAAGTCCCTGGCAAATTCCCTGAAGGTGCTTAGGCGCAACCTTGGAAACGAAGCTCAGGCCCAGAGGCGATATGAACAGCTCGGCTACGGTGAGGAAGAAGTAGGTGAGAATCAGCACCGCAGGACTTGTCCTCATAGTTTCCTTAATTGCTTCGGAGAGCCCGTTGAAGGTGTCTGCAGAAGGGTAGTTGTGAACGCAGGCTATGATAATCAGGAAGATGTAGGCAAGTGCGGTAATGAACATACCCAAGGCAATCTTCCTGGGAGTGGAAACGCTCTTTCCTCTGTTGGCAAGCATGGCAAACAGACCCATGATGATAGGTGTGAGGATGATTACGAAGAACGGGTTGATGCACTGCCAAACCTCCGGCGGAACAGATGAAGTGTTTACAAAGTCGCGGGCAAAGAATGAAAGGCTCTGGCCGTTCTGGTGGAATGAGAACCAGAAGAATACGGCAACACCCAAAACTGCGAACAGGGCATACATCCTCTGCTTGATTTCCTTTGCGTTTGCAAGCCTTTCTTCTTCCGTGTAGTTGGTTACGGCCTTCTTCTCTTTCTTTGCAGGGTTAGGGAATTTCTTCTTGGTGGCAACGAAGATGAGGAGAGAAATGACCATTGCAGCAACGGAAGCTATGTATGAATAGTGAACGCCGGTGTTGAATATATTCAGATAATTCTCAGCGAATTCTGCGTTTGCAGGAAGAACCTGGGCACCGCTCTGTACAGACTCTGCCAGCTGAGTGAAGTTGCTGGCCTGCTCGGCTGTCATTGCTGAGGCGTCGTTGAGGAACTGATGGCAGAGTTTAGGAAGGCTGGAGTTGTAGATGAGGTCATGGCTCTTGAGCCACCAGCTTCTCAGCAGCGGAGCAACGAACGGAGCAATTACGCCGCCTATGTTGATGAACACGTAGAAAATCTGGAAACCAGGGTCTCTCTTGCTCTTTCTCCTTTCGAGTTCTTCTTTGCTGATTTTTGCGCCCTCTGCCTCAAAGTTGTCGTACATCTGACCTACAATTGCCTGGAGGTTGCCTTTGAACAGGCCGTTTCCGATGGCAATCAGAAGCAGGGCAAAGCATGTAAAGACAAGGATGCCGGAGATGTGGCCGGTGGTGGCTGCAAACGATTCTCCAAATACAGGAACAGAAAGCAGGGCGTAGCCTATGGCCATTACCAGAAGTCCTGTAATGATTGTGCCCTTGTAGTTCTGAAGCCTGTCTGCAATCAGACCGCCCGGAAGAGCGAGAACGTAAATAGAGAAATAGAAAACGGCATAAATCCAACCGGCAGCGTCATCGCTGATGCCGAATTTGGATGCCAGGAACAGGGCCAGTACGGCATTCATGATATAGTAGCCGAACCTTTCGCCCATGTTGCTGAGTGCAGCTGCAATCAACCCCTTCGGATGCTCTTTTCTAGCCTTGACAAGATAGAAAATCAAGAGCGGTACAACAACAATCAGTATCGCAATCAAGATTACCAGAGTAGCATTGGTTTCCCAAAGTTTTAACATGTCAACTAATCTTTTTTATTGTGGACTTTCATTATCAATTTTCAGACAGACTTCCTGAAGTCCTTTGAGGAAGCCATGTCTTTCAAAACTCAAATATAACTAATTCTTGCAAAATCCATATCGGCAGAGTTTCCGGCGGCATTATTTTTTGTCTGTTCAGAATGTTTTAATACCTTTACAGATTGACATTTCTAAGATTTTGTTTTTATCGCGATGAAAAAATTTCTTGCAAGAGTCGTTTTCTGTCTGCTCTGGCCGCTCAGCCTGCTTCCGATGGGAGCGCATCATTTTTTCTCCGCTGTAATGTGCTTTGTGCTCAGGAGGATAGTACGGTACAGGTATTCTGTAATTACCACCAACATAGCACGGAGTTTTCCGCAGATGAAATACGGACAGATAAAAAAACTTACGGGAGAATATTACCGCTACATGTGTGATCTTTTTTGCGAAAGCGTATGGGATCTTGCACACAGTGCGGATGCTGTAAGAAAGAGAGTGGGGGTGTCAAAGGTTGAGGTTGTGGATCAGCTTCAGAAAAAGTACGGAAGAGTTATTCTCATCATGGGTCACTGCGGAAACTGGGAAATGGTCAGTGGTATGATAATCAGCCCCGAAGACCGTACCGAAGATAGCTTTGCATCGCATCCTGTATATATGGTTTACAAAGCTGCCGAAAGTAAGTTTTCAGACATTCTTTTCCGTATGCTGAGGATGCACGAATACAAAAAATTCCATTCTCTGGGAGAAGTTGTAGAGAGCAGACAGGTTTTGCGTCACGCCCTTAAAAACAAAGACAGCAAGGCAACTTATGTAATGATTGCAGACCAGAATCCAATCGGAAAGCACGATCCGGTAGTAGATTTTCTCAATCAGAAAACATACATGCTTCCAGGTCCTGCATATCTTTCTTCAAGGCTTGGAATACCGGCAGTGTATCTGAGGTTTGACAGGATTGCAAGAGGTCGGTATCATATTGAGTTTGAGAAGATAAGCGAGCCGTCAGAAAATCGCGGAGAAAATTATGTAACAGAAAAATTTGCTCAGCTTTTAGAGGCCGATATCAGAAAAAATCCGGTCAACTGGCTGTGGAGTCACAAACGCTGGAAGCGAAATATTGAACCATACGACAACAACATAAGCAAATAATTGCTATAATTGTACAATGTTATTTTCCTAATGTGGAAATGATTACAGCAATTCATCTCTTGAAAGAATCAGAAAAATTAAGAAGATGCAACTTGTAAAAAGAATATCCATCATAACATCAGCCGTTCTGCTGATTAGTGCAACTACCTCTTACTCACAGATTTTCAAAAGTTCCGAAGCAGCTCCGCAAGGTGCGGTCATCTACTCTCTGCCGCAGACTTCGGTAAAGGTTACTCTAAAGGTTTCGCTGAGCAGTTTTACTGCCGGGCCTTATGCGTCATACTCGGAAAAATATCTTGGAATTACGGCAGACCGTTCTTCAAAAAAATCCTGCACAATAGAAGAAATAGAAATTACTCCTATGGTTGAAGCAGACCAGAATCTGAGCGTTGCACTCAATCTTGGAAATTCAAAGAATGCAAGCGCAAACTTTCTTGCATTTTCTTCTCAGGGTTTGATAATTGCTCCTGGTTACTTTACTCCGGAAACATCTCAGTCGCGTTTTCCATCGCCGATGCAACCTACGTTCAACGAGGCAGTTGCAAACCTCGGTACGCAAACAACCCAGCTTTACAAAAACGTTACAAACGAAGACGGGGAAGTTGAAAAAGTTGCAGTTCCCCAGACGCAGACCGTAGCCAAGACTGCGGACAAAAAAGCAGAAGAAACAGCGCAGCTTATCTTCCGTCTGAGGGAGAAAAAAATAGACATCCTCACCGGCGATACAGACGCCAACTATAGCGGACAAGCTCTGGGCAGTGCAGTGAGGAATATGGACAGGTTGGAGAAAGAATATATGTCTTTGTTTACCGGCAAAACTACAACGGCAACTCAGCAGGCAAGCTTTGAAGTTGTGCCTAAGGCAAAGAACGCAAAGCAGAACTATGTGATTTGCAGGATTTCTGATTCTCAGGGTCTTCTGCCTGCCGACAATATGAGCGGGCGTCCTATATATCTGGAACTTACGGTAACCGACGGAAAGATTGCTACGGAAGTTACGGCAGAAGAAATGGCTTCTTCAAAAGGCAAGGTGGCATACAGGATTCCGCTGGTTGTCAATGCAAGAATCCTTGACGGGCAGACAGTTCTGGGGCAGACCAGAATTCCGGTTTACCAGTTTGGTAAGGTGTTGTACTTTCCGCTGGATCTGGCACTTGGAAAATAACATTTAAAAACAAGATACTGATGAAAACCATAGATCAATTACAACCTAAAGAGGTTTGGACAATCTTCAACGAACTTGCAAAAGTTCCGCGTCCTTCCAAGAAAGAACATAAGGCAGTTGAATTCGTTTACAACTTCGGAAAGAATCTGGGTCTTGAAACCATCAAAGACGAAGTAGGAAACGTAATCATCCGCAAACCTGCAACCAAGGGAATGGAAAAGAAGGCAGGTCTGATTCTTGAGGCACATCTGGATATGGTACCTCAGAAGAATCCCGATGTAAAGCACAACTTTGAAACAGATCCTATCAAACCGCGCATCGTTGGCGACCTTGTCTATGCAACCGGAACAACTCTGGGAGCAGACAACGGAATGGGAGTTTCCATGGCCCTTGCAGTACTGCAGAGCAAGACCATTCAGCACGGCCCCATAGAGTGCCTGTTTACGGTAGATGAGGAAACTGGAATGACCGGTGCAAGAGCCTTGAAACCAGGCATTCTCAAAGGCGAAATTCTTATGAACCTTGACTCCGAAACCGAGGGTATCCTCTATGTAGGATGTGCAGGCGGATTGGACGGCGAGGCAGCTTTCAACTACACCACAGAAAAAGTTCCCGCAGGTTATGTGTTCAAGAAAGTTGCAGTAAGCGGTCTGATTGGTGGCCACTCCGGAATGGACATTGTTCTCTACAGGGCAAATGCAAACAAGATTCTTGCAAGAATCATCCTTCCTGTAATGAGAGACCTCAACGCTCGTCTTGTATGTATCAGCGGCGGCAGCATCCGCAATTCAATTCCGAGAGATGCCTGCGCAGTTGTTGCAGTTCCAAAGAAGAACGAGAGGAAGTTTGCTCTCCATGTAGGAAAGATCCGCAAGGAGGCAACCCTTGAGTACCAGTACACAGACAAAGACCTCAAGATTACTACAAGCGCAGTAAAGGAAAAGGCTCCGGCTATAGAAAAGAAGACCGCTCTCTCAATTGTCAGGGCAATTGCTTCAATTCCTAACGGAGTATGGAGAATGAGCGATACCGTTGCAGGTTTTGTAGAAACTTCAAACAATATGGCTATCATCCAGCAGGATGCAAAGACCATCAAGATTCACTCCCTCATGAGAAGCTCCATTGATTCAGAAAAGTGGGAACTTGCAGAAAGCATGAGAGCCATAGTTGAACTTGCAGGCGGAAAATGCACTTTCAGTGGAGGTTATTCCGGATGGCAGCTCGATATGAATTCTCCTATCCTCAAGGTATCCAAGGAAGTCTATAAGAAACTCTTCAACAAGGATCCTGAGGTAACCGGAATCCATGCAGGACTTGAGTGCGGAATTCTGGGTGCAACTTATCCTGAGTGGGATATGATTTCATTTGGTCCAACCATCTTCTCTCCTCACTCACCTGACGAAAGAGTGAACATAGAGAGCGTAGGCAAATGCTGGAAGTATCTTGTAGAGCTTCTCAAGAATGCTCCTGCTTCCAAACGCGGCTAAGACGGCTTGAAAACAATTAACTAAACAAACAAATATTATGGTAACAAAAGTAAAGAAGGCCCCTGTTAAGAAGGCCGCCGCAAAGCCAGCTGTAAAGAAAGCAGCTGCAAAGAAGCCCGCAGCTAAGAAGGCTCCTGCAAAGAAAGAAGAAGTAAAGAAAGAAGAAGTAAAGAAAGCAGTTGAAAAGAAAGTTGCTGAAGTAAAGAAAGAAGTTGCAAAGGTAAAGAAGGCTGTTGCCAAGAAGGCAGCTCCCGTAAAGAAGGCCGTTGCAAAAAAGGCTGCTGAGGTAAAGAAGGCTGTTGTAAAGAAAGCAGATGCTGTAAAGAAGACCGTAGCTGTAAAGAAAGCCGCTGCTGTCAAGAAGTCTGCAGCTGTAAAGAAGACCGTAGCCAAGAAGGCTGCTGACGCAAAGAAGGCTGTGGAAAAGAAAGCTGTTGCTGCAAAGAAGGCCGTTGCAAAGAAGAATACCGAAGTAAAGAAGGCCGTTGCAAAGAAGGTTGCTCCAGCAAAGAAGGCTGCTCCAGCAAAGAAGGTTGTTGCCAAGAAGCCTGCCGGAAAGAAGGCTCCAGCAAAGAAAGCTCCAGCAAAGAAGGCAGTTGCAAAGAAGAAATAACACTCTTTGCATTGTAAACAAAAAAACCGGAAGCATCTGCCTCCGGTTTTTTGTTTGGCCATGTCTGAAGATTATTCAGCTGCCTCTTTCTTTTCTGTTACCTTTCCTTCCTCGTCAACTACGATAACCTTGACGGTAGCCTCAACACCTCTGTAGATGTCTATGACAGCATCATAGGTTCCGATTTCGTTGACCTTGTCGGCATCCTTGAGTTCAATCTTGCGGCGGTCTATCTCAAAACCCTGGGAAGCCAGAGCCTCGGCAACCTGAATGTTGTTGACTGAACCGTAGATTTTGCCGGAAGCACTTACCTTGGTAGGTATGGTTACAGAAACTGCATTGAGTTTCTCAGCGATAGCTTTTGCGTCTGCAATGAGTTTTTCTTCCTTGTGGGCTCTCTGCTTTATGGTTTCTGCAAGCTGCTTCTTTGCGGAAGCCGTAGCAAGAATTGCCAGACCCTGAGGGAAAAGGAAATTGTTTGCGTAACCGTCTTTTACGGTAACGATGTCGTTCTTGTGTCCAAGATGGCGGACATCTTCCTTAAGTATAATCTCCATAATCTCTCCTCCTTATTTCAAAAGGTCAGTAACATAAGGAAGCAAAGCTATATGGCGGGCGCGCTTGATGGCCTGAGCCACTTTCTTCTGGAATTTGAGAGAAGTTCCGGTAAGGCGGCGGGGAAGAATCTTGCCCTGCTCATTGAGGAACTTCTTCAGGAACTCTGCATCCTTGTAATCTACATACTTGATACCTGCCTTCTTGAAACGGCAGTATTTCTTCTTCTTTACCTCTACGGTAACCGGGTTCAGATAGCGGATATCTGCATTTTCGTCATTTCTCTGTGCCATAACTGTTCCTCCTGTTACTGATTGGTTTCTTTCTTTTCTGCGGCTGCATTCTTCTTAGCTGCCCAGTTGGCTCTTCTCTTTTCTGCGTAAGCCACAGCATCCTTGTCCATTGCAAAGGTGAGGAAGCGGATGATTCTTTCATCTCTGCGATACTGAGTTTCAAGCTTTTCAATGAAAGCCGGTTCTGCCTGGAATTCTACAAGGTGGTAGAATCCGGAGGTCTTCTTCTGGATTGGGTAGGCCAGTTTCTTCAGTCCCCAATCCTCTTCACTGACAACTGTGCCGCCGTTCTCCTTTATAAGGGAGATGTATTTGGCTGCCGTTTCCTTCATCTGAGCTTCAGACAAAACGGGAGTTGCAATGAAAACGGTCTCGTAATTCTTTAACATCTCTTAAATTTTAGTTAGTAAAATGGGCTGCAAAGATAATCAAATCTGCCCAACTTCCAAATTCTGTGGCATACGATTGAAGTTTCCCGTATTTTGGGGCAGATAATTTTTGAAATGAATTTAATTGGAGTAGATTTGCACGGCTAAAATTATATTATATGAGAAGATTTTTGATTCTTTTAGGCTTTATGCTTGCCGCAAGTGTAAGTTTTGCCCAGCAGATGCCTCCCATGCCGTTGGATCCTGCCGTAAGGGTAGGAAAACTGGACAACGGTCTTACCTATTTTATAAGGCAGAACGCCAATCCCGAAAAGAGGGCCGAGTTTTATATTGCCACCAATGTAGGTGCAATCAACGAAACTCCGGCTCAGAGAGGTCTTGCCCATTTCCTGGAGCACATGTGCTTTAACGGAAACAAGGATTTTCCGGGCAACACCATGATGAGCTACCTTGAAAAGAATGGTCTGATATTCGGGGCCAATATAAACGCTATGACCGGAGTTGAGCAGACGGTTTACACTCTCAGCACAATTCCTACAGACAGGCAGGCTCTTATGGACACCGCTCTGGTTATACTGCAGAACGATGCTGCCTTTGTAACCAACGACTTCGCTGAGATAGAAAAGGAAAGAGGAGTCATAATTGAGGAATGGCGAAGCGGAAACACCGCCCAGCGCAGGCAGCAGGAGGCACTTTACAAAGTTCTTTACAAGGGCACCAAGTATGCAGACTGCAATGTCATCGGCGACGAACAATGCCTGCTTTCTTTTGACCCTCAAGAACTGACAAACTTCTATAAGACTTGGTACTATCCTGAAAATCAGGCAATCATAGCTGTAGGAGATTTTGATGTAGATTATATAGAAGGAAAGATTAAGGAACTTTTCAGCGTTATTCCCAAAAAGGAGAACCCTCCTGTAAAGGAAGTCATAACCGTGCCTTCAAATCAGGAGCCCCTTTCTCTGGTTTTCACAGACCCTGAAATCATAACCACCAATATAATCTTCATAGACAAGGAACCTGCCTTTCCTCAGGAACTGCGAAACACCGTAGCTTATTTTTCGCAGGACATACTTAAAGACATCATATTGAGCATAGTCAACGAAAGGCTTTCTGACGAGAGCAAAAAGGCAGACTGTCCGTTCATGAGCGCATCCTATTCTAATTTCAATCTGATTAAGACTATGGATGCCAGCCTGTTCAGCATAGTTCCCAAAGAGGGTAAGATAAAGGAGGCCGTTACATCCGTAGTAAAGATGGTCCGTCAGGCCGCCCAGTTTGGTTTTACGCAGGATGAGTTTGACCGTGCAAAGGCAAACATCCTCCGTTCATATCAGGCCAGCGAAGACAGGGCTGCTACCCGTACTAACAGCCAGCTGGCAATGCAGATTGTCCAGTACTTCCTCAAAAACGAGCCTTACTGCGAGCCTAAAGTGGAGAATCAGCTTGCTCAGATGATTTTCAGCCAAATCAAACCGGAAATGATAAATGCAGCAATTACCAAGGGGCTCATTACGCTGGAAAACAGTGCAGTTATGCTGGTAGGTCCTAAGAAGGACGAAGCTACCCTTCCATCGGAGACCCAGCTGGTAGAATTTGTCAAGGAAGGCTTTGCAGCCGAGGTAGAGGCTCCTAAGGGCGAGGAAATTGCCAAGGAATTCATAGATCCAGCAACCATCAAGGCCGGAAAGATTAAGAAAGAGGCCCAGGGCTACATCGGATGTAAGGTATGGACACTGAGCAACGGCATTCAGGCCTACCTTTATCCGACCGATGTCCGTAAAGACAGAGTTTCATTCACTCTCATTCAGGATGGTGGGCAGAGCATGCTTCCTCAGGAGCTGCTGCCTGATTTTGAGGACAATGTGCAGTATTTTTATGCATCTAACGCCGGAGTGGGGCAGTTCCCTGCCAACACGGTCGACAAGATGCTTGCCGGAAAGAACGCTTCTGCCTCCAATTTCATAAACGAAACCCACAGCGGTGTAAACGGTTCTTCTTCTACCAAGGATGCAGAAACGGCACTCCAGCTTATGTATCTGGCCTTTACGCAGCCAAGGTGCGAGGATGCCGAGTTTGAGACCTCCATGACACAGATGAAGGCCATAGCCGCCAACATAGACAGCAACCCTCAGTTCCAGTACCAGAAGATGCTCCGTAAGGCTATGACCAATAACAACCCCAGGGCTCTGATGTTTTCAAAGGATCTGATAGAGAAGGTCAGTCCGGAGGATATCAGAAAGGGTAACAGCATTCTCTTCGGCGATGCAGTGGGCGCAAAGCTTTTTGTCGTAGGCGACTTTGACGCAGAAACTCTTAGGCCTCTGATAGAAAAGTATGTGGCATCTCTTCCCGTAAAGAGCAAGAAGGCCAGAACCGCAGTGGATCACAAGATGTATCCGACAGACGGAGTGAATGTGGTTGAGCAGACCGTGAAGATGGAAAACCCCAATACCTATGCCACCGTGGTTTACCAGCGTCCTCAGAAGAACACCCTTGAGAACAAGGTTGTAACCAGAGCCATGACCTACATTATGAATATGAGGTACATAGCCTCTCTCAGAGAGGAGGACGGCGGAACTTACAGCCCGAGTGTAAGCGGCAGTATTTCAAATCTGCCTTGTGAGAGAAATTACTTTGAAGTATCGTTCGAAACCGGAAAAGAAAAGGCTCCTGTGCTTATAGAGAAGGTCTATAAAGGCATAGAAGCCCTTGCCGCCGAAGGTCCTACCGACGAAGAAATGGGTAAGACAATAGAGATGCTGAAAAAGAACATTCCAGAAAGCAAAAAGAACCCTGCATATTGGGGGAATCTTCTGGAAGCTTACTACCTGTACGGGTACGACAACCAGCTTACGGACGAAAAAATTGACAAATTTGTTACGAAGGAAAATGTGCAGAATGCCGCAAAAGCCATTATAGAGGCTGGAAACAGGCTGACTGTCATTGAAAATCCGGAATAACCCGCCCAAAGACAGATTTTTTGAAAGATTTTTTGGCAGAGAAATAAAAAATCGTATATTTGCAACGATTATCGGGCTCTTGTGAACATACGGAGGGCTTGATGCAACAAGATTTAGTAACATAAAAACTATAAAATCATTTAAATGACTATGAGAAAATTCTTTTTGACAGTTGCTATTTGCGCAATAGCTGCAGCAAGCGCAAATGCACAGGTAATTAAGGGTGCTGAGGCACAGACCCTCAGAGGCCCTTATGAGACTAACCGTCTCTTTGACAACATCTTTATTGGTGCTGCCGGTGGAGTTAACCTGTATCAGGGCGAGAACGATCATGAGATCGATTTTGCTAAGAGACTTGCTCCCGCAGTTCAGGGTTACATTGGAAAATGGATTACCCCTTCTGTTGGAATCAGACTCGGATACTATGGTATTCAGGCAAAGGGTTACTACGCAGACAAGACCCTCTCTCGTTTCAACGCTTACACTGAGGACTATCATACTTTTGCCGGAAAGCAGAAGATGAACCATAACTATGTAAGAGGTGACTTGATGTGGAACATCTCCAACGCTATTGGAGGCTACAGAGCTGACAGATTCTGGGACATTGCTCCTTACCTCGGAGCAGGTGCTATGTGGAACGGAACTACCAAGAAGGTTGACGGTTCACATCATCATGACACTGAGTTTGCAGTTACTGCAGGTATCTACAACATGTTCCGTATCAGCAAGGCATTGGACATAACTTTGGATGTAAACCAGAGCGTCGTTAACCAGAGATATGACGGAGATTCCCGCCATAATCGCAGAGAGTTCATAGCTTCTGCATCTCTTGGTCTTGCTTATCAGTTCAAGAACAGAGAGTTCTCAAGAGCTCACGCTCCTGTTGACGTAACTCCTTACAACAACAAGATTAAGGATCTGAACAAACTTCTGGAAGATGCTAACGCACTCAACAAGAAGCTTCAGTCAGATCTGGATGCTGAGAAGGCAAAGGATAAGGGTGGAAAGACCGTTTACGTTCCTGGTGAAACCAAGACCGTTCCTTCTCCTTTTGCAGTTTACTTCCCTCTGGGCAAATCTACTCTTACAGACGCTCAGAAGAACAGCATCAAGTACTTTGTTGAAACAGCTATGAAGACCAACTCAGACCGTACTTTCGAGATCGTAGGTGCAGCTGACAGCGCAACCGGTTCTGCAAAGACCAACGAAAGACTCGGCCAGGCTCGTCTGGACGCAGTTCTCAACATCATCAAGGCTTGTGGCGGAAACTACAAGATTTCTGACAAGAACCTTGGTGGTACCGATGAGTTCAGCAAGACAGACAAGACCCTCAACCGCGTAGTTGTTATCAAGTAAACAGGCTTCTGTCTGAAGAATTAAGCCGTCCGTATGGGCGGCTTTTTTTTGTGTCGTTTTTGTTATTTTCTTACGTAAAGTCTTGTTTTTAATCAAAAAATAGTTATATTTGCGGTTACTAGTGTTATTGAATGAATAATATAAACCTAAGAATTATTAACTATATGAACATCAAAAAACTATTTGTAACAGCAGCCGTTTGCGTATTTGCTTTTGCAAGTGCAAACGCTCAGGTTATCAAAGGCACTGAGGCTCAGACTCTTAGAGGTCCTTATGAGACCAACCGTTTATTCGACAACATCTTCTTTGGTGTAGCTGGTGGTGTAAATCTGTATCAGGCAGAGCAGGATCATCATCTTTCATTCCATCGCAGATTGTCTCCGGCAGTTCAGGGCTATGTTGGAAAGTGGATTACTCCAAGTTTCGGTATCAGACTCGGCTACTACGGAATTAAGGCACGTGGTTTTTACCACAATGACGATGCTGCAACCCCTGCACCTCCTGCATGGAGCGGCAACGCTTATGTTGACCCTGCAGACAGCTATGACTATGGCTACAAGCAGCATTTCAGAATTCACTATGTAAGAGGTGATCTGATGTGGAACATCTCCAACGCTATCGGTGGCTACAGAGCTGACAGATTCTGGGATATTGCTCCTTACATCGGAGCAGGTGTAGCTCAGAACTGCATTCCTGGCAAATACCCTAAACTGGCTGAGGGCAGACCTAACAGCAGAAATTCAGAAATTGCAGTATCTGCAGGTATCTACAACATGTTCAGAGTATGCAGCGCACTGGATGTTACCTTGGATATTACCCACACTCTCTTCCACGACACTTTTGACGGTCAGAAAGCAGGTTCTCGCAGAGACTATATGACAACTGTAGCTCTCGGTCTTGCTTATCAGTTCAAGAACAGAGAGTTCTCAAGGGCTCATGCTCCTGTTGACGTATCTTCTTACACTTCCAAGATCAACGATCTGAACAAGTCTCTTCAGGACATCAACGCAAGGAACAAGAAGCTTCAGGAAGATCTTGACGCTGAAAAGGCAAAGGAAGGCACTGGCAAGACCGTTTATGTACCTGGCGAAACCAAGTACGAACCGGCTCCGTTTGCAGTTTACTTCCCTCTTGGCAAATCTACCCTTACCGAGGACCAGAAGAACAGCATCAAGTACTTTGTTGAGACTTCTATGGCTAACAACAAAGACCGCGTATTTGAAATTGCAGGTGCAGCAGACAGCGCAACTGGTTCTGCTAAGACCAACGAGAGACTCGGCCAGGCTCGTCTGGACGCAGTTCTCAACATCATCAAGGCTTGCGGCGGAAACTACAAGATCTCCGAGAAGAACCTCGGCGGTACTATGGAGTTCAGCCAGACCGACAAGACTCTCAACCGCGTAGTTGTTATCAAGTAAAGATCAACTTATCTGAAACTGAGGGGATGACCAAAGGGCCATCCCCTTTATTTTCCTGTACATGAAGATTGTCATTAACCCCAAATATGAATTTCTGAGAGACTTTGTTACAGGTATTCTGCAACGCTCCTACAAGGTTGACAAAACCTACCGTAACTTCAGGAACATAGTAGAAGAAACCCGTGTTGGCGGAGTACATGCAGTAGTAAAGATCTTTAAGAAGCCTACTGAATTCAACCGTGTGGTTTACAGCTTCCTGCGGCCTACCAAAGCAAAGCGTTCATACGAATACTCAATAAGGCTTCTTAAAAACGGAATAGACGTTCCGGAGCCTATAGCCTATCTGGAAAAATTCAAGGGGCCGTTCTTCCATACCGGTTGCTATATCTGCGTTTATACAGATTATTCATCCATTGCAGATTTTAAAGACATAAATCTTTCGGATGCAACGCAGAGGCAAAGGCTGGACAGTTTTCTGACCCAGTTTTCCGCCTATGTTGCAGATTTCCATTCAAAGGGTCTGGTTCATAACGACTTCAACATAGACAACATCCTTTATAAGGAAACAGACAGAACTCTCAGTTTTCAGCTGATAGACCTTAACCGTGTGCAGTTCCACAACCGCAGCCTCCAAAAATGCGCAAAGGATTTCAGCAGCATCCATTTTCCGGACCAGATGATGGATGTGATTGTTGACCGGTACTGCATGCTCAGAAATTTGGACAAAAACATCTTCCTCAAAAAACTGGCCCGCAGCAGAGGCAGGGCAAAAGGCGTAACAAAAATCAAGGACATTGTACTTACCCCTCTGGGGCTGAGGAAGAAACGGCCGGCAGACGGCATTCTTAAAAAGGAGAATTAGCCGGCACAGAGCAACAAAAAAACAAGCACCTACATTAATTTGTAAGTGCTTGATTTTTATTGCGCCTGCACAAGGACTTGAACCTAGGACCCCATGATTAACAGTCATGTGCTCTAACCAACTGAGCTATGCAGGCGTTTTGGGACTGCAAAAGTATATTTTTTTTGATAATGTTCCAAATCTTTTCGCAGAATTAATCAAAATCGGCAAATTAGAGTAACTTTGCCCTGTAAAACCAGAAATTATGGACAAGGCCCTTCTGTCTCAAATATTCAGAGATATAATCCTCAGCCACAATCAGCTGATACTTCCGTTTATGGGATGTATTAAACTTGAGGATGTTCCGGCTTCTTTTTCTGAGGGTGGGCTTGTGGTAACTCCGCCCTCCAAGCGGCTCTATTTTGACAATTACAACCTTTCTTCAAACGACATTCTGCTGAACGAATATGCTTCTGCCAGAGAGGTCTCGAGAATGGCTGCAAAAAAGGCCCTTTATGCCGAACTGGAGGAACTTAGGAATATCGCCGAGAAAGAAGGCCGTTTTGAGTTGGATGGGTTCGGAACCTTTGTCTATGACAAAGAAAACGGCTATACTATAGAGACTTCTCCGGACTTTATGATTTCCAGAGATACATTCGGGCTCTCCACGCTTGACCTCAGAGACGAGGAAAAGATTGAGGCGGAGAAAGCAGCGGCGGAGAAAGCCGAGAGAGAGCGCATTGAGGCGGAGCAGAAAGCAGCCGCTGAGAAGGCGGCAGCGGAGAGAGCTGAGAGAGAGCGCATTGAGGCAGAGCAGAAAGCAGCCGCTGAGAAGGCAGCGGCGGAGAAAGCCGAGAGAGAGCGCATTGAAGCAGAGCAGAAAGCAGCAGAAGAGAAAGCAGCAGCTGAGAAAGCAGCAGCTGAAAAGGCTGAGAAAGAAAAGAAAGCATCGCTGAGGAAAACAGCGGAGAAAGCCGACAAAAGCAAAAGCCCAAAATGGCTTTGGGCTTTGCTGACAGTCATAGCTGTTGTTTTAATAGCCTGTGTCCTGATTTATTTCTTCAGGGAAGACCTTAAGCCTTACCTTGAGAGGATTCTGTACAGCAAGGAAGAACTCGAAATCCTCAACTATAAACTTTAGCCTACAGAGGCTCCGTTGACCATCACTTCCTGCGGAGTGATGAACCGCATCTTGCCGGAGCTGTCTTTTGACATCAGAATCATGCCGTTGCTCTCTATTCCCCTGATCTTGCGGGGCTTGAGGTTTGCAAGTATGCAAATCTGCTTGCCAACCATATCTTCGGGTCTGTAATACTCGGCGATTCCTGAAACAATTACTCTGCGGTCTATTCCGGTATCTATGGTGAGTTTCAGGAGTTTGTCTGTCTTTGGAACGGCCTCCGCTTCAAGTACCGTGGCGGTGCGGATATCCATCTTTTCAAATTCCTCAAAGGTACATTCGGGCTTCTGGGGCTGAACCTGCTTTGCCTGTTCGGCCTTTTCCTTTTCCAGGTTGGCCTTCTTGATGGCTTCCAGGCGGTCTGTCTGGGCCTTGATGGCCTCGTCTTCAATCTTGCTGAAAAGAAGCTCCGGAGTGCCCAGCTGGTCTCCTTCCTTGAGGAAATCCAGGCGGCCGAGATTCTCCCAGCGGATGTTTCCTTCCGGTGCGCTTACGGGGCAGATTTCATCTTTCTTTTCTGCCAGAGACAGCATTGCCTGAAGTTTCTTTGAGGAGAATGGGCAGAACGGCTCAAATGCAATGGAAAGGTTGGCGCATATCTGCAGGCATAGGTTCAGAATTACGGCTACCCTCTGAGGGTCGGTCTTGAAGACCTTCCATGGTTCGGTATCGGTGAGGTACTTGTTGCCGAGCCTTGCAAGGTTCATGGCCTCTTTGACTGCATCTCTGAACTTGAAGTGTTCCAGGTAATTGTTCAGGTTGGCAACAATCTCAGGAATGGCACTTGTCATCTTGCGGTCTTCTTCTGTGAGCATATCCTGGCTGTAACCCGGAACTTTACCTGCGAAGTACTTGTTTGTAAGAACAAGGGCGCGGTTTACAAAGTTTCCGTAGATGGCTACAAGTTCGCTGTTGTTGCGGGCCTGAAAATCTTTCCAGGTAAAGTCGTTGTCTTTGGTTTCCGGAGCATTGGCGCAGAGTACATATCTCATGACATCCTGCTGGCCGGGGAACTGTTCCAGATATTCTTCCAGCCAGATTGCCCAGTTGCGGCTGGTGGAAATTTTGTCTCCTTCCAGATTCAGGAACTCGTTGGCCGGAACGTTGTCCGGAAGGATGAAGCCGTTGCCGTAAGCCTTGAGCATAGAAGGAAATACTATGCAGTGGAAGACTATGTTGTCTTTGCCTATGAAGTGTATCATTCTGGTATCGTGGCTCTTCCACCATTTTTCCCAATCGTTTGGCAGCAGTTCTTTGGTGTTGGAAATGTAGCCTATGGGGGCATCAAACCAGACATACAGAACCTTGCCCTCCGCTCCCTCAAGCGGTACGGGAACTCCCCAGTCCAAATCTCTGGTAACTGCTCTGGGCTTCAGACCTCCGTCTATCCAGCTTTTGCACTGGCCGTAAACATTGGTCTTCCACTCTTTATGACCGTCTATTATCCATTCTTTTAGCCAGTTTTCGTATTTGTCCAAAGGCAGGTACCAGTGCTTTGTCTTTTTCTTTTCCGGCTTTTCTCCGCTGAGCCTGGAGTGAGGGTCTATGAGTTCATCCGGAGAGAGTGTGCTTCCGCATTTTTCGCATTGGTCGCCGTAGGCTTTTTCGTTGCCGCATTTAGGACAGGTTCCCATGATGTAGCGGTCTGCAAGAAAGACCTTTGCCGCCGGATCATAATACTGCTCGCTTTCCTGCTCAATGAACTTTCCTTCATCGTAGAGTTTCCTGAAGAACTCTCCGGCGGTTTCCGCATGGATTTTGGAACTGGTTCTGGAATAGATGCTGAAGCTTATTCCAAAACGGTTGAAACTGTCTTTTATGATGGTGTGATACTTGTCCACAATTTCTTGTGGAGAGCATCCTAAGTCTTTGGCTTTGAAGGTAATCGGAACGCCATGTTCGTCGCTTCCGCAGATGAAGAGCACATCTTCTCCCTTCAGGCGGAGGTAACGCACGTAGATATCGGCCGGAACATAAACTCCGGCAAGATGACCGATATGCACGCTTCCGTTTGCATAAGGAAGGGCTGCGGTAACAAGATGTCTCTTGAAATTCTTTTCCATATCTGATTATTTTGCAAACTTGGCCTCTCTGAGCAGCCGGCTCTTTACTATGGACAGCCTCTGGATCTGTTGCGTAAGAAGTTTTATTTCTTCTTCCTTTTCCGGCTCCAGGGCAAGAAGTCTGGCTCTGAGAGTTTCAAGCTGCGAATTTATAACTTTTGACTTGTAAACATAAACCGTTCTGGGCAAAATTGCGTTCAGGCTGCTGGAAATATTGCCTGCGGACCCTTCTGCCGAGGTGAGGGTCTTGGATATGCCTTCAACGGAACTCTCGATTTTTGAAGAACGGAACCTGTAGGAAGCGGAAAGGAGGTCTATGGCTCTTGTGGCAATTTCCTGGTCCATATTGCTTACCAGCATCCTCTCCACCTTTGTTGTGCTGTCTGCGGCTCCAACCTCTGTAAAGTAGATGTCGTAGATTTTTTTGAGAACAGGGTCTTTAATCTCCAGCCCGTCAACCCTGAGGGCTTCGCTGATATATTCTGCTACGGTGGGTTCATAAACCTTTTCTCCGCCAACCATGGCGTTGCGCATATTGTGGAGAATGTTCCTTCCGAACTTAATCAGCAGATATACAATGTCTTCCTCGCTCCGCTTAAGCTCTTCCTGTGCCCTGGTGGCTGCCGTTTTTTCAGTTGCTCTGCGATATGCGGTTGGGTCTGGGGCCGTTACATAGTTCCTCTGCCCGCTCTTATACAGCGAAGCCTGATTCATCCTTTCCTGCCTGAGCGAAACAACCTTGTCTGAAAAGTCGCTGCGCCCTACTCCCAGCAGTTCGGCCGCCTTGTTCATGTAGGCACTCCTTATGCCGGCATCGTCTATCATGGAAACGCTCTGGGCTATCTCGTTAATCATACGCCCTTCTTCGTAGGGGTCGTCGCTGAGATTAGCTGAAAGCGTACGGTACTGATACAGAATAAAATCCTCTTCTGCACTCTGGAGAAAGTCCTCTATTTCCTCTCTGGTATGCTTGCGGGCGAACGAGTCCGGATCGTCTCCGTCCGGAATCAGCACAACCTTTACATTCATGCCTTTTTGCAGGAACATGTTTATGCCCTTCAGAGCAGCGTTTATTCCGGCTTTGTCTCCATCGTAGATTATGGTGATTTTCTGGGTGAACCTCTTCAGGAGCATTACCTGTTCTTCGGTAAGGGCCGTTCCGCAGCTGGCAACAACGTTTTCTATTCCGGCCTGGTGCATTGAAATGACATCGGTATAGCCTTCTACCAGGTAGCAGTTCTTGCTCTGCGATATGGCATTCCTTGCCTCATACAGGCCGTAGAGCACGCGTTTTTTCTGATATACCTCGCTTTCGGGGGAGTTCATGTACTTGACCGGACTTTTGTCTTTGGACAGAATTCTTCCGCCGAAGGCCACTATCTTTCCGTTGAGAGAACGGATGGGGAACATCACCCTTTCATGAAACTTGTCTGAAAGTTCTCCGGCATAGGGGCCGTCCTGCTTTTGTACTGAAAGGCCGAGTTCTACCAGAAACTCTTTCTTGTAACCGGCTGCAATGGCCTGTCTTGTAAAGGAGTCTCTTTCTTTGTCGGCATATCCCAGGGCAAATTCGCGAATGGTTCTTTCTGTAAATCCTCTTTCCTTGAAGTAACTCAGCCCCACAGCCTTGCCTTCTTCTGTGCCAAAAAGGGCGTCTGTAAATGCCTTGCCTGCATATTCGTTTATGATGAGAAGAGAATCGCGATGATTCCTCTTCTGAATTTCCTCAAAACTTTCCTGAACGTCGTTTACTTCTATTCCGTATTTGTTGCCGAGCCATTTCAGGGCCTCTACGTAGGTCATCTGCTCATGCTTCATCAGAAAGGTAATGGCATTGCCTTTTTCGTGGCAGCCAAAGCAGTTGAAATACTGCCTGGTAGGAGAAACATGAAAGCTCGGGGTCTTTTCCTGATGGAAGGGGCAACAGGCAACATAATCGGAGCCTTGCCGTTTGAGCGGAACAAAGTCTCCGATTACCTGTACAATGTCAATGGAATCCCTGATACGGGCTATGGTTGCCTGATCTATCATCTTAAGTGTCAGTCTTTGACTTCCTTAAGGGCCTCTCTGACCTTGGCTTCAATTTCCTCGCAGAGTTCGGGGTTGTCTTTCAGAAGCTGCTTTACAGCCTCTCTGCCCTGAGCCAGTTTGGAATCGCCGTAGCTGAACCAGCTGCCGCTCTTCTTGATGACATTCAGTTCTACGCCCAGATCTACAATTTCTCCAACCTTGGAGATACCTTCGCCAAATACAATGTCAAACTCTGCCTTACGGAAAGGCGGGGCCATCTTGTTCTTTACGATTTTAACCCTTGCACGGTTGCCGGTAGGATCGTCGCCGTCTTTAATCTGGTTGAGCTTTCTTACATCCAGACGGACTGATGCGTAGAATTTGAGGGCGTTACCGCCGGTAGTGGTTTCCGGATTACCGAACATGATGCCGATCTTTTCTCTGAGCTGGTTGATGAAGATGCAGCAGGTGTTAGTCTTGGAAATGTTTGCAGTAAGCTTCCTCAGGGCCTGGCTCATCAGCCTTGCCTGAAGACCCATTTTGCTGTCTCCCATATCGCCCTCAATCTCAGCCTTTGGAGTAAGAGCTGCTACGGAGTCTATAACCACGACATCAACTGCTCCGGAGCGGATCAGGCTGTCTGCAATTTCCAGAGCCTGCTCACCGTTGTCCGGCTGTGAAATAAGAAGCGTATCAACATTTACACCCAGTTTTTTTGCATAGGTGCGGTCAAATGCATGTTCTGCGTCAATGATGGCAGCAATGCCGCCGGCTTTCTGGGCTTCTGCCACAGCATGTATTGCCAAGGTGGTCTTTCCGCTGCTCTCAGGCCCATAAATTTCTATAACCCTGCCTCTGGGATAGCCCCCGATTCCAAGCGCATGGTCCAGCGCAATGGAACCTGTAGGGATAATTGAAACATCAAATTTTGGCTGGTCTCCCAACTTCATGATCGTACCCTTGCCGAAATCCTTCTCAATCTTGTCCAGAGTGGCCTGCAGGGCCTTCAGCTTTTCAGCATTTACATTCCCGTTCTGCACGGAAGTTGCTTCATTCTCTTTCTCTTTAGCCATAGTATAAAATTTTAGATGTGTTTATAACCTTACAAATATAATCAAAATACCGATGTGTTTTTTCACGATGCAAAAGTAAAGTCCGGTTTTGACAACTCTTGTCAAAGATTAAAAAGTTTCGTTATTTTTTCAAAACGGGTTCAAATGCCTTATCTTTGTCTGAAAGAGTGCGTCTATGAAACAGAAACTGCTTGGCATGACATTGGATGAACTGAAGGAAGTCTGCCTTCAGGAGGGCCTGCCGGGCTTTACGGCAAAGCAGATTTGCAACTGGCTGTACCGTAAACATGTAACTTCTTTCTCTGAGATGACCAATCTGTCTTTGAAGGCCAGGCAGCTGCTGAGCAGTAAATATGAAACGGGGGCGGTGCCTTACTTCAAATACGCTCTCAGCAAGGACGGAACCAGAAAGTATCTTTTTGAAGCCGGGGCCTCTTCCGGAATTTTTGTTGAGGCGGTAATGATTCCTGACAGAGACCGCAAGACTCTCTGCGTTTCTTCTCAGGCCGGTTGCCGTATGAACTGCAGCTTCTGCATGACCGGAAGGCAGGGCTTTCACGGGCAGCTGGATGCGGCTCAGATTCTCTCCCAGTTTTTCTTCATAGATGAGGCCGACGATTTGACCAACGCCGTGTTTATGGGAATGGGGGAACCGCTGGACAATCTGGACCAGGTCTTGCGGGCAATAGAAGTTCTTACGTCTGACTGGGGATGCGGCTGGAGCCCCAAGAGGATAACCGTGAGCTCTATAGGGGTTAACAAGTCGGTTGCAGACGGGGGAACGGGGGCTTCGCCTCTGGAAAGGTTCCTTGATGAAAGCCGTGCGCATCTGGCCATAAGCCTTCACAATCCATTCCATAAAGAAAGGCTTGAAATCATGCCCTGTGAAGCTGCGTTTCCTCTGGAAAGGACATTGCAGATAATCCGCCGCTACGACTTTACAGGCCAGCGCCGTGTAAGTTTTGAGTATATAATGTTCAAGGGGCTCAGCGATGGTCCTGCTCACGCCAAGGCACTGATAACCATGCTCAGGGGCCTTGAATGCAGGGTGAACCTCATCCGTTTCCATGATATCGGCGACACCAGATACGTTCCTTCCGACATGAAGACCGTCCAGCAGTTTGAGGATGCGCTCAACGCTGCCGGAATAACCGCAACATTGAGGGCTTCACGCGGCCAGGATATAGAGGCGGCGTGCGGTATGCTCAGCGGCAAGAATCAAAGATAATCTGTATATTTGTAAAGGACTAGAAATAAAACGGCGCAGCTATGTATTCAGAATTTTCACACCGCACGTCACCCCGTGCCCGTATATGTGGCTTTTTCAGAAACCTGATGCTCTGCCTTGGGATGGTTCTGATGACTTTTTCCAACGCAATGGCTGAGGAAAATTCCGGGGAACCGGCCCAGAAGAAAAAGATCAAGATTGCTCTGGTACTTTGCGGAGGAGGGGCTAAGGGAATGGCTCATATTGGGGTTATCAAGAAGTTGGAAGAGCTTGGTATAAAGCCAGATATGGTGCTGGGTACATCCATAGGGGCGTTGGTTGGCGGCTTGTATGCAATGGGCTACAGTTCTGCCCAGATGGATTCCATAGTATGCAATGCAGACTGGGACTATCTGCTTTCGGACAACATAAAAAGGGAAGACCTGAACTTTTCCAAGAAGATGGACGAGGAAAAGTTCTTCCTGAACATACCGCTGGATGATTTCCGCGGAGAGGTGGACCGTGAGGCTAAGACCGAGAGCAAAGGCATGATTTCCCTGCCTGGCGGATTTGTCAGCGGGAACAATGTACTCAACCTTCTGAACGGCCTGGCCATAGGCTATCAGGATTCCATAGACTTTAACAAGCTTCCCATACCTTTTACCTGCATAGCCACAGACCTGGCTACCGGAGAAGAAGTTGTGCTGGATCATGGAGTTCTGCCACTGGCCATGAGGGCAAGCATGGCTATCCCCGGTTTCTTTGCTCCCGTAACCATAGACGGCAAAGTGTTGGTTGACGGCGGAGTGGTGAATAACTTTCCGGTGGATATTGCAAGGCAGAAGGGAGCAGATATAGTAATAGGCGTAGATGTCCAGACAGACCTTGCCGGTGCCCAGGACCTTAAGAGCATAGATGCTGTACTGATGCAGCTGATAAGCCTGATGGGCAACGATCTTTTTGAGGAAAACAAGAAAAATACGGACATTTACATGCACCCCGATGTGCAGAAGTTCGGAGTGCTGAGCTTCAATCCGGAAGCCGTAAAGGAACTTATGGCAAACGGCTACAAGGCCGCCGACGAGAGAGACGAGGTACTGCGGGCTTTGGCCAAACTGGTAGGAGAAAGCGGGGGCAACAGCCGTGCAGACAGGGCCGTAGCAGTTTACCGTTCAAGATTTATGATAGGAAACATCATACTTGACGGAGCCGATGACCTGGACCGCGAATGGCTGATGAAACTTGCCGGCCTGAAGGAGCATCAGGTAATAAACGGTTCCCAGATAAACAATGCAATATCTGTGTTCAACGGCACTCAGGCATTTTCGCAGGTTACCTATCTGCTTAGGAAAACAAGCGGAAGCCAGGCCAGCGGCATTCAGGAATATGATCTGGTTTTCAAGTTCGTAAAGGGTAAGCCCAATGTGGTAAGCCTTGGTGCAAGGTACGATACAGAAGAGGCGGCGGCCATGCTTCTGAGGCTCGGTTTCCGCCAGTATGCAATGCACGGCCCAAAGGCCAGCCTTACGGCAAGGTTGAGCTACAACCCTTATGTAAAGCTGGAGTACGACCAACTGTTCAAGGAGTTTACCCGTCTGGAAGTCAGCTATATGTTTTCCAACAAGGATGTAAATATCTATTCCAACAAAGCCTCTCACAACAACATTTCCTATGTATATAACGGGTTTGAGGCGGCTATGGCCAACATCAGGTATTTCCGCGATTTTGACATAAGGCTGGGAGCCAAGTTGGAGAACTACAAGTTCACTAGGTTTCTGACCTCTTCGGATGACTTCAGCGGAAGGCTCAAGGCCAAGAGCTATGTCTCCGTTTTTGCCCGCGGCATTATGGATACAAGAGACCGCAAGTACTTTTCCAACCGTGGAATGTTCATGCAGATAGATGCTTCTTATTATCTTCTGGGCTTCCATTCCGGGTTCAAGAGTTTTTCTTCTCTTATGCTCAGCCTACATTCTGCAATAGACTTGGGCCATGATTTTGTAGTAGAGCCTCATGTTTACGGCCGCATCAACATACGCAACCGCAGCGAACTTCCTTTCTACAACTATGTGGGAGGCAGCGAGCCGGGCCGTTATGTAGATCATCAGATTCCGTTCATGGGCATCAACTATGCCAATGCCTTTGACAACTCGGTGAGCGTGTTCAGGGCCGATTTGCGCCGTAAGGTAGGCAAGAGCCACTTCCTGTATCTGATAGGCAATTATCTGCGTAACGGAGAAAGTGCAGACAAGATGGTCAGCCTGGATCACAAGGGTTATTGGGGCTTTGCCGCTCAATATGCGTACCAGACCAAGCTCGGGCCTCTGACCTTCAACATCCACTGGAGCGATTACAACAAGAAAAAGGTAGGGGCTTACCTGTCTTTCGGCTACTACTTCTGATACTTTGAAGTTCTGCTTTGTATGAAACAGGAAAAGGAATTTGCCAGAAACAGGCTCATGGCCTTGTGCTCCCGAAGGGAAATATCTTCCGCCCAGGCCCGTGAAAAACTTCTGAAGATGCTTCCGGATGCAACTGCAAAAGAAGCTGACGAAATTGTAGGCAGTCTGAAAGCCGCCGGATACATAGACGACGCCCGTTTTGCCGGAGCATTTACAAGAGACCGGCTCCGCTTTTCCAAGTGGGGGCCACAGAAGATTCTCAAGGGGCTCAGCGATGCCGGTGTGGAAAAGACAATCGCTGAGCAAGCTGTTGAAGCAGAGGAAACTCTGGCTCTGAAAGTTCTGAGCGACCTCCTTTCCAAAAAGAGGAAAGAGCTTGAAACAAGGCATGAGAAGAAAGTTGCGGAATACAAGACTAAGTTGGAAGCACTGCAACGGGAACTCAGCAGTATTCAGCAGGGAGATTTCCGTCAGAAGGCTTCTTTGCAGAGGAAGATTTATGCCCTGCAGATGAAGATGAGAATGGGTGCGCTCCAGGTCAGAGAGGCTCTTGCGGCCTATGCCCGTACAAAGGGTTTTCCTACGGAGCTGATTGACCGTTGCGGAATAAAATAAGTTTTTGGATTAGAATGTTTTTATGGCGATGAAAAGAAATAATATTTGTTTAGCCGTTTTGCTGGCTGTTGTTTTCCAGTGCTTTATCCTTGAGGCCAAGGCCTTTGACAAGCAACCCTCATACAACATTTACCCGATACCGCAGAAGATGGAGATTGGTGATCAATCATGCAATTTTGCTCAAGGCAGCAAGGTGAACGTTGTTGCTGAACCGCTGATAGATCAGGTAACTCTGGACAGGGCCCGTCAGATATTGGAGGACCATGGGTTTGAATATGAGTTTTCTGACAGTTACAAAAGCGGCTGTGCCAATATTCTTCTGGGAGTGTTCCGTTCCAATGCGGTTGTGGATAAGACTGCCGGCCAGTGGAAGCTTGACAGAAAATATCTGGAAGCGGCCGGTGAACAGTCAGGCATGTACGATGCCCACATACTCTGCCTTACAAACAGCGGCCTCCTGAACAAAGCCTTGGGCAAAAATAGCAGGAAGGAGAGTGAATTTGTGGCCCAAGTGCTTATCCTTGGGGTAAATACAGACGCCGTATTCTGTGGCCTTGCTTCTTTGGAGCAGATACTCGACCATACTTCCACGCCGGCTGTAACCATATACGACTGGGCGGACGTAAAACATCGCGGAGTAATAGAAGGATATTACGGCGTGCCTTACTCTGCTGAAGTTACCAAAGACCTGTTCCGCTTCATGGCCCGCTACAAGCTGAACACCTACATGTATGGCGCAAAGAGCGACCCTTACCATTCAAGATACTGGGGCGAGCCTTATCCTGCATCCATTACGCCTGAGCAGGAGAGAGTAGGGTATCTGACCGGGGACATGATGAAAGACATTGCGGAGACCGCACGGCAGAACAAGGTCGATTTCATCTGGGCCATCCATCCCGGAAAAGCATTTGCCGAGGGGACTGACAAGGATGTGATTCAGCACATCATGAATAAGTTCGAAAGTATGTACTCTCTGGGAGTAAGGCAGTTCGGAGTGTTTGTCGATGACGTTGGCGTAAGTTCCGACCCCAAGCTCCTGAAGCTTTGTGCGGACAACCTTGCACTGCTCCAGAATACCATGGACAACAAGTGGAACAAAAAGGGAGCAGTTCCGGCCGATACCGTAAAACCTTTGCAGTATGTACCTCAGCTGTACGCTTATTCCTGGGTTGACAGGGCAAAGGGCCGCGCTTTCTTTTCTTCACTGAAAAACGTGCCTGAAAAGGTAAACATCTACATCACGGGAGCCAACGTGTGGTCTGTTCCCAATAACCAGGACATTGACCATGTTCGCCTCGGCGATGATAATGACGGGCTTGGCCTTGGGCGGGTTCCAGGCTGGTGGTGGAACTACCTGTGCAACGATCAGGACATGACCAAACTCTTCATCTCAGACATGTACACCAACTTCAGGGACGAAAGCCATATATATTCCACAAGCCGCATACCTGCTGACGTTACTCTCAAAACCCTGATAGTAAATCCTATGCAGCAGGGCGAACTTTCAAAGATAGGAATCTTCAGCGTGGGGGACTATGCCTGGAACACATCTGCCTTCAACAGTATGCGAAGCTGGGAGGTTGCCGTTCCGGCCGTAGTTGGAAACGAAAGGGCACAAGACCTTTTCAACATAATTCCGGCTCTCCGGTATTACGACAGCGATGAATTCGAGTATCTGATTACTCGCTACAAGCAGTCTGTGGAAAGAGGCAGGCCTGCTCCCGGCGCTCTGATTGCCGAACTTAAGAAGGTAAATGCTTCCTGCATCGCGATAAAGAAAATGAAAGACTCCCCCGATGAGTCTGACCGTCTTTTCTACAAAGATATCAGGCCGTGGCTGCTGAAGCTTGAGGCCATGACTAAGGAAGCTGCCCTCCTTCTTGAAAAGAAGCATCCGGAGTTTGCTGCGTCTTCTTCATATAGAGATATTCCTCATCGCGATTATGAAAAAGATCCAGACTTCAGCTTTGAGATACTGGGCGGAATGGGAGAGCATATAGAAATGGCGGAACGCACCGCAGAGCCTTCCGCCAAATGTCTCCTGCCATTCATCCAGTGGCTGAGAGAGCAGAACTGACCTATCAGGGATTCAGGTTATTCCTTGAAGGAGCGGCCGTCCCACTTGAACACTTTCTCGCTGTAGTTCTCGTCAGAATCCCAGTATCCGAGAACTACATCCTCGTTCTCAGAAGATTCCGGAATGCGGTAAATATACAGTGGAGTGCCCAGTTCCCGAACCGCATCGCTGAAGATGAAATTCAGCCCTTCATTCAGCACAAGCTCGTTTTTGTCCATGTCATAGTTGTAGAACTGAAGCCATACCCTGCGGGAGTCTTCAGTCAGCTCTATGATGTTTACTCCCAGAATCTTGCTGTCATCTTCGGATGTCCAGACATAAAACTGAAGGCAATTGTCATATTGCCCGCGGGTATATACCTGGGCAAAGTTGTTCTCCTTGTCCTTATCCACAATAAAGAAATCATCCTGGATTTCACCAATGAAAACCTTTGCCATCTCCTCATTTGAGGCATTGCAATAGAGGTTGGCAAGGTGCTCAATATCAACTGTTTTTTCTGTAACTTCCGGCTGGGGGATATTGTCTGTATTTCCATTATTGCCCTTGCAGGAAGATAGAACGGTAAATGCCGCCATTGCGGCAATCAGAAAGTAAAACGAGATTCTTGTTTTCATGATGTTGGAATTTTATTCATAGAAATGAGAAACTGAGAGTGTTTTGCCAATACAAATATAGGAATTAATTCGTCCAATTTGGATAGAAGTATTTATCTGAACAGGTGGTTTGATGCCGGTCACGGGCGGGCTGGGACTCTAGCCTCGGTTCACGGACGGGCTGGGATCAACTGTTCGGTCAGTAGTACTACACAGGCCTGTTCGGCCTGAAGGGTGAACCTTATTTGAACCGGGCAAAGAAGTCGTTGCCCTTGTCATCTACCAGGATGAAGGCCGGGAAGTCCTCAACGGTAATCTTCCAGATGGCTTCCATTCCAAGTTCGGGATATTCCACACACTCTATGCTGAGGATGCTGCTCTGCGAGAGCACTGCGGCAACTCCACCTATGGTTCCAAGATAGAATCCGCCGTGCTTGCGGCAGGCATCGGTGACGGCCTGGGTGCGGTTGCCCTTGGCTATCATCACAAGCGAAGCGCCGTGGTCCTGGAATTCATCCACATAGGGATCCATGCGGTTTGCGGTGGTAGGTCCCATGCTCCCGCAGGGATATCCTTCCGGAGTTTTGGCAGGGCCTGCGTAGAGGATGGGATGATCCTTGAAGTATGCGGGCATCTCCTCCCCTGCATCCAGACGGGCTTTCAGCTTGGCATGGGCGATGTCGCGTGCCACGATGATGGTGCCCTTGAGGTTCACGCGGGTGCCTACGGTGTATTTGGTGAGTTCACCGCGCACGAAGTCGATGCCTTTATCAAGGTCGATCTCTATGCCCTTGGCACCTTCGCCGGGCTTGCGGTATTGCTCCGGGATGAGTTCGGAAGGATTGCTGTCCATCTTCTCGATCCACACGCCGCCGGCGTTGATCTTGCTCTTGATGTTGCGGTCGGCGGAGCAGCTGACGCCCATGCCTATGGGGCAGCTTGCGCCGTGCCTGGGAAGGCGTATCACCCTTATGTCGTGGGCGAGGTACTTGCCGCCGAACTGGGCACCGAGCCCTATCTTCTGCGCTTCCTTCAGGAGCTTCTGCTCCAGGTCGATATCGCGGAAGGCGCGTCCGGTCTCATCTCCCGTAGTGGGCAGGCTGTCGTAGTATTTGATGCTGGCGAGCTTGACGGTGAGAAGGTTCTTCTCTGCCGAAGTGCCGCCGATGACGAATGCGATGTGGTAGGGAGGGCAGGCTGCCGTTCCCAGGCTCTTCATCTTCTCCACCAGGAACGGAAGCAGGGTGCCCTCGTTCTGTATCGTGGCCTTGGTCATGGGGTAGAAGTAGGTCTTGTTGGCGCTGCCGCCGCCCTTGGCGACCATCACGAAACGGTATTCATCTCCCTGCGTAGCCTCGATGTCGATCTGGGCGGGCAGGTTGCACTTGGTGTTCACCTCGTTGTACATGTCCAGCGGGG
>CALBPX010000062.1 GCA_937899055.1 uncultured Bacteroidales bacterium
TCGTAGCTCTCGGGGTGTACTGCACTGTTGTCGAGCGGATTCTTGGCGTGGGGAATGCGCAGGAAGCCTGCACACTGCTGAAAGGCGGCAGGCCCCAGTCGCGGCACCTTCTTCAGCTGTGCCCTGCTGGTGAAGGGCCCGTGTTCGCGCCTGTAGTCTACAATGTTCTTGGCCAGCGCAGGTCCCAGTCCGCTGACGTACTGCAGCAGATGGCTGCTGGCCGTGTTCAGGTTCACCCCTACCGTATTTACACAGTATTCCACCACATCGTCCAGCTTCTGCTTCAGAAGGGTCTGGTTTACATCATGCTGGTACTGCCCCACTCCCAGGCTCTTAGGGTCTATCTTTACAAGCTCGGCAAGAGGGTCCATAAGACGCCGTCCGATTGAAACTGCGCCTCTCACGGTAACGTCTTCGTCAGGAAACTCCTCGCGTGCGGTTTCCGACGCAGAATAGACAGATGCCCCGTCTTCGCTCACGGAGTAAATCTTTACCGGATGGTCAAAGCCCAGGCGGCGTATGAATGCCTCTGTTTCGCGTGCGGCTGTGCCGTTGCCTATTGCTATGGCTTCTATCTTGTAATCGTTTACCATTGAGGTTATTGCAACCATAGCCTCCATCTTCCGGTTCACAGGCGGATGAGGATAAATCACATCGTGATGCAAAAGTTCCCCTTCCTCGCTCAGGCATACAACCTTGCAACCCGTCCTGAATCCGGGGTCCAGAGCCATAGTCCTTTTCTGCCCTGCCGGAGCCGCCAGAAGAAGCTGACGGAGGTTATCGCCGAATATCTTAACCGCCTCAAGGTCTGCTCTTTCCTTTGCCGCCCTGAGGGTTTCGTTCTCTATGGAAGAATCCAAAAGCCTGGTAAGGGCATCCTCCTGAGCCATACGCAACTGGCCGAACAATTCAGCAGCCGGAAATTTTTTTCCCTTGTAGAAATTCCGGCTTATTATCTTCAGCGATATCTGTGGGTCGGTTTCCAGTTTCAGGGTTATCACCTTTTCCGACTCAGCCCTGAGCACTGCCAAAACACGGTGCGACGGCATCTTGGACAGATTTGCCTTATATGAAAAATAGTCTGCGTACTTTTCTCCTTCTTCTTCTTTTCCCTTTACTACCTTGGTCTTGAGCACTCCTGTACGCATATAGTATTGCCTGAGTTCCTCTCTGGTTTCGGCGTCTTCCGATATCTGCTCGGCAATTATGTCTCTTGCTCCCTGAAGGGCGTCTGCCGCTGTGGGAACATCTTTACCCACAAACTTTGCAGCCTCTTTTTCCACGTCCATAAAGCCCAGCTCCAGCATCCTTTGGGCAAGTGGCTCCAGCCCCCTTTCCCTGGCTATAGATGCCCTGGTCTTGCGCTTTGGCCGGTATGGCAGATACAAATCTTCAAGCCTTTGGCTTTCTGTACATTCTTCTATCTTGGCCTTGAGTTCCGGAGTGAGTTTCTGCTGTTCGGCTATACTTTTCAGAACAGCCTCCTTGCGCTTGTCCAGTTCCAGAAATCTCTGGTAATGGAAGTTGGTTTCCGCAACCTCCACATCGGTCATGGTTCCGGTGGCCTCCTTACGGTATCTGGAAATGAAGGGAACCGTTGCCCCTTCTTCCAAAAGCTGAATGCAATTTTCTACTCGCCAGGCCTTTATGCCCAGCTTTCCGGCTATAAAATCTATGTATTTAGTATTCATCCTTCACGCTGGTTTGCGTGTAAAGATAATCAAAAAAAGACACTAATCGTGGCTGACTTCGTGCAGACGCTCGCGGTAGGCAAAGAATATGTGCGCCCTGGATACAAAACCCTTGTACTTTCCGTTCCGATCTACCACCGGCAGGTTCCAGCCTCCGGTCTGTTCAAACTTGTGCATTACATCTTCCATACGGTCATCGTCAAAGGCACAGATTTCGTGCTTTTCCATATATGTCAGAATCGGAGTTGCATACTTTGCAGGGTCAAACATATCCGCCTTCACATCGTTGAGCCAAACCGTACCGGCAAGCCTTCCGTCTTCTTCCAATACGGGGTAGATGTCGCGCTTTGACTGCGGTATGACCTTTGTCAGGTCTCCCAGAGTGGCGTCTTTGTCTATAGGGGCAAAGTTAGACTCTAATACATCGCTGATTTTCAAAAGAGTAAGAGCCGCCTTATCGGAATCGTGAGTGAGCAGGAACCCTTGCTTTGCAATTCGTTTGGTGTAAATCGAATACGGTTCAAATATCCTGATGGTGGCATAGGATATGGCGGAGGTAATAATCAGCGGCATGAGCAGCGTGTAACCGCCTGTAATTTCGGCAATAAGGAAGATAGCCGTCAGAGGAGCCTGCATTACTCCGGCCATCAGACCAGCCATGCCCACAAGCACAAAGTTGGTTTCCGGAATTTCCAACCCCAGCAGATTGGAAGAGCGGGCTATCACAAACCCAAAGATTCCGCCCATGAAAAGGGTTGGGCCGAATGTTCCTCCCACTCCGCCGCCGGCGTTGGTAAAGGACATGGAGAACACCTTTACAAAAAACACCAGCGCAAAAAATACCGGAATGAACCAGCTGTAAGAGAACAGACTTCCGAAGATGGAGTTGCCTACTGCCTGCATATCGTTGCCGTTCAGAAGATTGGTAAGATTGCTATAGCCCTCTCCATAAAGCGGAGGGAACAGGAATATCATCATACCAAGGCCCACGGCGCAGAAAGCCCAGCGTATAAACGGATTGGATACAGACTTTATCTGATCCTCCGTAAACAGCGTAGCCCGTGTAAAGTACAGCGAAGCAAACCCGCAGATTATACCAAATACGGCATAGTAAGGAATGTCTCCAAGTACAAACGCCGAAAGCGTATTGTGGAAGGCAACCGCATCGCCCATGAGCAGATAGGTTACCGTTGTGCTGGTTACGCTGCTGAGCACAAGCGGAAGTATGCTGGTCATAGACATGTTGAACAGCAGAATCTCGAATGTGAACAGCACTCCGGCCATCGGAGCCTTGAAGATTCCGGCTATTGCACCTGCGGCTCCGCAGCCCAGAATCAGCGTAATGTTCTTGTACGACAGGCCTATCTTACGCCCTATGTTTGAACCTATTGCAGCTCCTGTATAGACTATGGGGGCCTCCGCTCCCACACTTCCTCCAAAGCCTATGGTTATGGCGCTGGTAAAAAGCGAAGACCAGATATTGTGGGGCTTGATTTTGGAGTCGTATCTGGATATGGCCAGCAGGACCTTGGTTACTCCGTGGGAGATATCGTCTCTGACTACAAACCTGACTATCAGATATGCCAGAAGCATTCCCGCACCCGGATATACAAGATACAGATAGCTGGAGCCCGAAGTTTCAAACCACCCTACAAGCACGCTCTGCACAAAATGGATGCTCTTCATCAGAAGCACCGCCGCAAATCCGCTTCCAAGGCCCACTATAAAAGCAAGGATGAGGACCTCCCGGTTCTCGGGCATCCTCTCCAGCCATACTCTTAACGAGTGAGATATCTTTCTGAATATATTGGATTTGCTATTCGAGTTCATCATCAGAATCCGACATGTTCTCCGTATTGTCGTCAGGGAAGGTTTCACCCTCGGCAGTCATGTCGTCAGATCCGTCTGAATCAGGGAAGAGTTCCTTCTGGGCATCTTCCAGCCTGTCTATGGTAACAACCATCTTTATAAGGTATATGGCATCGTCTGTTTCCAGAGTAATTGCATAGAACGAAGTTCCGTCCGGCTTGTCAACCTTGAACAGATCTCCCATATAATCCGAATATCCTCTGGGATATTTTTCTTTGAAAGCAGCTGCAACATCCTCTTTCATATTGGAATAGCTGACTGCAAGCCTCCGCTTTCCGCTCTGATCCACTCCCACGTTCTTAGGTCGTTCAGTGGTAATGGTAACCGGAGCCGAACGCTGTACATCCACGCTTGAAGGGGTAATCTTCTTCCTGCCGAGAGTGGATTCCGGCTGAAGCGGAGCGGCCTTCTTTGCCGGAGCGGCTTTCTTTGCCGGAACGGCCTTCTTTGCCGGAGCGGCTTTCTTTGCCGGAGCAACCTTCTTTGCCGGAGCAGCCTTCTTTTCAGCTATATTCTTTTTGGGTGCCTGTTTGGCAGTCTCTTTTTTCTGAGTCTTCTTAACTGTAGTCACTTTCAAAAGATTATTTGGTTGTTATTGTTTTACGATGCAAGTATAATCTATTTTTTTCAATCGCAAAACATTTTAGAAGAAATAAGATTTCTGTTCCCTCTGACGGGCTATGTTCCTTTCTACAAACAGAGGCTTCAAAGTTTTAGGGTCCAGCCCTGTGTAGTACATTACGGAACTTCTTGTCATGGGTGTTGGAGTAAAGCTCTGGACCTGCTCTGTAAAGACTCCCTTAAGGTTTTTGTTGGAAGAAAGTGCCTTCATGTCCGAAAGGCGGCACCCGGGGTGCGAGGATATGAAGTAAGGAACAATCTGCTGCCTGAGATTAAGATTTTTGTTCAACTTGTCAAACTCCTTCTTCATGGTGCAGAAAATGGCGAATGAGGGCTTGTTCATCAGGCTCAGCACATGATCCTCCGTATGCTCCGGAGCAACCTTGAACCTTCCGCTTATATGCTTGGTTATCAGCTCTGTAAAATATTCTTTGGAGGTCTCGTCAAGAAAGCCTTTCTCGTTTAGCAGAAGGTCGTAGCGCACTCCGCTGCCTATGTAGGAATGACGGACGCCGGAAATCTTGTCTATCTCGCGGTACAGTTCAAGAAGCGGAGCGTGGGAATGGTTGAGATTAGGGCACATCTTGGGCCAGAGGCAGGATTTCCGCCGGCACTTTTGACAGAGCAACCGATCCTT
>CALBPX010000063.1 GCA_937899055.1 uncultured Bacteroidales bacterium
CAGGCCGAGTCTATTTCTGCCTGGAACATGTTCTTGCTCTGGCCCAGCATACATGCGGCATTTATCAGAGCCCTGTACTTGCCGGCTATCAGGTCGGCTGCCCTGAGCAGGATGGCTGCCCTTGTTGTCCAAGGGGTTTCGGCCCAGAGCTTATGGGCTGCCATGGCTGCATCTACCGCCATCTGAACTTCCTTTTCTCCAGCTTTGTGGTAATGGGCCAGAACATGCTTGTGGTTATGGGGTTCCACAACATCGCCCATATTGCCGGTCTTTACTTCCTTGCCTCCTATGATAAGGGGTATTTCAACTATTGTCTTGCTTTGTCTCTTAAGCTCCGCATCAATTGCGATACGTTCCGGACTGCCTGGTAGATAGCTTTTTACAGGCTCATTTGCCGGATTTGGAAAACTGAAAATAGAATTGTTCATATTGTGTGTTTTATAGATATAATCTGTGGGCAGACACAAAATTAACTTTTTAATAACTAAATTGCAACAACAACAGAATCTATACGTCTTTATTGTGGAATGAAGATAGACAACCGGCAAATAGAAGAGGTTTACAGCAAAAACGCCCAACGTCTGTTTCTTGTATCGCTGAGAATACTCGGCGATTCTCAAGAGGCTGAAGATGTGATGCAGGATACCATCCTCAAGGTGTGCGCCGATGCAGGCTCCACCCGTCCTGACAACTTGGAGGCCTATCTTACAAGGAGTTGCGTAAACCGCTCGCTGGATGTTCTGCGCAAAAAGAAAACGGCCCGCCTCTATCTTCAGGACATCAAGGCCAACCGCCAGGATCTTCTTTCTGAGCAGGAAGATTCTCCTGAGGAAAGGGAACAGAAACTGCGGCTCCACATAATCCGGCTGATTGCCACGCGCCTGCCGTCAAAATGCCGCCAGGTGGTCAGTCTTAAACTTATAGAAGGGTTTGATTACGAGGAAATTGAACAGATACTTACCATGAAATCTAACACCGTTAGAAGCAACTATATGAGAGGCCGGCAACTGCTTGCCGATATTCTCAGAAAGGAGGGACTTTATGAAAGAATCGGATAACAGAATTGAGGAACTTTTCAAAAGAACAGAAGAAGTCAACAACATTGAGCTGCCACTGGGGCACCGGCAAAGGTTTCTTGCCAAACTCCAGGAGCAGGAAGGCAGACCCGGCTTCCTCGGGCGCATAGGCCTCTGGCTCAACAACCCTACTGCAGGCAGAAAGGCCGCCTGGGTTCTCTCCCCTGCAATCTGCATCATAGCCGCCGTACTGCTTATCAGGAACTTCAGCTCCGACGGCTATCTCCACCAGATGGAACTCGGCTACAGGCAAGATCTTCAAAAGCTTGGTTCTCAGCTCACTCAAGACAGCAAAACCCTTGAGGAATACAACCAGGAAGATGCCCTGTACTCCATTTCTTCCATCGTTGAAGATGATGGTCAGCTGATAGTCCTCCAGCTTCCGCCCAACCTTTCCAAAAAGGAGAAGCAGCAGATAATCAAGGAGTACTACAACCAAAAGATGGAGGGCCTTAAAAAGATCAAGACTTTCATCGCGATGAACAACAGTCAGGAAGAATAACAGTCCGCAGCAACAGCACACAGCAACAACACACAGCAATAACACACAGCAATAACAACAACCCACAGTAAAACGAGAAATAAATGTTTACATATATGAAAAAGTTTTTAGCAGCAATTCTTACAGTGGCCGCCGTCTGCCTGCTGGGCAGTGCAAACGCCCAGACCACTACCGATGCAACCCTTGCATCCAAGACCTACAAGTTTCAGCACCTGCTGGGCATCCAGGCTTCCAGCGTCTTTGAGATTCAGGCAGTTAAGGGCCGCAGCGGAAAAATTACAATCCAGGCTCCCGAAAAGACTCTGGAACACATTGTTGTAAGCGAAAAGGGCGGAGTCCTCATCCTCAGGGTAGAAAACGGTTACAACATCAGCAACAAAAAAGAGGGCTGGTTCTCCAGAACCAAAAGCCTTGAGGGTCCGGTCAAGGTTCTGGCCGAACTCCCCTCTGTTTCCGAGCTCAACCTCAGTGGAGCAGCCACATTTTTCACCAAAGACAACTTTTCTGAAAAGAGCTGTAACATAGACCTTAGCGGAGCCTCCAAGGCAAGGTTTGCAAAACTCAGAGCAGACTATCTGGACATAGACCTCAGCGGAGCGTCCCAACTTGTTGTTACCGGTTCTTCAGACAAGGTCAAAGTTGACCTCAGCGGAGCTGCAAAGCTTTTCCTGAACTCCAACATTTCGGAAAAACTGGCGGCAGACCTCAGCGGAGCTTCCCTTCTGGCCATTACCGGCAAGACCGACCACACCGATCTGGATTGCAGCGGAGCCTCTCATCTGGAGGGTAAGGATTTCCAGACCAAGGAGCTTTCCGTTGACCTTTCCGGCGCAACTAAGGTTCAGATTACCGCCCTTAAGAAAATCAGCGGAGATGTAAGCGGAGCAGCCAGCCTGATTTACTACGGAGACCCTGACAAGGTCCTCCTTCAAAAGAGCCGTGGGGCCTCTGTTTCACACAAATAAGCCCCAAAGAACAAACGTACCCGAAACAGAACCAAAACAAATCAAGTAGCAATAGTGACAATTTGTCACAACTCTCCCGATGGTATAAAGATTGAATTGCCTTCGGGAGGTTTTTTATAGCCACACACAAAAGAATAAAGAATAAAATATCAAGATATGACACAGACAAAAGGTAAAATCGGAGTAACTACCGAAAACATATTTCCGGTAATCAAAAAATTCTTGTACTCAGACCATGAGATATTCCTCAGAGAACTGGTAGCCAATGCAGTAGATGCCACTCAAAAGCTCAAGGCCATAGCGGGCAAGGGTGAATTCAAGGGTGAACTCGGCGATACTGCAATAAAGATTGAGGCCGATGACAAAAAGCACATCCTCAGGATAACCGACCGCGGAATCGGCATGACTGAAGAAGAGATTGACCGGTACATCAACCAGATAGCCTTCTCCTCCGCCGGAGAATTTCTTGAAAAATACAAAGACCAGTTAGACAGCATAATAGGTCATTTCGGCCTGGGGTTCTACTCAGCCTTCATGGTTTCGGAAAAGGTTGAGATTGAATCGCTGAGCTACAAAGAGGGCAGCAAGGGAGTAAAATGGACCTGCGACGGCTCTCCTGAGTTTACAATGCAGGAAACCAAGCGCCAAGACAGGGGCACCACCATAACCCTCCACCTCGACTCCGACAGCCATGAATTTGCCACCAAGCAGAAGGTTGAGCAGCTCCTCAACAAATACTGCAAGTTCATGCCCGTTCAGATATCCTTTGACGGCAAGACCGTCAACGACTGCGAGCCTCTCTGGGCCAAGACTCCCAGCGAGATAAAGGACGATGAGTACCTCAACTTCTACCGCAAACTCTACCCCATGAAGGAAGACCCTCTGTTCTGGATTCACCTCAACGTTGACTATCCTTTCAACCTCACGGGCATCCTCTACTTCCCCAAAATCAAAGACCGCATGGATGTTTCCAAAGACCGCATACAGCTCTACTGCAACCAGATGTTTGTCACCGATTCTGTTGAGAACATTGTTCCGGAGTTCCTTACCCTACTCTACGGAGTAATTGATTCTCCAGATATACCGCTCAATGTATCAAGGAGTTACCTTCAGGCAGACTCTAACGTCAAGAAGATTTCCACCTACATCACAAAGAAGGTTGCAGACCGTCTGGAAGACATCTCCAAGGAAAAGAAGGAGGAGTTTGAAACCAAGTGGGACAATCTCAAACTCTTTATTGAATATGGTATGCTCACCGATGAAAAGTTCTGCGACCGTGCCATGAAGTTTGCTCTTCTCAAGACCATAGACGGCTCTTTCTTCAACTACGAGGACTTTGGCAAACTCATTGAAAAAGAGCAGAAAGACAAGGACAAGAAAGTTGTTTACCTCTATGCCACCGACTCTACCGCCCAGTATCAGTACATACAGGCTGCAAAGGACAAAGGCTACCAGGTTCTGCTGTTTGACAGCCAGCTCGACTCTCACTTTGTAAACCTTCTGGAAACCAAGATTAAAGACAGCAGATTTTCTCGTGTTGATTCCGACACCGTTGACAACCTCATCCGTAAGGAGGACTCCCAAAAGCCTCAGCTTAAGGATGGCGAGGAACTTGACCTTGAACATGCTTTTGCTGCCGTTCTTCCCGAGGAAGGCAGATATTCTCTCCAGGCTGAGAACATGGGTGAAAACGCTGCTCCTCTTCTTATCACCCAGAACGAGTTCATGAGGCGTTACAAGGAAATGAGCTCTCTTGGCGGCGGTCTTAACTTCTATGGTGAACTGCCTGATTCCTACACTCTTAAACTGAATGTAGAGAATCCTCTTGTCAAGCAGATCCTCCTGCAGAAAGACCAGGCCACCGAGGAAAAGGTCAAGGATCTTTCTCTTCAGTCTGCCAACATCCAGGATGCTCTTGACCTCATAGAAAAGGACACCAAGAACAAAAAGGATGAAGACATTCCTCAGGAACTCAAAGACAAGCGTTCCAAGCTCAACGATTCCTTATCCGACCTCAGGAACCAGCGCAAGAACCTCATGGCTGACTTTGGAAAGGGCAACACCTTGCTCAAGCAGATTACTGACCTTGCCTTGCTTGCCAACGGCATGCTTAAGGGCAAACAACTTTCTGAATTTGTTTCCCGCAGCCTCGCCCTACTGAAATAACACAGTCGCCTTATTGGATAATGAATTTGCTTAAATCCTTATCGTTTTTCCCATCCCAAACTCTTGTAACCTTGTATTTCAGATTTTTATAAACTAATTTGGCAGTACTTCTATTATCCTCAAACGACTCACTTGCAGGATATTTTAAACTCTTATAAGAAGCAGTTCCATCCTTACTTCGCACCACGATATATGCTTTGTCCTTTCCGGACGTATCTACATGGTATTCAATGATGAAATGCGCTTGTTCCGGTCTGGGAACAACTATCCACAATGAATCAATGGAAATCTGCTTAATAAGTTCTTTGGCACCAGCAACTTCATACAAAGCGTCACCTGATATGAAAACATTATTGCCCTTAGCCAGCAAATTACCTTTAAAGCCATCTAAAGAAAACATTGGAATACCGCTGTCTGATTTAATTTCAAATCTTTCTGGCTGAATATCAGACTCGAACATATCTTTGTTAGCCAGAAGACTTACTCTTTTAAGCCCTTCTACAAATCTAGATACAGCATCGTGCTCCAAGACATACAGATTTTTTTCAAACTCTATCTGAGAATCGTAATCATATAGGACTTCACGGGTTGAACGTTTATTGGCATTATGCTTTAGAGCATATTCGTTCTTTTCTCGCGTAAGACTATTTACTCTTTGCCAATGAATCAGATTAGGATCCCCGTCATTCTTGGCTGCACCTCGAAGGGTATTTCTTTTAGTCAAAAAGTCTTTGAGTGTATATTTGAACTTTCCATCAATTACTTCCAGAAGGCACTTAAAAGAAATATCGCTGGCATCCTTAAGTGCTGAGAAAACTGGAGACCCCATAACGGTTACTTCTCTTAACTGCTTGCCAACAGAACATTTAACGGTATATAAAATACTTCTGGGCGACTTCGCCTGTTCTTTTAGGTCATAACCACTGTCAACGTTTTGAGAAGCAATGTAATCTAACAGAACTGCCATTATTTCAGAAGCACTGCCATTTACCTCAACGACGCCGGAATAACTGACTTGCCCTTTCGCATCTTGAGGAAATAAACATTCCCCTAACGGACCGTTCGTATCAAAGGCATAGTGAACTAAATTCTGCCCATATAAGGCTGCATTACAGCAAATTAACAGCGCTATTATCAACTTTTTCATAACCAACTATAGATATTTAGTTTTCAATTTTCTATTAGCCAAACCACAAGCCACCATACAAATTTAATAAAAGTGCACTTAAAACGCCATCTCCTCATAATTGGAAATGGAATCTTTTTTTTTGTAATTTTGCATGTCATAGAATGTAATACAATAGCATCATTGAACAATTTGTCTACTCGAAAACTTGTTGATGGGTACCACAAGGCATTCATCGATGCTACGCGTGAATCAGATCCGACTTTTTCTCCAAGCCTTATATCAAATTCACACGGAAAGAAGGTATTAACTGTCATTGAGAAGGAAATGAAAGGTTGCGACGACTTGTTCATAAGTGTCGCATTCATTACCATGGGAGGAATAGCTCCGCTTCTTGGCACCCTAAAGGACTTGGAGAAACAGGGGACTCGGGGCCGTATTTTGACGACTGATTATCTAATGTTCAGCGATCCACGTGCACTAGATAAACTCGCTTCGCTTAACAATCTTGATGTTCGCGTCTTTAAGACCGGTGAAAACAATGTCGGTTTTCACACCAAGGGATACATGTTCCACAATGGTGATAACCTACGCATTATCATTGGCAGTTCAAATCTCACCCAAGACGCCATTACCAAAAACCACGAATGGAATACACGCTTGGTCTCATCCACGGAAGGGGCATATGCAAAGGATATTGAAGCCGAATTCAATGATCTGTGGGAGTCGTCAGTGTGCTATGAGGAGTACCGGGATGAATATGCCGATTTATATAAAAGCAGCCAGAAAGACAGGGATGAGATTTCAAGATTAACGCAGACACTTGATTTGGGCTATTCCCAGGTACTTCAGCCGAATTCGATGCAGGAAGTGTTCACGCTAAACATTGAGGAGATAATACGCTCTGGAGGAAAACGGGCACTCTTGATTTCTGCAACAGGAACAGGTAAAACATATGCATCTGCGTTTGCCATCCGTAAGCTGTTCTCGGAGAATATCCTTCAAGGAAAGAAAGCTCTTTTCCTTTCTCACCGTGAACAGATAAATCGACAGGCATTGGGCAGTTATAAGCGGATCTTTGGGAAGAATATCCCGATGGAACTTCTTAGTGGCACACATAACGATATTAAAAAAGCACGCTCTGCTTCATTCCTCTTTTCCACCATGAACATGATGGCCAAAGAGAATGTGCGAGAGCAGTTTGCTCCTCAAGAGTTCGCAGTCATTGTCTTGGACGAATGTCATAGAAGCGGCGCTGAGAGTTACCAGAAAATTATCAAATACTTCCGACCGGAACTGCTCCTAGGAATGTCAGCTTCTCCTGAACGTACAGACAGCTTTGATGTATTTCAACTGTTCGACCATAACATAGCATGTGAGGTTCGCCTGCAACAGGCTCTGGAGAATGAAATGTTATGTCCTTTCCATTATTTCGGCATTACCGACCTTGAGATTGAAGGGGAAGATAATGACGATCTTAGTCGGTTCCGACATTTAACTTCCGATCGAAGGGTGAAGTATATCATGGACCGTGCAGAGTATTATGGTTATAGTGGGCAGCGCATAAAAGGTCTGATCTTCTGTAGCAGAAAAGAGGAAGCGCGAGAATTAAGTGAAAAATTCAATGCTACAGGGCGCTATAACACTATAATGTTGACAGGGGATGATTCTCAAGAAGATCGAGAGGATGCCATCGAGAGGCTGGTTTCGGATACTAGAAAAGACAAACTTGATTACATTTTCACGGTAGATATCTTTAACGAAGGCGTGGATGTCCCTGAAATCAATCAGGTCATCTTACTGCGTCCTACTAAATCGCCCATTATTTTCGTTCAACAACTTGGACGTGGACTTCGCAAGGCGGAAGGGAAAGAATTCGTGATTGTCCTTGACTTCATTGGGAATTATCAGACCAACTACATGATTCCCATTGCTTTGTCAGGAGACAGGACAGGAAATAAGGATAACATTCGTCGCTCTTTAATGGAGGGCAATAACGTCATAAAAGGTGCTTCGACCATCTATTTTGATGAAATATCCAGAGACAGGATTTACAAATCCATTGATGCCGCAGACCTTAACCAGATTCGTCTTCTTAAGAAGGAGTACCAATCGCTGAAATACAAGCTTGGCCGCATCCCTGATTTGAAGGATTTTGATGTTATGGGTGAATTGGATCCTCTTCGTATTATCGACAAAAAAGGCTCATATCAAGCCTTTCTACGAGACTACGAAGATGATTTCACCGAAAAGTGGTCCGATAAGCAGTATCAGATTCTGGAGTATATTTCCAGAAAGTTTGCGTCGGGTATGCGCATACACGAGTTAGCTCTTCTTCGAATTCTAATTGATGAGCCGGAACTTTCGGAACTTTGGGAATCCTTACTGACAAAGCGTTATGGAGCTGTCGTGGATGACCGCCTAGTGCAGAATGTCGAGGATGTTTTAGCTGGTAATTTCTTTAGAGGAGATCGTTTTCAGATTGCCCTAGCATGCAGGACGCCTGGCGGCTTTAAACTGTCCGCTATTTTTGAGGACGCCTTGAAGAATGAGGCCTTCCACACTGCAATCAGAAAACTCCTAGATTTCGGCATTTACAGATATCGTAGAGATTATTCGACGCCTTACGCAGGGACTCAGTTCAATCTGTATAAGAAGTACACCTATTCTGAAGTGTGTTGGCTTCTTGGTTGGAGGAAAGAAGAGGTCTCATTGAATATTGGCGGATACAAATACGATTCATACTCAAAGACTTATCCCATCTTTATCAATTACGAGAAAGAAGAGTACATCTCCGCTACTACACGTTATGAAGACCGCTTCACCGATCCTTCCTCGTTAACAGCTATTTCAAAGAGTCGTAGAACTATAGACTCCGATGATGTTCAAAATGCCGTACATAGCCAAGAGCGTGGTATTCTAATGCCTTTATTTGTACGGAAGAACAAAGACGATCAGTCCTCAAAGGAATTCTATTTCCTGGGTACAATGCGTCATAACGGCCATCTCCATCAGTTTGTGATGAATGGTACAGAAGATGTAACAGCCGTTGAAATTGGGTATCGTCTTGACACACCTATAGAGAGTAACCTATACGAATATATCACAGAGCAATCATTATGAAGACAATAGAAGTAGTTGCGGCCATTATACGGAAAGAAGATAAGATTTTTGCAACACAACGCGGATATGGAGAATTCAAAGACTGGTGGGAATTTCCGGGCGGAAAGATGGAACCTGGTGAAACACCGGAAGATGCGCTTGTCCGCGAGATTCGCGAAGAGCTTGATGCGGATATAAGCGTGGACAAATTCCTTTACACGGTTGACTGGGATTATCCAAAATTCCATCTTACCATGCATTGTTTCATGGCTTCATTGCGGAATGATGCTCTTCATCTGAATGAACATGAAGCTGCCAGATGGTTGGATAAGGATGAAATTCATTCTGTCAACTGGCTGCCGGCTGATGAGGTTCTGCTCCCTCTGATTGTGGAAGAATTAGAGCTGCGCATAATCCAGAATAACCTTCCATGAGGAATAAGATTCGGCTGGTGAAAGTGAAATCAGGGAAAGCCTAATATTACAGGATTATTTCATCTGGGAGGACAGAATCTGTTCGAGCTGGGCACGGTCCATTTTGCCTTCTATGCAGATGAAAGAGGTTTCTTCTTCCTCTTCTGAAAAGAGGACAAAGCCCGTTACGGTCTTCTGGTCCCCTATTGTATAAATTCGCATGACCTGACCGTTGTCCTTGGCCTCCATCATCAGTTCAAACTTACCCTTGGATATGAATTGACTTACCTCTGACTTAAGGTTGGCGTTTATGCTTTTATTTTGACTATCAAGTATATACATGCCGGTAAGCTGGGATATTACCGGAGCAAGGTCAACATTGCCATCCTCTACCTTAAGGTCTGGAATCTTTCCTATGATACGGAACATTGCCGGAGATATATATACGGCACTTACGTTATCATTGACTGAATATTTTTCATAGATGCTCTTGCCGGTCTGGGCAAAGACAGAAGCTGCAGTAAGCAGCAAAACTGAAAGAATAAATATGCGTTTCATTATTTGTTGATTTTTCTGATTATTGAATTTGGTTTTTCTATAAGAGCCTTGGCTTCCAGAGCCTTATCGGATGCGGGGCTCATTTTTGCGGATATTCTGGTAAAGGTTTTCTGAACCTCTGCGTATGCAAGATAAGGGTCGTTGAAAGTATCTACAAGCGGCTTTTGCTGAGAATGCCGGAGAAAGAAAAACATAGCCATGCACGCAGCTGCGGCAAGGAGCACTCCGGTTAAAACTCTGGAATGTACGGAGGGTATTGCCGTCTGAGCATCAATAACTTGCTCCATACGGCTTTTAAGCCCTTCCGGAACTGGTATGGAACTGTTGGCAGCCACTTCCCGAAGTTCTTCCAGACCGAGTTTTTCTATATCTTTTATATTCTTCATGATTTGCCTTTCAATAGTTCATAATTTGCCTTTCAACTGTTTTTTAGCCCTTGAGAGCACTACTCTTAATGTCAGGTAGTTAAGACCTGTAATCTTCACTATTTCCTCGTACGGCCGGCCTTCTATCATACGGAGGGTCAGAACCTGCCTTTGCCTGTCCGGGAGGGATTTTATGGCAGCCAGCACTTTCTGGAGCCTTTGAGAGGAGTCTATCCGTTCATCCTGCGGAACATCCCCTTCCGTTTCCGGGAGAATGTCGGAAAATATAATCTTGCTTTTGGTGCGTATGCGGTCTATGCAAATGTTCTTTAAAAGGCGGATGCTGTAGGCTTCGGGGGTAAGGATTTCATCCAGGCGGTCTCTCATCTGCCAGAGTTTCAGATAGAGTTCCTGAAGAGCGTCCTCTGCATCGCTCTCAGACTCAAGGATGTAATAAGCCACCCTGTAAAGTCTGTCGGAAAGAGACAAATACTCCCGTTTGAAACTTATAACATCCATAGGAACAGGCTTATTGTTTGTCTAAGACCTTAGTCAGATCTTCAATGTCAAAACTGCCGCTGAGGAATATGAAGGCACAGTCAGAAGGGGCAAAGAAAGCCACATCGCTGAGCTTCCCAGTCTTCTCATTTACAGACCCATATATCTTCACGGTTTCACCCTCATCCTTGGCCTCCATCAAAAGTTCTGCATCGGAGAGTATGCTTTGAAGCCTGTTGTTAATCTTTTGCTGCAAAGGCTTTTCGGCTTCCTCATAAGAGAGGATACTTATTCCGGTCAGACCTTTCATGGCGGTGAGAGCCTGCCGGGTGTCCCCGTCGCCGTCATCGGCCAACTTTGCGGCTCCTTTCAAGAGAGAGGTTCCCAACCTTCCCAGACTGAGAGATTCCACCCCTTTGCTGTTTTTGAAACTGGAAAAGACCGAGGCCACTTTCCGTTTGGAAATCTTTCCTCCCTGAGTATGTGCCAACAGTCCCAGCGGGAGAATCAGGACCATGGTCAACAATAACAATCTTCTCATAAATCTTTTGTTTACAATTTTAGGACACAACCATTATGCCGTCCACCAATACAGACGGACGGCTTTAGGATTTGTTATCGTTACTCTGCAATTTTTTTATTCGGGTACTATTGAAGCTGCTTTTGAAACTTCCGGGGCAGAGCGTTGCGGTTGAGGAAAATGTAGGTGGTGTTCAGGGCAATGTAATTGCGTGACATATACCATATTCCGCTGTAGTAACCGCTCTTGCCCCATGAGTTTTTGACCATGTAGAACGGGTTGCCGTTTTCATCGGTGGCCTTGCCGTAAATCAGCATGACGTGGTCGTAGGTGAACCGCCAGTCATCCCATTGCTCCTGCCTCATCTGCTGGGTTGGCTGCACTCCCTGTGGGAGCATGGCTAATCCTCGGCGATTGAAATCGCCGGATACATCTCCTCCCCAGGCAACCGTGTAGCCTTGGTCGATTGCATTGTCCAGGAGTTCCATAAGTTGCTCAATGGGAATGTTGTAGCTGGGTTTGAGGCGCCACTTGTAAGGAGCCTCTATTACAAACCATTCATAGAAAGGATGATGGGTAAAACTGGTAAGGCTCACATAGTTGTTGAGGTTAAGGCCCAGGCTTTCTGCAAACGATTTTGGAGTGTAGGTTTTGCCGTCATAGACAAAATTCGTGGGGCATTTGCCAACATATTTTTCTATCAGGGCCTGGACGCTGTCTTGCCAGTAAGGCAGAGGTTCCTTGGCGCCAGGTCTTACAATGCTGCGGACCTTGCTTTCAAGTTCCGGAAAGAAGACCTTGAAGTTGGCAAGAGAATCACCGGTAAGAGAACCGGGGGCTGGCATGGCAGATTCAGGGCAGATTCCGTAGTTCCTGAAGACTTCCAGCACATCGTCGCAGGAACCGCCTTCTGAAATCTGACTGTAACCGTGCATACGGACATAATGAGTGGCGTTGTCCATATAGTCTTTGTTTACTACAAACATTTCGCAAAGGTCAAATGCCTTGCCGGTCTGTCTGAGAATTTCGGCCTCAAAATAGCCCAACGTTGCATAGGCCCAGCACGTTCCGCTGCGGTGCTGGTTCTTTATGCTGGTTATGGGGTTTTCCTTTATGGTCTTGAAGGTCTTGCTGACCTGAGAGTCAACCGCTCCCTTAATGAGATTCTCCTGAGCCGATGCACCGGACGAAAACAGAACCGATGCCGTAAGAAGGCTTATAAATATTACATTTTTCATGATGATATCTTTATGTCGTTTATCTATGTTGTTTGGCTTTGCTGTATGTTTATGTTGAATATGGGTTGTGGAGCCTCATGATTCTGACTGGCCGTTTGCTGCCGCCGTAGAGGAAGGGGCAGTACTGAGTTCTGCCGGTATCCTTGAAGCCGCATTTTTCCATCACTCGCCTTGAGGCCGGGTTGTCTGTGAAGAAACAGCACCAAAGCGTGCGGAAACCTTTTTCACGGAAGCAGTAATCCACTAACAGGCCCAGAGCCTCCGAACAGAAGCCTTTGTTCCAGTAAGGCTTTGCTATCCAATAAGTTGCCTCTGCTTCATCATTGCCTGTTTCTATATTACATTCGTTGCCTGTCATATAGCCTATGCAGCCTATGATTTCTTCGGTCTGTTTGAGAACTATGGCCCAGATGCGGTTGTTGCTGTAATATGTACGGATGACCTTGAGGCTGTCTTCTATGCTCCTGTGAGGAGCCCAGCCGGAACGGATGCCAATTTCAGGCTCGGATGCAAGGCTGAACAGCATAGGTGCATCCTTTTCGGTCCAAGGTCTGAGCAATAATCTTTTGGTCTCCATAGTCTGACGCCCAATTATCTACTTTACTCTCAGTTTGCGGCCGGCATGGAGGACGGTCTTTCTCGTAATGCCGTTAAGCTGGCAAATCTTGTCCATGGAAACCTTGTAGCGGCGGGCTATTCCGTAAAGCGTATCGCCTGTTTTTATGGTATGATATACGGCGCCCGAAGTATCGGCTTTGGTATTGCCTGATGCAGAGGGCGTTTCAGTAGCGGCTTCGGCATTGGAGGCCGAGGGCTGGTTGGCCTGGCTGAGCTGCGGAATCTTATGCCCCTGATTGCTTACCTGACGCCATTTGCCGTTACCATCCAGAATTATTGATACAGACGAATCGGGCTGAGTCATTCTTCCGTTGGCATCTATGTAGAACCACCTTCCGCTTTCCAGAAGCACAACCTGACGGTCCAAAGCAGAGGCCTCTACATAAACGGTATCCTGCCCGGCGGAAATGTCCTGAACTGAACGTATTGCGGTTTCCTCCGGAAGTATATCCGGAAGAACTCTTCTTGCACCCAGGAAGCGCTCCGTGTAATAGCTTTCGGTGTAGTTGGATATGGTTATGCCCCTTTTTGTAGAAGCGTGTATGAACCTGAAATCGCGGCCGGTACTGTCGGTCAGTTCTATGAATATGCCGGCATGTCCGATAACTTTTTTATTTCTCCGCGATCCGAATATCAGTATGTCTCCTTTCTGGAGGTTCCGGAAGCTCCCCTCCACCGGTCTTCCGTCTGTTGCCTGGTCTTTTGAGCTACGCGAAAGCTTGAAGCCGAACTTGTTGTACACATAGCAGGTAAAGCCCGTGCAGTCAAAGCTTTGGGGGCCGTTTGCCCCGTACTTGTACCTGACTCCCAGATGGCGGTAGGCTTCTTCTATGATTTTGTCCGCAAGTTCGGCGGTACTGACATATAGGCTGTCGTGCTGAACCTTTGGAATCTGATTTTCCTGGGCCAAAATCGCTGAGGAAAAAAGCTGCAAGCACAGAAAAAGTATTAATATGGTTCTTGAAATCATTGTCATTTTCAGAATACTCTACTTCAAAAATATCTACGGCATCTACAATTGCCAAATTTAATAAAATCTCCGTAACTGAAGCCAAATGCAGACCCGCATCTTACTTTAAGCCAAAAGCTGTATCTTTGCTCTGCGATGAAAAGCGTTGCAATCATAGGAGGAGGAGCTGCCGGCTGTTTCTGCGCCATTGAGCTCAAACGGAGACTTCCAAAAGCCGAAGTAACCATCTATGAAGCTCAGAACAAACTCCTTGCAAAAGTTGCATTAACCGGAGGAGGAAGATGCAACCTCACCAATACCTTTCAGGATTTCAGAGATGCCAAAGGCAACATAGAACGTCTGGAGTATGTATATCCAAGGGGCCACCGCCTGATGAAAAGACTCTTCAACATCTTTTCTCCAGACGATACCATAGCCTGGTTCGAATCCCACGGAGTGAGGCTTGCGGCCCAGGAAGACGGATGCATCTTTCCAAAGTCCCAGGATGCCATGGAAATTGTGCATACCCTGGAAAGGCTTCTGAAAGAGGAGGGTATAAATATCAAGACAAACCATAGGGTAGAAGACATCACAACATTGAAAGAAGACATCAAGGTTGTGACCGTAGGCGGAAAGAAAAACGGGAACGGATACAGTTTCCTATCCTCCAGAAACATAGCTCTGGAAGACCCCTGCCCTTCGCTTTTCACATTTGAAATTGACAACACAGGCCTCACTTCCCTCAGCGGAACGGTAAAGGACAGCGTCGTACTGTCCATCCCTATGACAAACTTCAAAAGCAGCGGCATACTCCTTGTAACCGATTGGGGCATAAGCGGTCCGGCCACTCTGAAACTATCTTCTTACGCTGCCAGGTTCCTCAAAGACAACTCCTACAAGGCTCCCCTAACCATCAACTGGCTTTCCGGCACACAGGACTCTGCAAGGCAAACGGCAGAAAAACTCATCGCCGAGAACCTGAAAAAACAACTGTCTTCCATAACCTTCAATGGCCTGACTTCCAGGCTATGGGAGCATCTCATAAAACGCTCCGGAATTAGGGCAGATATACGATGCAGCCAAGTTGGAGCAAAACAGCTCAACCGCCTCTCGGCAACTCTCACTTCAGATTCATACCAGATAACCGGCAAGGGACGGTTCAAGGAAGAGTTCGTTACCTGCGGAGGAGTATCGCTGAGAGAAATAAATCCAAACACGCTCCAAAGCAAAACTTCCCCGGACATATACTTTGCCGGAGAAGTTCTTGATATCGACGCCATTACCGGAGGCTTCAACCTCCAAGCCGCCTGGAGCACCGGCTACGTATGTGCCCAAAGTATTTTAAGGAGCTTATGAACACTTTTGAACTCATCATCATAGCAGCAGCCGTGGCCGTGGTCCTGGCCGTCGTCATCACCTGGCTCATCATGCACGCCCACGAAGTGAAGGCCTGCAACACGCTGGAGAACCAGCTCATCGCCGCCCAAAAAGACCTGGAGAATGCGGAGAAGCTCCAGAAGATGCAGCAGGAAGCCTTCTCCCAGCAATTGGAGGCCGTGCGAAGCCAACTTTCGGCCGAGACGGAAAAGCTCCTGAAACAGCGGGAAGAGGCCCTTCAGAAGAAGGCCGAGGAAACCTTCAAGACCCTCACGGGCCCGCTGGGGAAAGACCTCAAGGCCATGCAGGAGAGCTTCGACGCCCAGAAGCGGAGCCAGACGGAAGGAACCGCCTCCCTCAAGACCGCCATGGACGAGGCCGTCAAGAACCTCCGGGAGCAGACATCGGCCATCGGCTCCAAGGCCGACAACCTGGCCCAGGCCCTCAAGGGGCAGAATAAGATGGCCGGCACCTGGGGGGAGGTCATCCTCTACAACATGCTCATGAACGAAGGGATGGAAGAGGGCCGGGACTTCGACCGAGAAGAGACGCTGCGGGACGCCATGGGAAGTGTGGTGTACAACGAGGACAGCGGCAAGCGCATGCGCCCGGACTACATCCTCCACTATCCGGACAAGACGGAGGTGATCATCGATGCCAAAACCTCCATGGAGGCCCTCTCGGACT
>CALBPX010000064.1 GCA_937899055.1 uncultured Bacteroidales bacterium
TTCCAACGCCTTTTGTATCCCTCCGCAATTCCATCCTCAAAAGCATCCGCAACATCTTCTCTGTTGGGGTCTTTACCTTTTGATGTGGTTGGACATACGGTGTTCATATATTCAATTCCCGTCATAGTAAAGTTGTTTAATTCATTGTACAAAGCATTTAATTGCGCCATTGTTTCCGGGCAGTCAGGATGAAACTCGCTTTTTGCCCACTTCAAGGCATTAAGCATATTCTCGCTCGGCTTCCAATGAGGCTGGGGACGGAGGAATTTGAGCCAAGAAATAAGTTCATCAAGTAAAAATCCATCAGTTGCACATATTCTACCTTGACATTTACTTGCCTGAAAATCTAATATCCCAATTATCGCATTTCGTTTCTTCTCATCCTCCTCATTCCACTCCTCTTTTGGCTGAGGATGGAGGGATTTGAGCTTCTCAAGAAAAGGAATAACTCTCTTTGACACATCTTCTCTTTTTACATAACTCCAATACGGGTCTGAAATACATCTACATACGCAGGTATGCAGCAATTCAAACAATTCTTCATCTTCCTCGCCCCACTCTGCGGGCTTCTGCTCTTTCTGCCTTTCGAGGTAGGCAAGTAGTTTTTCTTGACCTATTTCATTACCTCTATACTTTATGCCATACTTATCACAAGCACCTTTAACTATGTGTATCAATATTTTCCTTACCCTCTCGTCCTCGCTCTCCTTGAGTTCGGGGAAGATTTCTTCAAGAATTTGATTGGTGTAACCAACATATCCATCAGTAGGATTTTTGTCATATCTGGCTTTTGCTCTTTCCAGGGCTTCTTTATATGTTTTCTCGTTGTCCATAATTATTCCTCTTTTCGCTTGTTTTTATTATACTCCAGCATAAACTTTATAGCATTTTCCACAGTCCAATCTTCTGGAAGCGCCGTCAGGAACCGCCATAGCAGATTCATTGCTCCTTCCAAGGTTAAAGTGTCAAGCGGAGCAAACTTCGCGCATCTGTCCCGCAACCACTGTTGACCTGCCACGAAAGCCACAATCATCTGGTCTGAATTGTATAAAGACATACTCTTGCCATCTGGACTTTCCGAAACGGCATTACACATCGGGTAAATAGTTCCCACAAAACACCTTGCGGCTTCAACCTCGTCACTTGATTTTGCGGCCATCCTGATTGTGCCACTGAATTGCTTTTGTTCGGGTGTTTCATCCCAATGTAGTTCATTTGATTCAGCGGGTGTAGTAGGCATTTCGGAGATTCCGGCTGCTCTAAAGTACGGGCGTGTGAGTCGCATTATTTCTGTCTCGGATAGTTCACTACCATCGACGCGACGAATAACTTTGAAATTATCAATAAGTTGCTTGTTCAGAGCTCCATTCAGCGTATCCAAAATTCTCCGTTCAATATCCAGTTTCATAATGTTTTCTATTGCAGATTTATCGCTTTCAACATTTCGGCCTTCACGGGATTGAGCTCCTGGATCTGGCTATACTTGGTGACAAAGGAAGACATTTCTTCCTTGGCCTGGGCGAGCAGATCGGCATACATCTTTTCGTTGTGTATGGCTTCTGTCAGCGGAGTGTAAGAGCGACGCTCATCATCGGCAGGACGAACGTTGACAAAAGCGCGGACGGAATAGTGAACATCGCTATTCACAATTACAACCTGGATAGAATCAATGAGCTTGCGTGCCTGTTCCTTGCGGTACGATTCTGCCGCTGCTTTATCGTCCCACTGGAAGCACCGGTGCAAAACCGCCGATGCTTCCCTGCTTTCCTCAACGACAAACTCCGGACGGAGGATGCCGTGCTTTTCGCGGATGCGCTCCAGCTCTGCTGCCGCCTCGTCCGCTGTCACTTTCCCTTTGTAAAGTGCTGGTACTGTAAATTCAAATTTCGTTTTCATTGTCATTACTTTTTAATCCTTTCCTGCCCTTCCATGCCATACCTAACCCCACTACGCCTTTTCATACCCAACCGTTCCTGCAAGACCTCGCCGCGCCTCGGCGTACCACGCCATACCTTGCCCGTCCCCGCATTGCCTGTCCTTTCCTGCCTCACCACACCCTAACTGACCAGACCTGACCGAACCAATAAACACCGGGCCTATCCCTACCTGCCTAACCCTGCCCCGCCGAACTCAACCCCACCGCGCCAAGCACCGCCACACCGTACCTATGCGAACCTGTCCGTTCCTGCCTAACCGTTCCGAACCGGACGAAGCCTAACCCATCCATGAGCAGCCGCACCTGCCATACCTTGCCGCACCTCGCCCGTCCGAACCCGTCCGTACCAATCCTGCCTGTCCGTACCGAACTCTGCCAAACAACGCCGTTCCATTCCTGCCGTACCAAACCCCGCCAGTACTTACCCCGCAGTACGGAGCCTGAACATAACGTGCAGCGCCTTTCCTGCCGAACCTAACAGAGCCATATCACGCCAGTCATTGCCTTACCATTCCTGCCTTACTTCTCTGTATTGGCCACTTCGAACAAGCCAAAGCTGCCACTATTACTCTTTTCCGGTCTCCATTCTCCCACACCGCAGCAGAATCCAGCAGCGTTCACGAATGCGACAATCTGCTCTGGTGTAAACGTGTCGCTGATGTATCGGATAGTGAGAACCGCGCTCCAGGAAGGGAAGCATGCACGATAACGAGGGCTGGCGACCTTGGTCATAGCGCCCACACGCACCATGTCTTCACGCATCTGCGGCGTCCCCTTGATTTCGACATATCCGGTTCCAGGATCATCGGCAAGAACATGAAGCTTTGTGCGAACAGACGTCATGGGGAAATCGTAGACTTCCTTAGCTGCACGGACAATAGCGGCCTTGAAGGCTACTGCGGGGAAACCGTAGGTCTTTCCGTCGGACAAGTAGTAGATACTCTTTTCGTACTGTTCCTGCGGGTCGGCTGCGGCCTTTTTCCCTTGCTTAACCTTACCAGGAGCGCTTTCCTGAATCTGCTGTTTCGATTTCTCGTCAAAGCGCGAGACGATAAGAGGAGCCACGCCAACGATTGGGATTCTGATAGTGTTTGTGTTGAGGGATACATTGATTTGCTGTACCTCGGTTGCTGCCGGAGCAGCTGCTTTCTTTGTTGCCATAATCTGTGTGTTGTTTTTAAGTGTTGTTAAAAGATTCTGATTTTCACTTCGGTGGGATAGTCGTCTTCCCATTTCACGTCGGGGAAAAGGTCTTCGTCAAGCTGGACAAATTCTCCGCCTGTAAGATTCCAATAGCCTCCTTTCCAGCCTCCGTTGTCCATGCGGACAAACTCCCGCTTATCCACATTCCCTGGATGAAGAAAGAGGAACAGACTGCCATTTTCGTCCCTTGCGACAAAGCTCTGAAGGATTACATTGTACTTCTCCTGCAATTCTCCGTTGAAGGAGCTGCCGGGCTGGTTGACTATCTTGCCGACAGTGATTTGTGTTCCAGTGATTGTCATACGGCCATGTCCAGTTTGGGTTCAGTGATTCGGTAAGACATAACGTGGCAGGGATTGCCTTCGCTGTCTTTCACCCACACCATCTTCTTCTCAATCTCGGTGTGGCCGTCTTTCAGGATAAGCTCGGATACGCGGGTAGCGAGCTTGGTGCCCATCTTGCCAAGGATGGCATCCATAGGGGTAAGTACCTCCCCGGCCTGGAGCCGTTCCAGGATGCGGGCTTTCTGTGACTTGCTCCGCTTGGGGTTGGGGTTGTTATTTTTGCGTGCCATAATGTTTTGAGGTGTTAATCTTCGTAAATCAGTTTTGTGCAGTGATGAGACAGGATGAAGGGCCAAAGCGCCGGCTTGAAGCTGTCCATGTTCTGCTCTATGTACTCGCGGAGGTTGTCGGGGATGAAGATGAACATCGTGTCTCCTTCCACGTGCCACCAGGTATCATCGGAGAGCGTTGCCTGCCGAATTTCGTCTGGAGCGTCCAGCTTTGTCACGATGCCTTGGATTTTCTTCCAGACATCCAGCCATGCCACGGGCTGGGAGTTACTGCTATGATTCTTCTTTCGTCTCATTGTTTGTCTGTTTTAGTATCTGTTCTGCCTGTCTGCGGACTTTCTCGCGGTGTGCCGCCGATTCCTCGGAGGTGTAGACTTTCTTCGCCTGCGGGCCGTTTATGCGGTGCTGGGTGAAGTCGGGGAGTTCAATCTTTCCGGCCTGCTGCGCTGCATAGAGCTCTTTGAAAAATCTCTCGTTGGCGTCCTGCTCTGCCTTGACCCTGCGTTTGTGGAAAATTGCCAATGCTGCCGCTTTCTTCTCGCTACGGATAAATCCATTCAGGAATCCATGCAGAGATACCGCCGTAAGCCCGTAGTATTCTCCATATTCTTTGAAAACTCCGTTTCTGAAAGCCTCCTGCATTTCAACCAGCGTAAGGTCGTTGAGGCGGGAATCCGCCATAATGTCCTCATCCAGCGTGATAATGTCAATCTTTATCGTAGCAGGGTCAATGGTCACGTGAGTAATGAGCGCAAGGCCAAAGAACTGCTTATTGAGCCATGAAAGCCTCTGTGCATCACTCCCGTCCTTGTAACGGGGATAGGCATTTCTGCCGTCAGCGAGTTTTGCGGCCCGAAGGTCTGCAAGCTGCAATGGCGTAGCAATCTGCTTTCCGCTACTGACAATCTGGAGTGCTGTCTCCTGGCGTATTGCTATTTGTTCCATGAATCCACTGTTCTACTTCGTTAAACGTATCTATTGCCTTTTCAACTCTGGTCTTTTGCTGGCCCTGTGCCGCGCTTCCTTTGTTCTGCCCAACCACAATCGGCTTGTTATCGTAGTTCCCTTCGTAAACTTTCACCCAGTTTTCGCCATTGGTAAATATCCAATCAAAGTCTGCTGACCATCCCGTCTTGTTGTCTCCCTGGCAGAACTTGCTGGTACATACCTTTGTGAAAACCTGCCTGCAAACTTCCACCGGATTACCCACCTTGGAAAACTCCTTCCACCTAATCCGCATTTTCTTTTTTCGCTTGTCCGAAAGTGTGAGAACTTGCGGCAATGTGGATTGAGTTTCAGCAACCGTCCTGTTCCAAAAGTCAACAATATTTTGGCAATGCCTGTCTGGAAGAATTTTATCAGATTCATCAGTTTTTTCCGGTGCGTCCGACGGTTCAGTCGGACACAGTTCGTTAGAACTGATAATATCTTCTTTCATTCTTACATTCTTATCATTCTTGTTTGTTGTCGTTTGATTGTCGCTTGCTTGTCGGTCGCTTGTCGGTTGCGTGTCGCTTGTTTGTCGCACCACTTCCTCGCGGACTTGGTATTTATCATAGTTATAGATAGTTACCACCGTAAATCGGTTTGTCGGTTTTGAGGAAATCTCGCCCGTGTGTTGAAGCCGTGTCAACCCTGTTCTTACCTGCCTCACAGAAAGTCCTGTGTGCTCTGAAAGCTTACCCAAAGAGGTTACAATCTGCCCGCGCTGGATAGTAAGGCCGTGCCATTTCTCGTCCTCATGGTTGGCCAGGAGAAGGAGTATGACAAACAGGTGCGCCGTCTCCGGAGAGTCGTGCCACTCCCATTTAAGGAATCTACGATGCATTTTTATCCAGCCTTCGCTATCCATTCTATTACTCCGTCATTACAGGGTTTGGGATATACTGCGGCTTAAGCTCGCCCTTGATCCAGGCAGGGAAACGCGCCTGAATGATGCCGTGGGCATCGTCCTCGGCGTAGCTCTCAAAGCCGGGCCAGCTGTCGGCCTTCTTGCACTGGGCCACAATGTCAATGGCCTGCTGGTACTTGTACTTGCCGCAGGCAAGGTCTTCCGCATCCAGCCACAGAAGGAAGCACTGATAAGGGATGCAGGTCTGAGCCACCAACATCAGAGTGCCGGAGAACTTGCGGCCCGTAATCTCGCTGGCTACTTGGAGGTACATACCCTCGGCCAGCTCGTAGCGGTACTTTGCCGCGTCGCGCATGAAAGCGTCCACGGAAGTGGCAGAAGTGGTCTTTACAGACAAGATAATGTTCGCGCCCACCTGTTCCTCCAACAACATACAATCGGGCCGGATTTTGACTTTTAGGCCCGTTGACGGGTCTTTGCCGTACATGGAGGTTTCCGTGCGTCCCTGTGCCACCAGACGCGGGATAATGCCGCCGCCGTAGGTCTTGTAGGAGGACTGCACAATCTTCACAATCTGCTGCTTCTCCGCGTCAATGAAAGTGTAGCCTGCTTTCTTGGCCATAACTTCAAGGTCAAAGAGCAGCTCTTTGAGGTCGTCCATCTTCATCTCGGAGAGGAATGCATCCGGAGCGATGCCGAGCAGGTTCCAATAGTACTTGATAAGGGCCGATATTCCCGCCTTTGAGGACTTGTTTCCCTCGGCGGGGAGCACCTTTACCTTCGCGAACTTTGAAGGCTCCAGGAAGGCCGAATGGATGAAAGTGCCGAGTTCGAAGTGGCTTTCGTCCTTCGGCTTCAAGTCCTCGTTCTTGTAGATGAGATAGTGGCGCGGACTCTTGAGCACTTCTTTGAGGGCGCTGCTGCTCTCACCGGGGGCTGCAAGGTATTTCTCCATTCTGTCCTGTACAACGCGGCCATTGACGGAAAGGGACTTGCAGGAGGGTTTCTTGGTCTTGGGGGCAGGGCCGTCCGCAGTGGTGATGCCGTTCTCCATCAGCAGATAGAGGAACAGACCGAAGTCCGTGTACTCGTTCTTGTCGAACTGGAGCGCTCCCGTGCCCAGCTCGTTGCCCTCGGCTGATGCCCCCGCCAAATCTGCGGAGACATCAAAGCCAAAGGTGTTCTTTACTTCCTGAGCGTCCATCTTACTTGAGTGTGTCAGAGTGGAACACAAGAGGACGTACACTCCAGTTGTCGGACATGAAGCTGTTGGTTGAGTTGCGCTTCTTGCCCTCATAACGTACCTCAAAGGGTTTTCCCTTGATGTCACCGGAGAATACTTCAAAGGCGGCGACAAGGCGCTTTGAGCTGTTGCGAATGGTGCGGAAGGCGTCACCCTGCTTTTCCAGGAAACGGACGGAGGAAAGTTCTACGGTTTCCCCGCTTGCCGGATCAATGGAATTGGTGTTCACGATGTCGATGAAGAACACGCGCTTGGTCTCGCCAGCCGCCGTGGGTGTCCAATACTCGCCAAGGAGTTCTACGGGTGCGGCCTCTGCTTTGGAGAGGTCGGGAAGGTTCGCCAGTACGATTTCGCCAGCGGGCGTTGCAGTCGTGAGCTGCTTTTCTGTTTCTTTTGCCATAATTGTGTTGTATTTAAGTGTTGCACTTGAATGTTCTTGATAAAAAGGGGCAGGACGGGCGCTGCCCCTGGGACTACTAACCAAACTGATGTTAACCAATTCAATATGAGTTACCCGCCATATTTTTCTTCGTAATAGCGCTCTCTCGCTTCTTCCAATGCCCAATACTCCGCATCATCGTAAGCATCCTGCGCTTCTTGGTATTCTTCATCCGTATCGTAATCCTCCGGCCGTGGAGGTCTATATCTTGTCCAGAAGCTCATGGCCGATTCTCATTATATTCTTTCCGGCCTTCTTCAAAGAGACAGGACGGGATGAGTGCGCAAACGAACAGGAAGCCTGCAAGTAAGTCTTTATAGCAGCACCAGGCGATCAAGGAGCCGAATACCAATGCCACGCAGGCAAGGATAGAGAGTATCATCTTTTTCATAGGGCTACGCATTATTGGTCATGAGATACCAAGCCTCGTTCATCATGTCAAGGAGTTCCTTCACATCGTCATCCTCAATGCAGTAGATACGGAGGAAGATGCTGCTTTCGGAACGGCTTACGCCGGTGCGGTTATCGTCAGAGCAGCTGACAAAGCCGGGCATATTGTTCTTAATTTTCCAGTTAAGGCCCATGGTGTAGATAGACAGAGGCGTTTCCCTGAATACCCAAGAGAGCTTTCCATGCTGGAGAAGATTACGGTAGATGTTGGTAGCCGCCTGTGCGAAGTCGCTGTCAAGGAAGCCACCCTCGTTGATGATGTCGTAGTTTTCGTCTGCGATAACAGACATGGCGCACTCATAGAAGTGGTCGGCCAATGCGGATTTAGTTCTTTCCATATTGAATTGGTGTTATCTGATTTCTTTTAGCAGCAGTTTGGCGTGCTGGCGTTCCGCAGCCCGAAGGCAGTCCAGCTGGTGACGGGAGTAGATCATACGGCCACCAATGCGGTGCGCGTCGGCAAGACCTGCCTCTCTCATCTGGCGAAGCCACCGTGTCCCATAGGCGGCTTTCGCTTCGCGCTCTGACATATCATCCTTCACGGGAGCCGTGCGTTTGAGGATTGCATCGGCCACCAGGTTGGAGAATGTCATGGCATCTTCCATCAGACTGCGAACTGTTTCCATTATTCCTGTGTTTGTTTATATTGCTGATATTTTTCCCAGAGCTCCCAGGGCGTCAGCGTGTGATATTCGTTCTCAAACATTACTTTGCGGGGAAAAGGGTGTGGGGCAATACGCGGGAGCCAACGACCTTACTCACTATCTTCGCTACATGGATTTTTGTATCCTGTGAAGTAGGTTGAGTCTTGCCGTTGGCCCAGTTCCAAACAGTTTGTCTTGTAGTTGTGCACTTCTCTGAAATAAGAGCAGTACCCAATGAATATTGCTGGCCTTCTGTGAGACCGGCCCAAATTTTAGGGAAAGATTCTGTGTTTATTCCTTGCATAAATCAAATAATGCTTTTATATTTGCAGTCCAGCGTCATTGTCAAATGCTTTGACAAGACCGCTTTATCAGCAACAACACTGCAAATATGAGCATTTATTTGCAAATGTGCAAATATTTCCGCAATTATTTTGCAAATATTTCACAAAACCTTAATTGGAGGGCGTTATATGGGCGAATTTAATTTGAAGGCTTTTCGTAAAGCCAATGGAATCAACCAGCAGGAACTGGCCGAATATCTTGGAATTGGTCAAGGATTTGTCTCACAGATGGAACGCGGAGACCGCCCGATACCTAAACCCATTTTGGAAAAGATAATGGGGAATCCCAAATGGACAATCGTCATTGATACCATAGAGAACAACGGGGAAATAAACATCCAGGCAGAAAGCCCGAAGAAGGCGGGCATGATTCCCCTTGTCCCCTTTGAAGCCGTAGCAGGGCCGGGGACGATGGTGTTCGACGACGAACAGGTAATAGACTATTATGAGGTACGCGAGTTCAAGGGTGCAGACTTCCTGATCCGCGTGAAGGGAGATTCCATGTCTCCGAAGTATGTAGGCGGAGACCTTGTTGCCTGCAAGGTCGTGAAGGATGTCCTGTTCTTCCAATGGGGTAGAGTGTACGTTGTCTACACCAAATCGCAGGGCGTAATGATTAAGAAAGTTGAGCCGGCACAGGACGATGCCAACATCGTGTGCGTATCGGAGAACACGAAGTACAGCAGCTTTGAAGTTCCCAAGGAAGACATAGCAGAAGTGGCCCTTGTGATAGGCTCAATATCCCTGGAATAATCGCAAATGTTGTATTATTGTTGTACTTTTATTTTTGAATTTTCGCGTAACGGATTGATTGATAGTCAGTTGCAAGGGTTAACAAGCCAGACTTAGGATCTGGTGCCGCAAGGCGTATGGGTTCGAGTCCCTTCACCCGCAC
>CALBPX010000065.1 GCA_937899055.1 uncultured Bacteroidales bacterium
CAGCATCCGGGTGACCACCTCGGAGAACTGGATGGAAAAGGGCTCCACCGTGCTGGACTTTGCCTATGCAATCCATTCCGAAATAGGCAACCGTGCAATAGCCGCCAAGGTAAACCTCAAACTCGTGCCGGTTTCCTACGAACTCCGTAACGGCGACCAGGTAGAAGTCATTACTGCAGACAGCCAGAAGCCTCAGCGTGAGTGGCTTAAATTCGTAAAGACCACAAAAGCCAGGAACCTCATCCTGGATTCGCTCAAGGGCGACGTCAAAGATTCCATAAAGCGGGGGCAGGAAAAGCTGGAGAAGGAACTTGACAAGTTTGGCGTAAAGCTGCATATCAGGGTATTGAAGAAACTCATAGCGGAATTCAAAGTCAGCAACAAGGACGAACTTTACAGCAAAATAGGCTACGGGCTTATTCAGCTGGACAACCTGGAAGGAATACTAAAGCGGAACAAGGAGAACAAGTTTGTCCAGTTCTGGAATCTGCAGGTAGGCAATTCCAAGATAGACAAGCACAAAGATTATCTTCTGAAGGAAAACCCCATAGACAAGACCTTGACCTACAAGGTGGCCGACTGTTGCAGCCCTATTCCGGGAGACCCTATAATCGGATTTGTGGATGCAGACGGTCAGGTTGTAATTCACAAGAAGGTATGCCCCAATGCCATATCCTTGGCTGCAACCAATGGCGGCAACATAATCAATGCCAAGTGGGAAAAGCACACCATACTTTCTTTCCTTGCCAGAATAGAGCTCAAAGGAATAGACCGTCTGGGAATTGTAAACGACATTACAAGATATATCACCCTCATCCTGTCTGTAAACATCCGTAAGCTGTTTTTTGAGACTCACGACGGAGTCTTCTACGGCTATATAGATCTTTACGTACACAATACCAACGATTTGGACGAGATAATCAGGAACATAGAAAAAGTGAAGGGAATTGAAACCGCCACCAGGGTGGATCTAAAAGAGGAGGACAAAGCATGAAAACAGCAAAGGACATCAGGAATATATTTCTGGCGGCTTTGGCCATAGCGGCCTACATCATAGTAACTGACAGATGCGCAAACACTTCCAAGGGTCCTACCGGAGGCCCAAAGGACACCATACCTCCGGTGGTGGTTTCCGTATCGCCCGATATGCCTGCAAAAGCGTTTCCTGTAACCGGCGGAAAGGTTGTGTTGACCTTTGACGAATATGTGCAGCTGAAGAATCAGTATCAGGAAGTTCTGCTCAGCCCTCCTACAAAGAAGAAGCCGCAGTCCAAGATCAAGAAAAAGAGCGTGGTTGTAACCTTTGACGATACCCTGAGAGAAAATCAGACATATTCCCTCCTTTTCGGCCAGGCCATCTCAGATGTCAATGAAGGGAATCAGTTCAACAACTATTCCCTGACCTTTACCACGGGCGATGTTCTGGACTCGCTGATAATCAGCGGAACCGTAATGGATTACCAGACCCTGCTGCCGCAGAAGGGAATTGTGGTTGCCCTGTACAAGGAGCCTACTGATTCCTGCCTGATTACCACCTTGCCGGATGCTGTTGCAAGAACGGACGACTGGGGCTATTTCTGCGTACAGGGGCTCAAGGGAACCTCATATTACCTTTTTGCCCTTGAAGACAAGAATAACAACCAGCTGTACGACAGGGGCGGCGAAAAGGCCGGTTTCCTCGACACCGTAATAGTTCCTGACGTTGTAGCCAAAGCCGGTATGCCCCAGCTGAAGATGATGGACATGAAAGATACTCTGGAATGTCTTTCAAGACCCAGCCAGGCAGATATCTACATATTCAAGGAAACCTTATCCAGCCAGTATATAGAAAACTCCGGAAGAATCAACGAAAGAGAATGTTACATTAAATTCAGAGCCGCAAATCCGCAGATAGACACATTCCGCATCAAAGGCGTTTTTGACGACCGCATAATCCGTCAGTTCAATCCTCAGGGCGATTCGCTGACCTTCTGGATAAATGACCAGAGGCCGGTGGATGACACCCTTTTCCTGAGAATAAACTACATGAAGACAGACTCCACCGGAACGCTCGCACCGCACGGAGAGAACATCAAGCTGGTTAAGCCGTTTGACAAAAGCCTCCTGACCGATTCCGAAAAGGCAGACCCCAACAGATCCGGCCTTACGGACGATTATCTTAAGAATCTTGGCAATACCCGCCGCGACGGCACAAACGATCTTCTGAAAGACGGCAAGAGTGAACTCAAAAAGCCTGACAAAAAAGATGTGGAAAGAAAAGACCTTCTGAAGATGAAGCTGGAAGTTGACGGCAAGACGGTAGAAAACCGAGGTATAGAACTCACCTTCCCAACTCCGCTTATCCAGGCCTCCAAAGACTCCATATCCTTTACATCCAAGACTCCGAGGGGCGTAATCTCAAACGTCGGGTTCTCTCTGGTAAGAGACAGTGCAGACATCCTCACCTACAAGATATTGTCGGACGAACCCTACAAAGTCGGCAACGAGTACAAGATCCGCATAAAGACAGCCGCCTTCATAGATATCAACTCCTTTACCAACGATTCCACGCTCAAGACATTCTCGCTCCCTACAGACGATAAGCTGAGCAGCATAACTCTTGAGATATCAGGCACCGAAGGGGAGGAATACATCGTTGAACTTGTAAACGAAAAGCGCGACAAAGTTTTCCTTATGCACCGCATCAACAAAGACTGTACGCTGCTGTTCCCCTATCTGAATGCAGGCAATTATTCTTTCAGGATAACTCAGGACCTCAACCATAACGGAAAGCTGGATGTAGGCGATATCGTAAAGAGGATACCTCCGGAAAAAGCCAGGCTATACAAGCTTGCAGACGGCAAGTCTCTGATTCAGCTTCAACAGCAGACTGACCTTACTCAAAGTGTTGATTTAAAGAAAATGTTCGAATGATATGAAACGCTTGACTGTCATATTGATTGCCATGATATTCATCCCACTTGCGGCCCATTCGCAAATTGTGGATACAACTGACATAATGAAGGAGTTTGACGAGTTCTCTTTCCGGGGGGCCAATGTTACTGGCCAGGTCAAAGACTCTACAAAAATCAGGGAGCATCTTTTGGGCGTCAAATGGGGAATGAGCGTCAACAATGTCTATTTCAGCATAGACTACGACAAGAAATCTGCAATGTCTCCCCAGAATTTCGGCGTCTATTACACATATTACCATTCGCTGTGGAACTCAATATCGCTGTTCGGCGTGGAAACCGGAGTGCAGTTCAATCAGGAAGGTTACAAAACCCAGATTCTGGACGAAGAAGGCAATATCCTGAACGAAGGCACAGAATCTTTCAAGAACATTACGGTTCCGCTGGTTTCGCAGTTCCGCATAGATTTCTGGAGGATGAGGCTTCTTGCAAATCTGGGCTGCTTTGTATCTTACAGAACCGGAGCCAGCTTCTCCGGCCTGCTTTCTGAAACCGTTTCATCTACCTGGAAGAAAAAAGGTTATGGAATAATCGGGGGAGGAGGTCTGGCATATATATTCCGCCCTTTTGAACTTCATGTAGAGGCCAATTACAAATACAATCTGGCAGATCTTTACGACAAGTCATCTTTTTACGCAGACCAGTATTGGGTATCTACCCATACCAACCAGCTCATCATTTCTGTGGGCCTGCATTACAGGATAGGCGGAAGTTCTTATAAGATAAAGTCTAACGCTCCTTCAAGATAATTAGCTATATGTCTAAAATTCAGATTGATATTGCAGGACTCAAGCTGGGAAACGGAGCTCCGGTAGCGGTTCAGACCATGTGCAATACGCACACTCAGGATGTAGAAAAAAGCGTTGCCCAATGTCTGGAAATGGCTCAGGCGGGAGCAAAGCTTATCCGTCTTACCACTCAGGGAATGAAGGAAGTGGAGGCTCTTTCCAGAATCAAGGACATATTGCATAATCAGGGAGTTGAGACACCTCTTGTGGCAGATGTCCACTTCAATTCGGAAGTGGCCATAGCCGCCGCACAGGTGGCCGACAAGGTCAGGATCAACCCCGGCAATTTCTCACAGGTCCACAAGGATGCCCAGAGGCAATTCTCCCGCTTCATAGAAGAATGCAGGAAATACGGAACCGCAGTAAGGATTGGCCTTAACCATGGCTCCTTGGGTGAAGATATAGTAAACCGCTACGGCAACACTCCGGAAGGTATGATGCAGGCCGCAATGCAGTGGTTGAGGATGTGCCGGGCGGAAAACTTCGAGAAGGTTGTGGTTTCACTCAAGGCCAGTAACACCATCGTAATGAGTCAGGCCTACAAACTTCTGTACAAGGCTATGGAGGAAAGCGGCACGATATATCCTGTACACCTTGGCGTTACGGAAGCCGGTAACGGCAATCAGGGCCGCATCAAATCTGCAATAGGCATAGGAGCTCTCCTGTATCACGGCATCGGCAGCACCATCAGGGTTTCCCTTACAGAAAATCCTGTAAACGAAATTCCTGCCGGTGAAAAGATTGCAGAGTTTTTTGAAAGCGGAGACTCTTCTTCTGTTTTCTCAGCCATTAAGGCACAGAACTCCCGGACTCCCGTCATATCCTACAACGATTTCGGCTGCAACTCAGGCGACTGGGAACGCTTCATAATCAGAGTGGCAGCCTCATTGGGCGTATTGCTTCTGGAAAAGGATATCGACGATTATACAATAGTGGATTCCCCCTATTCAGAGGAAGAACTCCAAAGTCTCAGGGAAGACATCCTTCAGGGCGCAAGAAGAGTCTTTTACCATCCGGAATACATTGCCTGTCCGGGCTGCGGCAGAACTCAGTACAATCTGGAAGAGACTTTCAACAAGGTGAAGGAAAAGACCGCCCACCTGAAGGGCGTAAGGATTGCCGTCATGGGCTGCATCGTCAACGGACCTGGCGAAATGGCAGACGCCGACTACGGCTACGTAGGCCAGGGTGGCGGGCTCGTAACCATCTATAAAGGCAAGAATCCGGTCCTCAAATCAGTTCCGGATTCCGAAGCTATTGACCAGCTGCTCAAAATTATAGGAGAAGACGGCAATAAGTAGCTACCCCTTTCGCTTGAATACTATCCTGGATGTGCACATGCTGTTAAACTTGCGCACTGCCGTCTTATAGTCCGAATAGCTTTCTTTAGGATATCTCCCTGCCTTGAACACAGTTTTAAGCACTACTATAACCTTGCTTCCCTCAGTCTTTATGTCAGAGGAAAAACTGGCAAAGGCGCAATCCATATTGACCGATTTGGGCAAGCTCTCAGGCTCATAGTTTATAGGAACATTTATCTCAATGGAATCCAGATAAGTAGAACCTATTTCTATGTAAATGTCGTTCTTGCGTGTTCCTCTTTGCCAATTAACTCCGCGGCGTAGAGGAGTCATGGGAATAAACAGCCGGTCTCCGTTTGACTCTGCATATTTTCTGCACTCCACGGAATAATCCGTAATCATTTCCGGCACAAACCCCCTGCCCTTCACCGGATAATCTTGGAAATTATCCTTTATGCTGATAATCTTAGGGTTATTACTGGTAACCACAATATTCCTGGCCACTGATTCAGACTTTTTCTTCTCGTCCAAATCATACAGCCTGAGCCTTGACTCCACAAAGTCCAGATATGCTTTTTGGCATACATTCACAGTTGCGTCTCCGGTTGACCATACAAAAAGCCGGACCTTGTTTTCGAGACGTGAAACACTGTCCTCATACTTAGGACAACGGATAAAGTCTCCGCCGCTATTCTTAACCAGCAGAACCTGATGGCCGGCAACATCGTCGTGCCTATATCCAAGAGGAAGGACCGGGTTAGTACATTCTACCCATAGGGTATCTCCCTGCATCACTCCCCCGTCTTTAAGAGGAACAGCCAGCATAGCATGATTCATGCTACCTACTGACGAATAACCTTTATCCAGATCGGCACGGTTAGTGTTGAGGATGAAATAATCAGATTCCACTCCCGCAACCTCAAGCATGGCCTTCATGTAGTTGGAGAGTCCCTTACAGTCACCGAATCCGGTTCTGGCCACTGTAGAAGCCTGAAACGGCTTATATCCGCCTATTCCCAACTGAATGCTCACATATCGGGTGGTTTTCCTCAGGTACTCATAGAGGATCTTCACCTTATCGAACGTGTTTTTGCATCCGGAAGTCATTTCCCGAATCTTGACCTTGTCCTGTTCCGTCAGGTCCCTAGTGTCTTTCTGAAGGTCATAAAGCCACAATCCAATATCCTCCCAGCTACCCTGCTTCCCCTCTACTTTTGAAAACATAAAACTTACAGGAGATGCTGATACGTGCGGTACGATTTCCCTGACAGGCGGCATAAGATCCTCATCAGAAAAACCCTGATAATCATTGAAGCGCCACACATATATGTCTTTGGAATCTTCTTTTTTTACTTCAGGATCAACCGTACCGGCATGCTGAATCTTTGTGCCGGACGGAACCTCTACCGAATACTCGCCTTTAACCAGTCTTACATTCTCTTCAATTACAGGAAAATAGGAAGGAAAGGCGGGAACTCCTCTCTTGTAAGTAAGGGTGTATTCATATTCAACGATATATGGCACAGGCGCCAACGGCATATAGTAATAAACGAATGCATCGTCCGCCAGCTCCAGTGCCAAAGCCCGGGATTCAAGGTCCTGACGGTGAAGTTTCTTTATAACCTTTCCGGCAGAATTGGTTACCGTAGCAGAGAAAGAAGACAAAGTTCTGTCATTGTCTGTAAATATCCTTATCATGCCTGCGGTTTCAGCCGACTCCTTGTTAATCCGGATTTTGCCATAGACCGTATAGGTGCCATAAGAAACGTTCTTCATCTGAAAACACTCCCTGCTTTCCAGAATGTCAGCGGCACTCTCCTGTCCGCAGCACAGAACTGGAACAAGAGCCAAAAACAAGACTATAAGAAGGCGTTTCATTTTCTCTTCAACACTATAGTTTCTTTTTCTGTCTGAACCATCCTCTGCCAGAATCTCCTGTAGTCCGTATAGCTTGTCGGATCTACGAGCAAAGCCTTGTCTTTTACGGTATATGTAACATCAATGCTCTTTCCGTCTTCCGAAAGTTTGTATGCCACATTTGCTGTAAAATCATTCTTGAGAGTGCCGAAAGTTGCAGAGGCCGGAAGTTGCTCCACAGCAAATCCATCCGGCAGCACAAGATGCATCTTATAGACTGTGGTAGATAGCCTCTCTATGTCAACAGGGACAGTCCTCTTTTCTGCCTTGAAGTAGCTGTCCCTATGAAGAATCTCAATTATTGGCTTGACATAGATCAAGTCTCCTGACGTCTGCATCTGCTGTTCCAGTTCCACATTGACGGTACACTCGCCGGAATAGTCTTTGGCCTCTGTAGGTGAAACACTTATAACCGTATAGGAATTACCGCCTTCAAGTTGTGAGAACAGGTCTTCTTCCTTCTCAAATGAGTTCAGAAGCCGCTTTACAAGATATGACTGACCATTGGTTGCCTTCAGGGTCATTTTGCCGTTCATCATTCCGTCTTCTTCCAAAGTAGCGTCAATGCTGAACTCCATCCTGTTATCTGCAAGATTGGTCAGATCCGTCCATGAGGATTTCTTCCCTTTTGCTATAATCCTGGCATTCGGAACCAGATATGTGTCAGGAAGAACATTCAGATATGCTTCATCTCTTGCCGCATCAAGATAAACGGACTTGCCGTCTTCGGAGATTACTTTCAGGATATAAGTGTCAAAAGCATCAGCAGAAACCAGGATTTTAGATAAGGCTCCGCTTGAGCGTAACTTTATCAAGACCGGATAAACCGTAAAGCCGGCATAAATCAGTGCACTGCCCACCAGTGCATTCAAATCTGCATTGTTTCCGGCAGCCTCCTTGAGCACATTGTTGAGTTTATTAGGCATCAACCTTACATTCTTGTTCCATTTGACCTTACTGCTGACAAGATTGCGTATTTCACAGACCTTCTGCTCAAAAGTCTTGTCTGACTTTACTATAGGGTCTATCTCATTCTTGAACTTGCAGCCGGAATTCAGCTCAGTCCACAGAGACGAGCCGTAAAGCTGCTCATCTATATCCTCCCACTTGGTGCTGAAATTCTTTGGCAACTGGCCGGGGAACTGGATACTCCTCAATTCATATTCAACGGCACTGAAGAACTGGTCTATGTTAAACAAATGGCTTTCGGCTTTCATTGCCGGAACATTCGTTGCCTTGTAGTTTTCCACTGCCAGATTATATTCGTATGTCTGCCCTCCGCCAAGAGATACTGACTTTGTTGAATAATCGATAGTAAGTACATAAGTCTTGGCTCCCCTTGATATCACGTTGAATTTGAGGAACTCAGGTATCAGGATAGTGGCTTCCTTGCAGTTGACAGGATATTGCCCCTGGAAGCTTATTTCACCTATGTCCCAGAACTTCTTGTTCTTACGGACATAACTGACTTCTATGACAGAACCTACCTTTACATTCTGGGCCGTAAAGGCCATTTTCTTGACACTTTCTGAATACTTGGTGTCAAAGATAAATTCCTTGCCCATCTTTGTCTTTACCACCTTTCCATTCTCCCAGTTGTAGGTAGTCACTTTTATGTCATAGATTTTTTCACTCATCTCTCCATCAGTCCTGTATAACATCTGGAAATCAGCCAGACCCTTGGCAGACTCCTTGAGTATCTTCAATCGGAGCCTGTGGGTTTTCTCCACATTGAAACTCCCCTGGGGGTCGAGGTATGTAGAAACTCTTAAACTACTGTAAATCACCACAGCTTCAGCTGAAGTATCCAGAGCGTAGGTCGTCATCTTAACCTCATCATCAGAAACCGCATCCAATTTTGGGTTGAACTTGATTATCTGGGAATAGGAACGACTCTGGCTGAAAACAATGAGGGCAGCCAGAAAAATGAGAGGAACAATTCGTTTCATATTATACATTTGGTTAACTTATTACTCTGTCTATGAACGGAGTATGATGGAAATACGGAATAAATCCCAGTTCCATCACATTTTTTGTAACGATGAATGCGGCTTTCTTTCCTATGGTCACCGATCCGGCAATATCAGCGCATCCCATTGCAGCTGCAGCATTTATGGTGCAGGCATTGAAGCTTTCCTGTGGCGTGAGCCTCATCTTGATGCAGCCGAGCGCCATCACAAACCTCATGTCGCAGGACGGAGAAGAGCCCGGGTTGCAGTCAGAAGCCAGGGCAACAGGAAGCCCTGCCTTCACATAGTCTTTTGCCCTGCCGTAAGGCATTCCAAGAAAGAATGAGGCTCCGGGAAGCATCAGAGGCATAGTATCAGAGTTCCTCAGAACCTCCATCTCCACATCTGTTGTCCTTTCCAGATGATCTACGCTTACGGCATTGTACTTTACCCCTACCTGAACCCCGCCGCTTACAGCCAGTTCATTTGCATGAATCTTAGGCCTGAGGCCATATTCTGTTCCGGTTTTGAGTATCCGGTCTGTCTGCTCCACGGTAAAGAAACCCGCATCGCAGAAGACATCCACGAAATCGGCCAGGTTTTCCGCGGCTACAGCAGGTATCATCTCGCGGCAGACAAGATCCACATATTCCTGCTGCCTTCCGGCATATTCCCTGCCTACGGCGTGAGCTCCGAGGAAAGTGGATTTAATCGTTACCGGATAATTCTCCTTAAGCCTTCTTATCACACGCAGCATTTTCAACTCGTCCTCAGTCCTCAGGCCGTATCCGCTCTTGATTTCCATTGAAAGAGTGCCGTTGGTCATCATCTCCTCCAATCGCTGAGAAGCCTGTTCATAAAGGTCATCCTCACTGGTATTATGCAGAAGATCGGCGGAATTCAGAATTCCCCCACCTCTTTTTGCAATCTCCTCATAACTCAGCCCGTTGATTTTATCTACGAACTCCTGCCGGCGGTCTCCGGCATAGACAATGTGCGTATGGGCATCGCAGAAGGCAGGCAGGAGCATCTTACCGGAAAGATCCTCTGTCTGAAAGCCGGAAGCAATGTAATTGGGACATGGCATCTGCCCGAAGGAATCAATTTTTCCGCCGCGCACCAAAAGCCAGGCATTGTCCAAAGATTCTACCTTGTCCATTTCGTGGCCGCAGAGTTTTCTGACTCCCTTTGGCAATATGCCTGCCAGCCGTCCTATATTTACAAACAGAGTGTCTTTCATTAGATTATGTATCAGTGTCTTATGAATTCTATGGATTTTTCTATCAGAGGATGCATGTAGGTGTCTCTGCTAAGGAAAGGAACAACCTTGCGGTACGAGGCAAGAAGTTCTTCTATGGCCGAGGAAGAAACAGCACCTGAAATTTTGTGCCTGAGGTCCAGTGCCTGGGCGGCATTGAACAGTTCAATGGCAAGTACCCTTTCCGTATTCTCCACTACCCTTATGAGTTTTGTGGCTGCATTGGCTCCCATGCTCACATGGTCTTCCTGGCCCTGTGAAGACGGAATGGAATCTGCCGATGCAGGCCAGCAAAGCCCTTTGTTCTGGCTCACGATAGATGCAGCAGTATATTGCGGAATCATGAATCCGCTGTTCAGTCCGCTCTCCGGAGCAAGGAACTGAGGCAGCCCCCTCTTTCCGGAAATCAGGCGGAAAGTCCTTCTTTCTGAAATGTTTGCAAGTTCGCTCATGGCTATGGCCAGCGTGTCCATGGGAATGGCTATAGGCTCTCCGTGGAAATTTCCGGCGGATATTATCATGTCTTCGTCCGGAAATACATTCGGGTTGTCCGTTGCGCTGTTGATTTCGTTGTCAATTACGCTTTCAACATAGCGGATGTTGTCTTTAACCGCTCCGTGAACCTGAGGAATGCAGCGGAAAGAATAAGGATCCTGGACATGCTCCTTGGGCTGGCTGATCAGCCGGCTTCCTTCCAGCAGAGCCATGAACCTTTCTGCCGTATCTATCTGTCCGCGGTGTCTTCTGAGCCTGTGCGTGAGCGGATAGAAAGGTTCTATTCTGCCGTCGTATGCCTCAAGGCTCATGGCCCCTATCATATCTGCCCAGCGGCTGAGCCTATGGCATTGAATCAGAGACCATACGGCATGTGCGCTCATGAACTGCGTACCGTTCAGAAGGGCCAGGCCCTCCTTGCTCTGAAGCCTTATAGGTTCCCAACCCATCAGTTGCAGAACCTCCGAGCTGGGCATGGTCTTTCCCCTGTAAACCACTTCGCCGAGTCCGAGCAGCGGAAGGGCCAGATGTGCCAGGGGGGCCAGGTCACCGGATGCGCCAAGCGAACCCTGCTGATAGACAACCGGCAGGATATCGTTGTTGAACATATCTATAAGCCGCTGTACGGTAGCCAGTTGCGCTCCTGAATGTCCGTAGGAAAGGCACTGCACCTTAAGCAGCAGCATGAGCCTTACTATCTCCGGCCTTACGGTTTCGCCCGTTCCGCAGGCATGGCTCACCACCAGATTGTACTGCAACTGAGAAAGCTGGTCTTCCGGAATGGTTACATTGCACAGCGACCCAAACCCAGTAGTAACTCCATAGACCGGGCGGCCTATATCTTCCATCTTGCTGTCCAGATATTTGCGGCATTTGATTATTGCCTGCACCGCCTCATCGCTGAGGGCTAAAGTTATCTTGTTTTCTAAAATTTCCTTCACTCTCTCCAGGGAGAGATGGGCAAATGATATTTTGTGTTCCATAGAATCAACGGTTTTCATTTTCATAAATTTTCCAAAACGGAATCGTCAACATGGTTGGGCAATGTAACTCTCAGCTGCGGAGTGCGTTCCATCTCCCTGCGAATTGCGTCCTCGGCCCCTTGGTTTCTGGCCCAGCTGCGCCTTGCTATGCCGTTGTTGACATCCCAGTGGAGCATTTCCCTGATATGTCTGGCAGAGTCTTCCGAGCCGTCTATCACCATGCCGAATCCGCCGTTTATGACTTCTCCCCAGCCAACTCCGCCGCCGTTATGGATTGATACCCAGGTTGCTCCGCGGAAGCCGTCGCCAATTACATTCTGAACAGCCATATCTGCCGTAAACTGGCTTCCGTCATAGATGTTGGAAGTTTCGCGGAAAGGAGAATCGGTGCCGGATACATCGTGGTGGTCTCTTCCGAGAACTATCGGGGCCTTGATTTCTCCCCTTCTTATGGCATCGTTGAACTTAAGGGCTATGTTTGTTCTGCCTATGCAGTCGGCATAGAGGATTCGGGCCTGAGAACCTACTACAAGGTTGTTCCTTCCGGCTTCTTCTATCCAATGGATATTGTCCAGCATCTGCATCTTTATATCATCGGTAGAAGTTTTTGCTTCTTCCATAAGAGCCTCAACCGCAAGGGCATCCGATTTTGCAAGGTCCTGAGGATCCTCACTCATGCACACCCAGCGGAACGGGCCAAAGCCGTAGTCGAAGTACAGCGGCCCCATTATATCCTGAACATAGGACGGATAGCGGAAGGTGCCGTCTGCCTTCATTACATCTGCGCCTGCCCTTGACGATTCCAGCAGGAAGGCGTTTCCGTAGTCGAAGAAATACATTCCCTTGCTGCTCAGGCGGTTGATTGCGGCTATCTGCCTTCTCAGCGATGCCTGTACGGTTTGTTTGAACTTTTCCGGTTCTTCTGCCATCATCTTCTGGCTTTCCTCCAGAGAGTAGCCTGCGGGATAATATCCGCCGGCCCATGGATTGTGCAGCGATGTCTGGTCTGAGCCTATGTCAACTCTAATATCTTCATTGGCAAGCCTTTCCCAAAGATCCACAACATTGCCCACATAGGCAAGCGATACGGTTTCTCTGCCGGTTGTGGCCTTCCTGATTCTGGAAATGAGTTCGTTGAGGTCTGAGTGAAGTTCATCTACCCAGCCCTGCTCGTAACGTTTTCCGGCAGCCTTGGGGTTGATTTCTGCCGTAACGCTCACCACTCCGGCAATGTTTCCGGCCTTTGGCTGGGCTCCGCTCATTCCGCCAAGACCGGCGGTAACAAAGAGCATTCCGGCCATATTTTCTCTGGTTCCTTCAATGCCCCTCTTTTTCAACTGCATACGGGCAGCATTCATAACCGTGATTGTGGTTCCGTGAACTATACCCTGTGGGCCTATGTACATGTAGGAGCCTGCCGTCATCTGGCCGTACTGGCTCACACCCAGGGCATTGAACTTCTCCCAGTCATCGGGTTTGGAGTAGTTGGGAATAACCATTCCGTTTGTAACCACCACTCTAGGGGCATCCTTGTGGCTGGGGAACAGCCCCATAGGATGGCCGGAATACATGCTCAGGGTCTGCTCCTCGGTCATGGTTGCAAGATACTGCATTGCAAGACGGTACTGAGCCCAGTTCTGGAATATGGCTCCGTTACCGCCGTAGATTATCAGTTCATGCGGATGCTGGGCCACCCTTTCGTCCAGGTTGTTCTGAATCATGGCCATAATGGCTGCCGCCTGGCGGCACTTGCATGGATATTCGTCTATGGGTCTTGCATATATCCTGTAACTCGGGCGGAAGCGGTACATGTATATTCTTCCGTAGTCTTTGAGTTCCTGCACAAACTCCGGAGCCAGAACAGAATGGAACTCCTTTGGGAAATACCTCAGTGCATTTCTCAGGGCCAGCTTCTTTTGGGCAGCGGTCAGAATGTCTTTGCGTTTTGGGGCATGGTTGATTGCCTTGTCATATGGTTTTGGCTCGGGCAGCATGTTGCCTATTCCGGCCAATATTTCTTCCTGAAATGTCATATTACGGTTATTTACAGCCAATTATGCTTTGATTTTATTTTCAACGATTTCCAGTATTCTCTTTTCTTCGGCTACAGACTGGGCCATTACACGGTCCGCCTCATTCATCAGTTCTTCTGCCTTCATCCTGTCTTTCAGGCCCTCTGCATTGATGTGTACATTCAGCCTTGCTCCGGCTACGGCTCCTCTTGCCGCAATTGCAGCCACTCCTGCATCCGACACGGAGTTGGGATTTCCCTCAGAAGCCATCGCTGAGGCAACTTCAAACACCTTGAACGATGTCTTGAGCGTTTTCAAAGGCACCTGCGTAGCATACAAAGTGGCCTCTTCCATGGCCTTAGCCCTGGCGGCCTTTTCTTCATCGGTACCTTTCGGCATAGAGAACACGTCCATAATCCGGTTGAATGCGGCAGTGTCTTCATCTACAAGCGCAAGCAGCTCGTTCATAAGTGCATTGCCCTTTTCGGCCCAGTCTGAGAACTCCTTCCAGCGTGCGTCCCAACCCCTCTTGTGTGAAGAAAGGTTTGCCACCATTGCAGACAGCGCAGCTCCCAGGGCGCCCATGTATGCCGAAATGCTTCCACCTCCCGGAGCAGGCGACTCAGATGCAGTCTCAATTGCAAAACCTTTGCAGGTCATCCGTATAAGTCTTTCCTTTACAGCCAGTTCGGCAGGGTCTTCCATCAGGTACTCAATTACCTTTTCTCTGGGGTTGAACGGCTTCAGATCGTCCAGGCTCATGCTCTTTACGGCTATCTTCAGGATTTCATCTTCTGCAATTCCCAGCGAGCGCTGCTGTTTTTCAAGATAGAACCGGCCTGCGTCTATCAGAACACGTTTTGGTACAAGGCCCACAATCTCGGTTCCCGTAACCTTCAGCCCCCTGGCTGCGGCGGCACGGCAGACCTCCTCGTATGCTTTGTGCAGCGGAGTTGCCTCTATGTCGGTAATGTTCATGGATACTTGGGCTATGCCGTATTCATCTATGTACCAGCCAATTGCTTTACAGCCTTTAAGAGTGCCCGGCTGCCACATCTCCTTGCCTTCTGCATCGCGGAGAACCTTACCTGTAAGGCTTCCGCCCTCCCTCATCTTGCGCCCCTTCTCCCTTACATCAAATGCCACGGCCATGGCCCTGCGGGTAGATGTGGTATTAAGATTATAGTTTACGGCCACCAGGAAGTTCCTGGCCCCTACATTGATTGCTCCGCTCTTTGCCACCGTTTCCGTATATGCTTCAGGGCCAAAGTCCGGCTTCCTTTCTGGGTCTGCAATCTTCTCAGGCAGAGCCTCATACTCCCCGGAACGGCAAACTGCAAGATTCTTCCTTTCCGGCTTGAAAGCCGCAGCCTCATAGCAGTAGCAAGGTATCTGCTGCTCTTCATATATCCTCTTAGCCAGAGCCCTTGCAAGATTGGCACATTCTTCAAGAGTAATTCCGGAAACCGGTATCAGCGGCAACACATCTGTAGCTCCCGAACGTGGATGAGCCCCTTTGTGATGCCTCATGTCTATGAGTTCAGCAGCCTTCTTAACTCCCTGGAATGCAGCCTCTACAACGGCCTCCGGAGACCCAACGAACGTTACCACCGTTCGGTTGGTGGCCTCTCCCGGATCCACATCCAGAACCTTTACCCCCTCAGTCTTTCCGCCTGCATTAACCTTTGAGGCAGCAATGGCCGCCACTATCTTGTCAATAACTTCACGGTTGCGCCCTTCTGAGAAATTGGGCACACATTCAATTATTTTTTTCATATAGTATCAATAAACTGTTTAGAATTTTTATGTTAAACGCTTAAATATACGAATAATTCTTTACATACCCATATTCTGCACTTAAAGTGCTGAGATTTGCCCAATCTGTGAATCTATCTTACAAGCAGGGCCAGCATGAAGGGAACTGCAATGTTGATTATGATGCCGACATAGAGGATTACCGGAAGAATTGCGTTGCCTTCTGCCTTGAGTATTATTGGGAGGTTGGTGTCGGTTATGGTGGCTCCTCCGGCTGAAATTGAGGCATAGCGGCCGAAATACTTGCCCAGAGGTTTGGCGGCAATGATGGTGAACAGTTCCCTCAAAAGGTTGGTAAGAAGGCATATAGCTCCAACCGTTGCGCCCCAGACCTGGGTTGTCATTATGGCCGAGAGAGAATAATAGCCAACGGCAGAGCAGATGGTAAAGGTCTTTCTGAATTCAAGGTCAAAGCCCAGAGCCTGAATTACAAAATATGACAGAATGGCTCCTATCCAGGTACCTGCAAACAAGACCAAAGGAATCCAAAGGACCTTGCGCGGCAGCTGCTTGACAAGCGTAAGTATGCTTTCGCCGATGCCTATGTTGAGGCCTACCAAAAACAGCATGGCATAGAGTATCCAGTTGGAATAGCCCACAAAATCAAGTTCGTAGAAGCCTTCCGGCATAAACCTCAGAAGTACTGTAAGCAGGCCCAGTATGAACCATCCGAGGATGATGGCGCTGTCTCTGAAAGCTCCGGCCCCGCCTCCTTTGGCGGCCCGGGCTGCGGCATTGTCCTGGCTCTGCTGAACGGCTGCAGATTTTGCAGGCTTGT
>CALBPX010000066.1 GCA_937899055.1 uncultured Bacteroidales bacterium
TGAATTTTGTTGATTATTAATAGTTTATGTTGATAATTCCGTTGTTTTGGTTTTTTGGCCCAAAAATCACCAAAGCAGCCGTTTCAGACAGCATAACCATTTACAGCACAGGTATTTGATATAATCTTACAGATTTAAGCCCGGTCTGACAAAAACCACCAAAGCAACCATTGAGCGATTTTTGTCCTGTTTGAGATGTTTTTGTGCTGTTGGGGCAAAAAAATTTGGTAATTCACTGGAAAAATACATATATTTGCACGTATTTTTGCCCCGCCATCTGTAAGGCTTATGCGTATGGGGGGGGGTAAAGCACTGACTATAAAGAAATTACGAGGATTATTATCTATATAACAGAGTAAATGGTAAGAATTCTACATGGAACTTTGCGCGCTGCCGCCGTGGCAGTGGCACTTGTTTTGTGCGCAGGTGTGCGTTCAAACGCATATCCGGGCCATATTCCGGAAACATTGTCATTCAGCAACGATACTGTCTATAGAGAAGTTGTTGTACAGCAGGCAGATACCACATGGAACCATGGTGCATCTATCCGTACCAACCTGTTCTACTGGGGCAGCGGCACTCCTAACCTTGGGTTGGAAATCCCTGTGGCAAAACATTTCAGCATAGGTGGCAACTTTGGCCTCAAAGCCTGGCCGAGATTCTTCCCCGGGGACAATGACAAAATGAAGGAGAAGAAGTGGAAACACATGTTGGGAGCCATTGAATTCCGCTATTGGCCCAATGAGATGTATGAAGGATGGTTCTTTGGGCTTGACGGCATATACACTCATTACAATGTAGGGGCCGTAAAGTTCCCGTTCGGTATGTACAAAGAGGTCAGAGACAGCCGTCTTGAGGGTGACTGGATGGGTATAGGTCTGTTCTTCGGCCACAGCTGGTGGCTCAGCAACCGGTGGCGTATGGAACTGGAGGCCGGTGCGGCCTTAGGCCATAACAATGCAAAGCAGTTTGAATGTGGCTATTGCGGAACAGAAATCGGTAAGAAAAAAGGCTGGGGTGTAGTTCCTAAACTGGGGCTGAACCTGGCCTATAATTTTGTAAAACGCAGGACCGTGGAGGATGTAATAGTAAAAGTTGCTGAACCTCAGGCTCCAAAACCTATTGCAGCACCTTCTTTGGTTAGACCTCAGCTCCGCGATGTATCTCCAAAGAAGGGAGTTGCAGATTCTCTTACAGAAACAAACCTCTTCCTCAAACCTATCGCTGAGTATAAGCCTTACAGTCCTGACCGTGTGCTCAGAAAGGAGAAAGAGCTACTGTATGTGAACTTTGAGGTTGGCAAGCATATACTCAAATACAACTTCCGCAACAATGCCGAGATTCTGGATAAGATAATCGACATCACCGGCACCGTAATGAAAGATGCCCGCCATCAGATGGCAAAGATTCAGATTATAGGTCTGGCATCTATAGAGGGCAGCTACAAGACCAACGAGGCTCTGGGCATAAACCGAGCCAAGGCTCTTAAGACCTACATTCAGGGCAAGCTTCCTCTTGGGGACGATATGTTTGACATTCAGGGCGGTGCAGAGGCGTGGTCCGAGTTCAAGGATCAGCTCAGTGACCTCATCCTTGCCGGCGGCAGCAACAACCTTACAGTAAAGGAACTTGAGCAGGTGATGGACATAATCAACACAGAGGGCAACCTCGATAACCGCGAGGCCAAGATCAAGGCTCTGAACAACCGCAAGACTTACCCCAAGATTCTCAAAGCCCTTCTGGCCGACCAGCGTAACTCCGGCTACCTGACAATTTACTACGATTATGTAGATGACACGGCCAAGGCCATAAATAAAAGCATAGACCTTCTTGAGGCCGGAAAGACCAAAGAAGCTATGGAACTTATAGAAAAACAGAAAGACGATCCACGCTCTTACAATACTCTTGCAGTAGCCCTCTTCCAGAACGGCAGGGAGGCAGAAGCCATAGAGTATCTTGAAAAAGCAATTGCTCTCGGCGATGAGAAAGCCGCCGAAAACCTCTCAGACGTAAAGAAGTACCTCAAGCAGAGAGAGGAATACGAGAAGTACCTGAAGGAAGTTGAAGATTATAACAAGAAAGTTGAAGAATTCAACCGCACAGTAAACCAGTTGAAACAGAACACCCCTTCCAAGTAACCTGCGGCAAGTATTAACCAATATATAAATAAAGTATAGGAGGAAACGACAAAACTTACAGATTCAAACACAGAGCCAAAAATCATGAATATTTGGTGATTTTTGGGCCAAAAACCAAAACAACGGAATTATCAACATAAACTATTAATAATCAACAAAATTCA
>CALBPX010000067.1 GCA_937899055.1 uncultured Bacteroidales bacterium
GGGCCAGATGTAGCTGTTCCAGGCGCCCATCATCTTGAGGATGGTGATGGGAATCAGCGTGGGCAGGGCCAGGGGCACCATGACCTTCCAGAGGTATTTCCAGTCGCTGGTGCCGTCCACCTTGGCGGCCAGGTAGAGCTCATTGGGGATCTGCAGGAAGTTTTGCCGGAGCAGGTAAATGTAGATGACTCGGTCTTCGTAAAGGTATATGACCTTATAAAGGAAACCCAGCTTTATGACGAACAGAACAACTACCAGCCCTTGTACGATGTAACGGACGGAACCAACTGGTCTTTATGGATGTCATTTGAAGGCACTTACATATCCACCGGAGGCTATATGAGCGGCCCTAACCACTACAAAGGCCTGAATCAGATTCTCGCATACCTGAAAAACCTGTTCGGCCAGCCTAAGGCAAAAGAATAAAAAAATCGGGTGTTCATTCAAGGACACCCGATTCTGTTTCATAATTGAAAGTTTAGTAGGTCATCTTAGGCTCAAGGTTCTTTGCCTCGGCAATCATCTTTTCAACGGTCTTCAGCGGAGGAACAACTCTGGTGAGTTTCTTCTTTGCGTTAACTTCCTCAAGTTTCTTCTGAAGGTTCTCAGGAACGCGGTTGCGGAGTTCCTTTACGGTATCCACTCCGGCAGCCTCCAGCAGCTCGGAGAACTGAGGTCCTATACCCTTGATTCTGAACAGGTCTGCATGATTAGTCCAGCGGAGGATAAGCTTTTCCGGAATTTCGGTAACCTTTGCAAGTTCCTTGCGGCCCTTCGGAGCTGCGCATCTTTCAAGGAGTTCGCTCACTTTGTTGATGCCGGCATCGGTCAGTTTTTTTGCATAAACATCACCTACGCCTTCGATGTCGATGATTTTGTAATCCATGGTAATTGTATTAAAAGTTAATGTGAATTTGCAGACCCTGTTTTTACATCTTCAAATTTAATAAAAAAATTCTGCTTAAAAATCAAGACCTTGGCAATAAGTTTGCAATAAAAATGTGCCTCAGCCGTGCATCACAGCAGAGATCCGCATCGCTGAGTAAAAACATTATCGATTAAATCATTGATTGTCAATTATATGAAAAAGAGCAACACACAGATTGCACTGCTGGCGGCATTGGGAGCACTGTTTTACGTTTCGCTGGCAGCCTGCACCAAAGAAAAGAGCGCGGAAGAAATCTACGACCAAAAGGCAAGCGGAGTGGTAATGATACTCAACGAATACTATTACAGCGTTACCCTGCCCACCGGCAACACATTTTATTTCAGCGATATACAGGACGGCAAACTCCTGAATGTTGCATTTTCGCCCAGCCAGGTCAAGACCACCTACTCATTCGGAACCGGCTTCTTCATAGACAAATACGGTGGAATTCTCACAAACCGCCATGTTGTCAACCACTATATCAAGAAAAGCGATGTAATGCACTATGTGCAGAACCTGCTTTCCGCCCTGGCTTCCTACGCCCAGGAAAGGCAGGAAAAGGCCATGTACGAAGGCGGACGCATCTACCAGTATCTGAGGCAGAACCAGATGGACAACAGCGGAGACGGCTACAACCTTGCTCTGCGGCAGAGGCTAAACGAACTCAGCGGCGAATACCAGGAGGCTCAGAACTACATAGCCCAGCTCAAGATGATAAACGCTTCCCAGATTGCCGTAAGATGCCACAGCAAGATAGGAATAGCCTACAACGATTCCTATGTAACCGGACCTTCCGACTTCAAGCAGTGTATGGTTGAAAAAGAATCTGAGGACGAAAATGTTGACCTCGCCCTGGTACGTACCTCCGATGCCACAACCCCTGAAAATGCGGCCATCTTTTCTACCGGAGTAGATTCCAAGGGCCACGTAAAGGAAACAAGCGCCGATAAACTCACCCTGGACCAGCAGCTCTATCTGATTGGCTACAATCAGGGAATCGCCCTGGCTTCCACCACGGAAGGCATCAAGGCACAGCTCACATCGGGAAAAATATCCCAGAAACCAGACCAGTACCGTCTCCTGTACACCATTCCTATTCTGCAGGGTTCCAGCGGAAGCCCGGTCGTAAACTCCTATGGAGACCTGGTAGCCGTCAACTTTGCGGCCGTGAGCGGTACCCAGAGTTTCAACTTCGGCATACCAATCCATCAGATCAGGTCTTTCCTGCAAGGCGGAACTGTATTGCAGTAACCTTCAGGAATCAGCCCTCCTTAACCAGCATCAGCTTTATGCAGTCTCCGATTTCCTTGGCCACATCGGTTGTGTCCTCAAGGGACTGGACTATGTTCTTGCATTTGGTAAGCTCTATGCCGTTGGTTTCAGCCTCAAACAGATGGCTCATGTAGTTGTCATAGATGTCGTCCACCTCGCTTTCTATCTCTTTGATCCTGGCGCACAGACTCTTGAGCTCATCCCCCTTGCTCTTCCACTTGTCAAAATCTGCCGTTATGGCCGAAAGCAGACGGGCATCCTCGGCAATCTGAGCCCCTATTTCCACCCAGCTGCCATCTGTGTAACCGGGCCTGTAAATGACAAGCTTCTTGGCACTGTCATGAATCATATCAAGAAAACTCTCCATTCTGGAACCCAGAGTCTGAAGGTCTTCACGGTCAAAAGGAACCTTTTGGCTGCGGTACAGAGTTTCAGAAATCCGGGCATCTATCTCATCGCCCTGGCGTTCAACTTCTTTTATATCGCGATAAATTTCTTTCTTCTTTTCGTAGGACTCTTCTTTGAGGATGTCTGAAAGCAAGCCGGCGGCCTTAACCGTAAGAGCGCTCTGCTCTCTGAAAAGCGGAAAGAAAACCTCTCCTCCGCCTCTGCCTGAAAATAATCTGAAAGCCATAATACAACAGGACTGTTACCGATGCAAATATTTTTTAACTTTACATTTACAAATGTAGTAAAATATGAAATCAATGTCAAGAAGAACCATCTACGCAATTATTTTTGCGTTGCTATTTGTTTCACTATCAGTAAATTTTGCGGGTGCTCAGGCCGCCGATACCATTCAGCTGGCACAGAATCCGGATTTCTTTGCCATAACCCTGAAGAAAGACATTCCGGTTGCTGAGCGCATAATGAAAGAACTCCTCCCCTACAAAGACAGCAAGACAACCGGTGAACTGATGATTATGGCCGCCAAGAAACTTCTTGGAACTCCGTATGTTGCCGGAACTCTGGAAGAAGGAGAGCAGGAAGATGTAAGGGTATATCTGAGCAAGACAGACTGCATCATCTTTGTAGAAACCTGCATGAACATGGCCTTGACCGTAAAGCAATACGGCAAAGATGCTGATTTTGAAAAGCTTTGTCAGATGGTTCGCCAGAGCCGCTACCGTGGCGGACTGGTACGCTGCTACTCAGACCGCATACACTACACCACGGAATGGATCCGTCAGGGCGAGGCCCGTGGCATTCTGAACGACATAACCGTAGCTGCAGGCGGTCAGGAGTACGACCACCCTATATTCTTCATGACCAAGAACTACAAAAAATACAAGCACCTCAAAGATGCCGAAGTTGAGGCCAAAGACTGCTGCAGCGAGCCGGGCTCCACAGAAACTTGCACCATGAACCAGGCCACAAAAGACTATTACGCCATTGCAAAAGCAGAAAAGGAACTCAATTCAAAGCCCTACACCTACATTCCCCAGGAAAAAATCAAAGCCTGCGAAAAGAACATCCGCAGCGGCGACATCATTGGCTATATGTCAACCACAAACGGCCTTGACATTGCCCATGTAGTAATGGCATATTGGAGAAAAGACGGCAAACTGGGCTTCATCCATGCCTCAATGGGAAAGATGAAGGTTGTAGTTGACGAAAAAACCATCGATGAATATGCCAACTCCAGCAAAGGAATAAACGGCATCAAAGTAATCAGGGTAAAATAAGGCAGCATCATGAAAAAACAGATAATCACAATTTTGGCAGTGGGCCTTGTATCAGCCTTTGCAACAATCGGTTGCAAAACCACAGCCCAAAAGCAGCTGGAAGCTCTCAACATAGATTCGCTCAAGACTCTGACCGTTATGGGAAGCCCGGATTTTGCAAAGAAGGTTGACAGTCTCAGCCGAGCCTACAACACGGAGGACCAGCATCTTATAGACTCCGCCAGAGCAGAGGTTGCCGCCTACGACAAAATGATGGCAGACAGCCTGGAAAAGGACGCTCTGATGTGGGCTCTCAACAAGAAAGACGCATTGTTCTACATTCCGGAAATGGGCTTCAACAAGATTTTGGGCTACCAGATCAAATTCCGAGACCTTTACCTTAAATATATGTCTGAGCAGGATATAAATAAGGAAATCCTCCGCGATAACGAAGACCTTTTCCTCTACTACACCGCAAAACCCGTAAATGCCGACAGCGTATATAACGCCAAGATAAGTTACGAGAACATCATATTCAATATGTTCAAAGCCAATGTTTTTCTTCAGCAATACAACGAGGCTCTGGGATATAACGCCCAGATGACATACCTGATAGAGCAACGCTACGGCAAAAACAGCTTCCAATATGCCCGCTGCATTGCAGACGGAATGAAGGTTCTTGTATTCAAGGGCTACAACGACTTGGCCAAAGAACGCCTCAGAGAAGCCGAACATCTGTACGCAAATCTCCAGATAAAGGCCCAGAAAGACTCTCTGGCAAACATTCCGGCCGACACCCTGAGTTCCATGCGCAAAGACCTGCGTAAATGGTACAACCAAAACATCAAGAAATAAAGAAGAAAAAAATTTGGAGAATAAAAAAAACGCTGTATATTTGCAGTCCCAAAACGGAAGCAATTCCAAAAAGCTGACTCGCTAGCTCAGCTGGTAGAGCACGACACTCTTAATGTTGGGGTCCAGGGTTCGATCCCCTGGCGGGTCACCAAAAAGCCTTCAGAAACACTCTGAAGGCTTTTTAGTTTCTTAAAGTCAAGCATTTCGCCAGGTTCTTATCTGGTGACAACCTTTTGTAGGCCCCGTTCAAATGATTTGTCAGCAGTTGTGCTTCTTTAGGTCAGTCTGAAACTGTTCGCTTTGGCTTGCATGAATAAACCAGCAGAAGGTTCACGAGGATGTAGGTGGTTAGGACGGCCACTATCAAGGTGGGGAATGAAAAGCCTCCGAGAATTGCCATAACGGCCTCTACGGCAACAATCATAAGGAAGATGTACCTTACACGGTTATCGGCCCAGGAAAGGTTCCTGAACTTCATTGAGAACATTGGAATACGGCTTACCAGCAGCCAGCAAAGAACCGGCACGGCTACAACGGGCAGCCAACAATACCAACGGCCCCAACTCAACAGAGTGCTGTCAGACAATGACGAATGTGGGGTAAAATCAATAACCTGCCCGGGCATACAACATATCAGCGCAATGAACAGGATGGCGCAAGAAGGGGTTGCAAGCCCTATGAAGTTCTCTTTCTGACGGTTATCGTTATTGAACTTTGCCAGACGGAGAGCGGAAAAAACGGCCAGAAGCAGCGGCAGCAATGCCCACAGCCAGTTGTAACCCAAAAAACTTGAACCCGAATCTGAAGCAGCGCTTGTCAACCCGGCCACATACCAGAAACCTACAACTGCCGGAGCAACCCCAAAACTCACCATATCTGCCAAGGAATCAAGGTCTTTGCCCAATGGAGAATAAACTCTCAGAGCACGGGCGGCAAGCCCGTCAAGGAAATCGAACACTGCGGCAATAAGAACAAACATCAGAGCCAATGACGGAGCCTTGCTGAATACTGTGGCAAAGCACCCGCATAGCAGGTTGCAGCAGGTAAGAGCGTTGGGTATGTGTCTTCTGATGCCCATATCGTTGCAAATTTACAAATACTTTCAACAATCCCAATCCTCAGCGATATAACAAAAATCCCTCCCCGTAATTTTTGGGGAGGGACTTTATGTAAAGCATTCATATCAAGTCCTTAAGAGGATACTACCTGATATGGAGCTTCTTTTTCATGGCCTTGCTCAGAGCATCCTTGTGAATCATAATCTGGATGGTCTTGGCCTTGAAGTAACTCTCGGAAACATAAAGGTATCCGTCGCCGTTGTTGGGGCCCCAGGAGTTCTTAACTATGTAGTACTTAACGCCTTCCTGGTCTTTAGCATAGCCTGTGATGTGCATCAGGTGGTCATCGGATGTGGTAAAATCGTTCCACATTGCCTGACGGATGTCTGCATCTATCGGCTTTTCTACATACCTCTTTTCTATGGCCTTTGCACCGCGTATGTTTTCATCGGGGCAGAAGACAGCCAGATGGTTGTTGTGGGCAAAGTAAATCTCGCTCATATCGGCATCCCAGGCAACGGTGTAGCCATTATCCAAAGCCCTGGTGCAGATCTCATCCAGCTCGTCCAGCGGAACATTGTAGGAAGAAGCCATGTCCCAGTTGTCCGGAATCTCAATTATGAACTTTTCGTAGTAAGGATGATGAGTAAAGCTGGTAATTTCCACATAATCAGAACCGTCCAGCTTAAGAGCCTCCTTAAATGACATTGGAGTGTATTCCTTGCCGTTGTAGGTAAAGGTCTCAGGAACCTTGCCCAGGTACTTGTCAAGAATCTCGTTCATCTTTTCGTACGGAACGCCTTTCTTTTCCTTTACGGCCTGGTCCATCAGATCGTCAAACTCCTTCTGCAAGGCTCTGTGGTTGTGAGTCTCAGAGTCGTAGTTGATTCCGTGGTAAGCCTCCTCGGTCATGAGGCCGGCCTTATCCAGCCAGTAAGTTGCCTGATGGCTGATGCCTCCGGGGCCCTGCCTGCCTTTTCCTCGGCGATAATAATAATCGGCTCCCCTACGGATGTATTCCTGACGTACGGTGAACATCTCAGACAGGTCCAGCGATGTGTCCGCTGCTTTCTTGCGGACAGCCTCGCTCTCAAGGAATGAAGTTGTGGCAAAGCACCAGCAGGTTCCGGTAGCTGCCTGATTCTTAACGGCTGTAACCGGGTTGTTCTTTACTATTGTAAACTCGTAGAACGGGAAACTGGTCTGCTGGGCAAACACTCCCGCAGAAAGGAACAATGCCGCGGCTACTATGAATATTTTTTTCATATACATTTGTATTTACTTGAATATCTGTTAGTTTTCTTATGCAAACCTGAAACTGGCCCAGTCTTAAAGACCCATCTTCTTGCGGATGGCCTTAGGAATGGCATTCTTGTTAACGAGTATGTTCATAGTCTTGTACTTAACAAAAGTCTCTGATACATACCATATTCCCTTATACTTGCCGGTTGGCCCCCAAGAGTTCTTTACCATATAGTATTTGGTGCCGTTCTGGTCTTTTGCAATTCCAAAAATCTGCATTCCGTGGTCGTCGGTAGTGGTCTTGTTGTCATAACCTTCCTGACGCATTTCCTGAGTCACCTCAATTTCCTTTACGGGAGCATTGATCTGAGGTCTTGCGTTGGGCTGGTTGCCACCTACCCATCTTGCCTGGTCGGAACCTACAAAGGTCTTTTCAAGTTCTGCCATATCCGGAACAATGCCAATTCCATCGCGAGTAAAACCAGTTTCACTTACATCTGACCCCCATGCAATGGTATAGCCGTTCTCAATTGCGTTGTCCATAATTGCAATGAGCTCATCTATAGGAATATTGTAGCTCAGGTCCCACCTCCAGTTATCCGGAACCTCAATTGCAAACTGAGTGTAGAAAGGATAGTGAGTGAACGAAGTAATGGATACATAATCGCTCATATTCAGGCCCAGACCCTTGGTTACAAAATCCTTAGGGCTGTAGGTAACTCCCTTGTAGGTAGTGGTTTCGGGGCATTTGCCCAGATAGGTCTCAAGAATGTTCTGGTAAGTGTCCATAAACCTCGGCGATACCTTTCCGCCGGCTTTCTTTGCACCTTCTGCCATGCCGCTGCTGATAGACGACATCTCGCGGAAGTTGATTCTCTTTTCGCCGGGGAGAAGGTTGGGCATGTCTTTTTCCAGAAGTACGCCATAGTCTTCAAATGTATGGGCAACATCTTCAAACGAGCCGCCCTCCGCAAAGTTCAGATAGCCGTCAAGACGGATGAACTTACGCATCTTCTCAAGATAATTCTTTGTAACTGTGTACATTACAGACAAGTTCAGCGATGTGTCTGCATGGCCGTTGCGGATGGCCTCGCTCTCAAAGAACGAAGTTGTGGAGAAGGCCCAGCAAGTTCCGCTGCTGCCCTGATTGCGGATACCGGTGATGGGGTTGGCCTTTACCGTAGTGAATTCAAAGCCCTGCCTCTTTTCCTGGCCTGGCTGTCCGGGGCCCGGCTGACCGGGTTTTCCGGGCTGAGCAAATACAACGCCGGCAGTCATGAACATGACCGCTGCTGCAAAGAAATACTTTAATGTTTTCATAACGAATTAAAAATTACAAATATCTGAATTCAAATAACTTTCAATTAAAACCGGACTAAGGAATCTGCAGGAACTTGTGCGTCTGAACGGAAATGTTCCACTCAGGATGGCTCTTTACATATTCCACAATCTCTGGCGATATGGCCTTCATCCTGCTCCATTCCGGCTGCAGGTAAAAAAGACAGGGCGCATTTTGGGATTCAAGAATCCTGCGTCTGTTTTCTTCGGCCCAGCCAAAGTCCGCCGGCTCTTCTATTATGACCTTGAGTTCATCGGCAATTGGAAAGAACTCCGGACGCGGCGGCTTGTTGGCCTTTGGGCTCAGGCATATCCAGTCAAAAGCCCCGCTCAGAGGGCTGCTTCCGCTGGTCTCCAGGAAGATTTCCAATCCGTAGTCTTTCAGCATATTGCAAAGCGGACCAAGGGGAT
>CALBPX010000068.1 GCA_937899055.1 uncultured Bacteroidales bacterium
TCAAGGAATGCACGCCTGAGGCCAATTTGCTCTATGTCAACTACATATTCACAGACATAGACAACGATGGCGTTGAAGAGATGTACCTGAAGGAAAACATGACTGAAAACGAGTGGCTCTTTTGCTGCGGCGCAGGTTATGTTGAATTGGTTGCCTACCACGATGACCACTTTGAGCTTTTCCGTTCAGGCAACTACATCAGCATGTCCGGCCACTTTCCTTCCGGGTTTGCAGTTGACCGCTACTATGAACTGAAAGACAGCCATGTCATCGGCCCGGATTTCATGGAGGTTGGCCAGATGAACTGGGAAACCGGGGTACCGGACATGCATTTCTGCGTTGCAGACCATCCGGACTCTCCTTATCCTGGGGAAAAAGCCGGGCCTTTCATGGAAAAACTCCAGAAGCACTTGGAAAACAGCGGGTGGGAAGCGTTAGATACAGGCATTGAAGGCTATATGTACACCCCTTTCGGATTCCTCAACGGAATGATCGGAGAAGAACCGGACCCGGAAGAAATGGAGGATACAGAACAGTAATGAATTCTATCTTTATTGTAATCCCGATACTGATAGTGCTGATGTTCGGGCTGGGTCTCAGCCTGAATCTCAGCGATTTCAAAACACTTGCAAAGAAGCCCGGGGCTCTTGTCATCGGACTGGCCGGCCAGCTTTTGGTTCTTCCGGCAATAGCCTTTGCAGTTGCGGAAGCATTCCAGCTTCCGGCTTTGTTCTACATGGGTGTGGTACTCATAGCCTGCTGCCCCGGAGGCAGTTCCTCCAACGTGTTCTCAAAAATCGCAGGCGGAAACGTAGCCCTGTCCATCACCCTTACGGCCCTGAGCAGCATAATTACAATGTTTACGATTCCGGTTATTCTGCAACTGGCAATACACCAAGGTAGCGGTTTTGAGGCTATGAATCCACCCGACATTGCGTCGGACAAGATTCATCTTCCTGTGGGCAACCTGCTGGTACAGAACATTGTATTGATGTTCGTACCCATCCTGCTGGGCTTCCTTATGACAAGGCTCTGGCCCAATGCCGCAAAGAAGACCGACAAAGTCATATCCAAAATAGCGTTCCCGGCCTTGATGCTTCTTGCCGGAATCTTTTTCATCCAGCACCACAAGACCATCGCTGATAATATTCTGCTTCTTGGAACGGTGGTAACTGCAATGCTGATTCTTTCAATAACGGTATCGGCCCTTATTGCCAGAGTCACAAGGCTCCAGAAAAGAGACCGCAAGACAATCATTATAGAAGTGGGTATGCAGAACGCCGCCCAGGCCATTGCCATAGCTTCCAGCCCGTTCATATTCAACAATTCGGCAATGGCAATACCTGCCATCATCTATGCCCTGATGATGAATGTGGTACTGCTGATCTATGTAGCAGTGATAAAGAAAAACTAGTAGGCTCCGAACTCATTCAAGTTCCAAAATCATCCCACACGGATGCTACATCTCCTCCTGCGTACATAAAAGAGCGCAGAAAAAAACTGAACGGTTACGTGACCACAGAAAAAAAACTGAACGGTTACGTGCCCACTAAGTTATTAATAATCAACTATTTGTTAGTTTTTCTGTATGCTTTTTTGCCTACAGGAAAATGCTTATTATCCTGTTCCTCAGCGATTTACCGGTCACGCAATCTATAAGCAAACGCATTCAAGTATGGTGTGGCCGTAGCCCCCGACATTGTCATGAATGGCGGAGACTTCATACCCTGCTTTCTCAAGTATTGATATCAGATCCTGGCTGTGATACATCTTTGAATTGCCGTTGGCTATGGCAGTAAAGTAGAGGCTTGTCATTGTAAGACAGTAAGTTGCAGTTTCATACTGCTGCCTGTCCCAGAGGTTTTCCATGATGATTAGCCTTCCGCCTTTGTTCAGCGACTGCTTTGCGTTTGACACAATCTTGAATATCTGCTCCTCGGAGAAGCAGTCCAGGAACTGGCTCATCCAGATGGCGTCAAAACCCTGAGGATAATCATCGTCTTTGAGTACATTCCTGGGGCATGTGGATATCCTTTCTGCACCGGTCTTGCCCTTGATATTCTCTTTCAGCATATCCAACTGGCCCGGAAGGTCCACTACGGTTACGTTCACCTCCGGATTGAAGGCTACACATTTCAGGGAGAACTTTCCGGTATTGCCGCCCACATCCATCAACTTGCCTACGGGCTTGGAAAAAACTATCTGCAAAGCCTGAGCAAAGGAATTGTCCGAATAGAAATGATCGAAAGCAAACCAACTGCTCTTTGCCGGTTCCTTGAGGTATTTCAGCCCTTCGTAAACCGTTGGCCAGTCTCCAAGGGCCTTCAGACCTGCCGGCCGCCCTTCTTTCAGGCTCTCCTCCAAGTTAAAGAAACCAAGATAGTTGACATCATTGACAAAATCCATGTTCACACGGGTCATCTTGTCTGTAAGCAAATACCAGCCGGTTTTGGTAAGGAAGAACAGACTGTCTCTGACTATGACCGTACCTATGGAAAGCGAAGCCTCTGTCAGAACCTTTGCAGCATACATGGATATGCTGGTTTTCTGGGCAATCTGCTCCATTGTAAGGCCGTCCGGATTATCCTTCAAAGCCTCAAAGATTCCTAATTTGATCATCATCCGCGATGCCTGAAAGGCTATGGGCGCAAATGCAATTTCCTGAGCAGCACGCTGGGCTTCCAGTATGGTTTTACGGTCTTTCCCGTATTTTTCCTTCAATGGAGATTCGAGTTTCATATCGTAAGATTATCCGTTTTTTATTTTACGATTCAAATTTACTAAAAAGACCTTAATACGTCTAAGAAACTGTTTTACCGTAACAACATTATTATTAACTTTGTATGATGCAATTTTTCGCAAATGTTTGAAAAACAACAAGAAACATTATCTTATATGTCAAAATATACAAAAACAGCAAAGAGGGCCTGCCTTTCTGCCCTTCTTGCTTTTTCCACAACGGTTATTGCCATTGCCCAGAATCAGGAGGGATTGTCGGCCAAACTTTGGACTCTCAAAGAGTGTACAGACTATGCCGTAGAAAACAACCTTGGCATACTGGAAGGCAAACTTGATGTTGAAAACGCAGAAACAGACATACTCACCGCCAAGGCCGCCAGGCTGCCCTCGGTATCGGCTTCCGTAAGTCAGGGAGTAAGCAGCAACTGGTTCAATAACAGTGCCGCACACAAGAATAACTACAACGGAAGCTACGGAGTTTCTGCAGGAATGACACTCTTTAACGGCGGCAGCATAAACCGGAACATAGAGCAGAAGGAAAACGCCCTCAAGATTCAGAACCTCAATCTGGAAAGAAACACTCTGGACCTCAAGCTCAGGATAGCTCAGCTCTATGTCCAGGTGCTCTACGACAAGGAAAACATCAAGATGAAGGAAGAAAACGCCGAGGTATCAAAATTACTCTGGGAAAGAGGAACGGAGTTTATGAAAGCCGGAAGCATGTCAAAGGCCGATGTTGCAAAGCTGGAAAGCCAGCACACATCTGACCTTTACCAGATTACGGCGGCCAAAAGCCAGTACGACAACGATTTGCTGGCACTCAAGAGCGCAATGAGAATGCAGCGCAACTATGTAGAGCTTGCTACTCCGGATATAGCAGAAGAAAGCATACTGGAAATCATACCCTCCAGAGACGAGGTCTTCCAGAGAGCTCTGGACAACCGGCCGGAAATAGAAATCAGCAACATAAACATATCAAACAGCCAGCTTGCACTGGAATCGGCAAGAATGGGTTACGCTCCAAAACTTTCGCTCTCAGCATCTTCCGGAACAAACAACATGAGCGGAAATTCTGCGGCGTTCGGAAAACAGCTCAAGACCAACTGGTCCAATTCCTTGGGCCTGAACCTGTCTATACCCATCTACAGTCAGAGGCAGAACAGGAGTGCCGTAGAAAAGGCCAAAAACGATGTCGAATACTACAAGATGGCAGCCCAGGAAGCAGAGGACAATCTGTACACTACAATAGAGAACGCCTATCTTTCTGCCCGCAACTCCCAGCAGCAGTACATCAGCGCAAAAAAGGCATACGAAAGTGCAAAGCTCAGCTACTCCCTGGCAGTGGAGCAGTTCAATCTGGGCATGAAAAACATCGCTGAGCTGGAACAGGAAAAGAATACTTTTCTGGCTGCCGAGCAGTCTCTTGCACAGAGCAAATACATGGCCATATACAACATCCAGGCACTCAGATTCTACACGGGCCAGCAAATTACAATTTAGTTTAAGTAAATAATAATCAATACAATATGAAAAAGAAGTACATCTGGATAGGAGTCATTGTCCTTGTGGCATTGATTGCACTTTGGCAGTATCTGGGCTCCAAAAAGGAGAGCAGCAAAATTGCCTTCAAGACGGCAAGGGTTGAAACAGGAGTGATAACCAACTACGTAACGGCAACCGGAACCATAGAACCGGTGGTCAAAGTGGAGGTAGGTACTCAGGTTTCGGGAATCGTCAAGAAACTCTATGTTGACTACAACAGTGTAGTAAAGAAGGGCCAGGTGATAGCCGAACTGGACAAGACCAACCTGCAGAGCGAATACCAGAGCCAGCAGAGCAACCTTTCCAAGGCCCAGAGCGACTACAACTATCAGAAATCCAACTATGACAGGATGAAGACCCTGCACGACAAAGGCCTGATAGCCGACAACGAATACGAAGCCGCCCTTCAGACCTACCAGTCTGCCCAGAGTTCCCTTTCCGTAGCAAGGCAGAACCTCCAGAAAGCCCAGACCAATCTCTCCTACGCAACAATTACATCGCCCATAGACGGAGTGGTTCTTTCCAAGAGCGTTGAAGAAGGTCAGACCGTAGCGGCCAGCTTCTCCACCCCTACTCTGTTCTACATAGCCAATAACCTTACGCAGATGAGGGTAATAGCCAGCGTGGACGAAGCCGACATAGGCAGCGTGGCCGAGGGCCAGAGAGTGGAATTTACAGTAGATGCCTATGTAGGAGAAACTTTCAACGGAACCGTTACTCAGGTAAGGCAGAATGCTACAACCACCAACAATGTAGTTACTTACGAGGTAGTAGTAGATGCCCCCAACCCGGACCTCAAACTCAAACCCGGGCTTACTGCCAACATTACCATATTTACCAAGGAGAGCGGCAATGTACTTACGGTTCAGCCCAAGGCTCTCAAGTTCAATCCGGCGCAGTATGACGGAGTTCAGGGCTTCAGCATAGATCCGGCATCGGCAGAACTGGCATCCGGCAGAACAGCAAAGGGCAGCGGCATACTCTGGACCCTGGACGGCAAAGTATTCAAAGCCAAGCAGGTAACTACGGGCATGAGCAGCAAGATAGCAACCGAGGTCAGCGGCAACATCAGAGAGGGAGATGTAATTGTACTGGAAGCCAGCACTGAAGAAATTGTAAAGAAAACCTCCGACGACGGAGGCAACTCTCCCTTCATGCCAAAGCGCCCCGGCCAGAACCGTAACGGCAACAACGGCAACAATGCCAAGAAGAACTGACTATGAACCAGGAAAAGAAAGCAGTAATCAGCCTGGATAACATAAGGCGAGATTTCATAGTAGGAGAAGAAACCGTTCACGCTCTCCGCGGAGTGAGTTTCAAAATCTATGAGGGTGAGTTTGTTACCATCATGGGAAAGTCCGGCAGCGGAAAAAGTACGCTGCTGAACACTCTGGGCTGCCTCGACACCCCAACTTCTGGAGAATATCTCCTGGACGGAACTCCTGTCAGGAAGATGAGCAAGAACGAGCGTGCCATTCTCAGAAACCGCAAGATTGGCTTTGTGTTCCAGTCTTATAACCTGCTCAGCAAGACCACCGCAATAGAAAACGTGGAGCTCCCGCTGATGTACAACACCAAGTACAACGCCCAGCAGCGGAGAGAGGCCGCAGTAGAATCGCTGAAGATGGTTGGGCTCGGCGACAGGCTCTACCACAAATCCAATCAGATGTCTGGAGGACAGATGCAGAGAGTGGCCATTGCAAGGGCTCTGGTAAACAGCCCCGCTGTAATACTCGCCGATGAGGCCACAGGTAATCTGGACACCAAGACTTCGTTTGAGATTCTGGTGCTGTTCCAGAAACTTTGGAAAGACGGCAAGACCATAATCTTTGTAACCCATAACCCCGAAATTGCCCAGTACAGCCAGAGAAACATATTCCTGGCCGACGGCAAGGTCAGAGACGATACCTACAACAACAATATCCTCTCGGCAGAGAAGGCTCTGGCTGAACTTCCGGCAAACGACGAAGACTGACAGATGCAACAATTACCATATTAAGTATTTGCAATGAACTGGACGAATCTATTCAAAATAGCCCTGAAGGCAATATCCAACAATAAATTCCGTACGTTCCTGACCATGTTGGGAATCATCATCGGCGTGGGTTCCGTCATAACCATGCTTGCCATAGGACAAGGCTCCAAGCAGAGCATTCAGGCTCAGATATCCAAGATGGGAAGCAACATGATAATGATAATGCCCGGAGCCGAAAGACGAGGCGGCGTGAGAATGGGTATGAGCGATATGCAGACCCTCAAAATCAGCGATTTCAACTCTCTCAAGGAAGAATGTACCTACCTTTCGGCCATCAGCCCCAGCGTATCTTCCAGCGGACAGCTCATATTCGGAGGCAACAACTACAGTTCATCCATCAGCGGAGTAAGTCAGGACTATCTGAAAATCAGGCAGCTGGAGGTAGAAGACGGAGAAATGTTCGACGATCTTGACATTGCCCAGAGCGCCAAGGTCTGCGTAATAGGAAAGACCATAGCAGATAACCTCTTTACCGGAGGCGAAAACCCCGTAGGCCAGATCATAAGATTCAAGAACATGCCGTTTACGGTCATAGGAGTGCTTAAATCAAAGGGTTACAACACAATGGGTCAAGACCAGGACGATGTGGTTCTTGCCCCCTACACCACCGTGATGAAGCGTATCCAGTCTGTAAATTACCTGCAGATGATCTATGCCTCCGCCCTTACGGAAGGCCAGACCCAGGAGGCAATTAACGAAATATCAGAAATCCTCCGGACCAACCACAAGATTCAGGAAGGCAAGGAAGATAACTTCAACGTGCGCAGTCAGGAGGAACTCAGTTCCATGATGACATCCACAACCACATCCATGACCATACTCCTTGCCTGCGTAGCCGGCATTTCGCTGCTTGTAGGAGGTATTGGAATCATGAACATCATGTATGTGAGCGTAACGGAAAGAACCAAGGAAATAGGTCTCAGAATGAGTGTGGGAGCCAGAGGAATAGACATACTTACGCAGTTCCTTATAGAAGCCGTAATGATAAGCATCACCGGAGGCCTCATAGGAGTGATGCTGGGAGTGGGAGCCGCATACGGCGTCAAATTCTTTGCCGGCTGGCCAATAGCCATTCAGCCCATGAGCGTAATTCTGAGTTTTGCGGTCTGCTCCGTAACCGGAATTTTCTTTGGCTGGTATCCTGCAAAGAAGGCCGCCAACCTTGACCCTATAGAGGCCATCCGCTACGAGTAACGGCATATTTTTCGTATATTGTTGCCCAAACAAGGCAAGCTTTATGAGAAGACATATATCAATTTACGCAATGTCCCTGGTTACCGTAATGGCCATGTGCAGTTACGCCATGGGACAAACTCCTGATTATCAGACAACTGAAGAATGTACAAGCATTATGGTAGGAAGGCTGGCCTCAATGGACGGGAGCGTCATTACCTCGCATACCTGCGATGGGGTTTCCCACACATGGATCAGCTGCGAACCGGCTGCAGACCATAAGAAAGGAGAAATGCAAAATGTCTATTACGGAACCCGCTGGACAAAGTTCAAGGGCGATACCACAGGAGTAAGGCTGAGAGGCCAGATTCCTCAGGCAAAGCACACATACGCCTACATAAACACCGGCTACCCATGCCTGAACGAAAAGCAGGTGGCTATAGGAGAAACTACATTCACGGGCCCCGATACCCTCAAGAACCCAAACGGAATGTTCATGATTGAGGAGCTTGCCAGGATTGCTCTCCAAAGATGCAGCAACGCCCGCGATGCAGTTAAGCTAATGGGCTCATTGGCAGAAAAGTACGGCTATGGAGATGGTGGCGAATGCCTTACGGTTGCAGACAAGAACGAAGTCTGGTGCTTTGAGATTCTGGGGAACGGAAAGCACAGCAAGGGAGCTGTATGGGCAGCCCAGAGAGTGCCGGACGACCATATATCCATATCGGCCAACATTCCCAGAATAGGCAAGATTGACCGTAAAGACAAGAAGAACTTCCTCTGCTCAGACAATGTAGAAAAAGTTGCCATTGAACACGGTCTGTGGGACGGACAGGGAGAGTTCAAGTTCTACAAAGCCTACCACGGAAACTACGGCGACGGCAAAAACTTCCGTGAAAGAGACTTTTACGTATTCTCACAACTAGCTCCTTCTCTGGGGCTTACATACGATATAGACGAACTTCCGTTCTCCGTTAAGCCAGATGAAAAAGTAGATGTCCGCAAGGTTATGGAACTTTTCCGCAGTACGTTTGAAGGCAGCCAATTTGACATGACCGCCAACTGGAAAATGGAAGTTACAGCCAAAGACGGCACCAAGAGCCAAAAGACAAGCCCCGTTGCCAATCCATGGCTTACCGCCGACACCCGCAACACGCTCAACACCATTTCTGCCGGAACGGTGGAATTTGCCCGTACGCTGGCTGTCTGCTGGTGCTCATACTCCACTGTCATTCAGCTCAGAGGCTGGCTTCCTGACTCCGTAGGAGGCATACTCTGGTACGCCGTTGACAATCCGGCAGAAAGCCCCAGAATACCTATATTTGCAGGGCAGACATCCCTCCCTGAAGGCTTCAGTTTCTGCGGACAGAAGCAGTATAAGCCAGACTGCATACTCTGGCAGTTCAGAAGGCCCAACAGGCTGGCTACCGTAGCATGGCAGAAATCGCGGAGGAGAGTGGAAAAAGAAATATCCGAGATAGAGAAACTGGCTTTTGAGGAGGTAGGAAAACTTTCGGGAAAGAGCAAGGCCGAAGACCTTGACGCCCTTACTGCAAAGGTATATGAAGCAGCCGTAAAGGCCTGGAACCAGATGGAAACGGACTTCTGGATGGCCTATGGCAGAGGGTTTTAAAACAAGTGGCAAATTTAAATCAAACTATAAATTATGAAAAAAATATTAGCTATGGCACTTGCAACACTGCTCGGATGTAGTTTGTCTGCCCAGGACTCCAATGTCATTGAATTGATAAACAACAAGGGCTCTATAGAACCTATGAGAGACTCCTGGCTGATAGAAGAAACTATGGCCGAAAGAACCCCTGAACTGCTCAGAAACCTGACAAAATCTGATCTGAAAACCGTTTCAGAAATGATGGATGCAGAAATTGCCCGCATGGACAACATCCTTCAAACCAGAGACATAATCATAGGCAAAGAAACAAAGGCGGCCCGCATTGAAAAGAAACTGAAAAAGCACTTCAAAGACCCGGCAGTTGCAATGAAATGCTTTGAGCAGGCAGAGTCAATAAAGAACCGCGCACAGATGGTACAGTCAATTGCAAACGCTTGCTACGGCCAGCAGTATCACCAAATGCCCAAGACAGATCTTAAGCTCTTCTCCTATTCTTCAGGTAACGGCTATGCCGGCTGGCGCAGTTCGGTAGAACTTAAACGGAACGCAGACGGTAACGGCGGCACTCTGA
>CALBPX010000069.1 GCA_937899055.1 uncultured Bacteroidales bacterium
ACACAGAACTGGCAAAACTGGCCAAGTATAATCAAAGCGGGAAAGCAGAATTCATCGCTCTGTATGGTCGGCGCCGTGTAGGAAAGACCTCGCTAATCCGCTACTACTTTAAAGACAAGTTTGACTTCTTTGTCAGTGGTGTTCTGGAGGGTGTCAAAGAGGATCAGAAAAAAGCCTTTCTGGGAGCTCTGGCAAAATACGGATACTATGGGCCCAAACCCAAGAACTGGAATGAAGCATTCAAAGCTCTTGGAACCATTATCGCCAAAAACAAACGCAAGAAGCGCTGTGTGGTCTTTATCGATGAGGTTTCCTGTTTCGACTTTGAGTACTCCAACTTTGTCAAAGAACTCGGTATCTTCTGGAACAATATCGCATCCTGGGCCGACAATGTCTTTCTGGTGATATGCGGTTCCGCTACGTCCTGGATGATTCGTAACATTATTGATAATCGCGGAGGCTTACACCGCCGTCCTACCCACGAAATACACCTTCGTCCATTCAGCCTATATCAGGCCGAGATGTACTTCAAAGCCAAGAATTACAAATGGGACCGTATGACCGTCCTTCAGTTATATGCTGCACTTGGTGGCGTTCCATACTACTTCTCTTTGCTTGATCCGGCCAAGAGTTCAGCAGAAAATATAGACATGCTATTCTTCTCCACCAATGCAGAATTCAAGAACGAATTCCGGCGGCTCTACAAATCCCTTTTCCGGAACCCGGAAAAGTATATGGATATCATCAAACTTCTTGCATCCAGCCGGAAGGGAATGACCCGAAAAGAAATATCTGAGGCACTGAAAATCAGTTCTGGAGAAGAGTTCACCAATCTCCTCAAGGATCTTGTGTACTGCGACCTTATCAATTACTACAGCATTTGCGGAAAAAAGAATTCCGGCCTATACAGACTGGTAGATTTCTTCACCATCTTCTATCTCACATTCTGCGACTCAACCGTTACGGACCGTGCCTTCTGGCGTCATACACTAAACACTCCTAGGCAAAACACCTGGTACGGACTCGCTTTCGAGCGCATTTGCATGTTCCATATTTGGGAAATCATTCAGTCGCTCCGTCTGGACACCATGCTCACCAAATATTACTCTTGGCGCAACAAGCCTGGCAAACCTGCGGGCCAAATTGATATGATTATCGAACGCGCCGACGGAATAACCGACATTTGTGAGATGAAGTATTCGCGCTATGAATACACCCAGGACGCCGAAGAGAGCAACAAGCTCGAACATCGTATCCAATCCTTCCAGGCCGAGTATCCCAATCATGAAGCCATACAAACTATACTTGTTACCACCAAGGGATTAACGCAAGGTGAGCACAGCAGTGATTTTGATAGGGTTCTCACAATGAAAGACTTATTCGTTGAAAACACAGAAGAGTTTTAAGCCAAAATCGCTTTTTTAAGTCACTTTTGGCGGAACTTTCCGTTACACAATCATATAGATGAGTTTTAGGCGAATGTAGTAGTCAAATCATTCAAACCTGCAATAGCTTTCATCTTTTACTTTCATAGGTCAGGTTGTTTTAGATTCAATTTCTTTGTGAATAAGTTGAGTAATTTCTTGTTAGCTAAAGGATTGCCAATAAAAACAGGAGTCCCCTCGCTATCTATCAAGAACGTATGTAAAATTGAACTTGGCGGTATGCCAGAATTTGTGTTTTGAAATTGATTGTTGATATCTATATAGATGGGAAAGTTATAGCCGCCACTATTTTCGCTCAAAAGCCTAATGATATGTTCTACCATGTCAGCACGGGGAGAAAAGATCACCATCAACGAAAAAGCTTCCGTTACTTTGGATAAAGAGTCTAATCTATTAAATTGAGATACATTTGCTATAGCACATTCAGAACACTCAAAACTTGATACAAAATGGATTAGCTTATAATCTTTTTCTTTATGAAATGTATCAATGTTGTTCTTGTTCAAAACAAGGAAGTTTTCGTGTAGAACAATTTTTGACGCCTTAAGCTGCCTATATTCCCTTCTGATAAGACCCTCTTTACACTATATAACAACTAACGCTATAAGTAACACCCTTAATAATTTCATAGCAATCAAATAGTTCGGTATCTTTAGTTTGTCAAAATATCTTTAGAGAAAAAGATTTTAAGCAAGTATGTCTTTTCTGTCTCTATCTGGTGCTGTTCTGCAAATGAAGAAATTGCCTTAAACATTGGCCCGTGGTTCTTTTCATTATCTACCATATAGTTAAATATCATAAGGAAGGAAGAGTCGTTTGACGCAAGAAATCTTATATCACCATCGTTTGGAGAAGTTGTCCATCTAAACCCTTTATGTGTATTTCTTTCAAAGACGAATGAAACGTCATCTGCCCTGGGACCGGCACAGCGGAAATAAACATAATTCTTTGTCTGATATAAATCCAAGGGTAATTTATAGTAATCTGAAGACATATATGCACCTATGTCTTCATCGGCTTTCTTATAAAAGAACCTCGCTGGTATGTTCTTTTGCCCAAAGTCGGCCTTGAGAAACGGATATATTCCGTCCTCTCCCAGAAGGTAAAAAACGTTTTCATTGTTTTGAGGTCTCAAAAAATACTTATTCCCAGATGACTGTGTGATATTAAACAGAGAAAAAGTACAGTCCTCTCTATCAAGAAACTCCTTAACCAGTCTGCCAGAACCATCAACTGCAAACAACAGGGGATCTCCTGTTGTTTTATTATCGCGGAATTTGGGAGCAAAAGACGAAAATACATATACACCATTTGTCCCAAAAGGAGCAACCGCATCGCATGGTGATTTCAAATTAAGTGAAAAGCTGGAGGATTCCTCTTTATCATATATCGGGAAATAATGTATTGTCTGATTGTCAAGTATTATCAGAGTATCTCCCCTTAATGCAATGTCAGAGGCAGACACATACTCATTGGAGGCTCGACCTTTCATTGCAGGCTGACGTACTTTTGAACAATTATCCTCAAAAAGAAGAATTTGGCCCGTTGCATCAAGCAACAAAAAATCTCCTTTTGCGGTAAGCAGAATCTTAGAAACAACTCCAAACGGCAAAGAGTCGTTAATTGGAATAAACTCAATTTCTTCTATATAGTCAGATATGTCTGATGCTTCTGGTGCTTCAGATATGCTATAAACAGGTATATCCTCCTGATTATTATTGATACAGCCAATGACGACAGCTACAACAAGCAAGCCCATAAAAAACAGAGATGTCTTTTTCATAATTCTATCCTTTTATAAATGTAATAACTCAAGAAAATTAATAGGTTACATTTTACAGAGCAAATATAACTATTTTATATTTATGTGCAACTATTTTATTTAGTTTATAGGCGCAAAACTATTCCGTTACACAATCATACATGAGTTTTTAGACTGAAACGTGTGCGGTTATGTGCGGTTGGTGATATAGAACTTGGCAGCCGGATTCTCTGCAATCTGCGCAGCACGATCATCGCTGAATAAAAGGTCCGGACGATATGAGCCTTTTCGGGCTTCCTCAAGATAAGAAAGTTCATCCTCAGTGAAAGTGGTAAACCGGGATAAGCATTTTACGGCTTCTGATGTCATTAAGTCCTTGTCCACAAAGCCATAACCTGTCTTGAGCATAGGAAACAACTGCCTTTTGAAATCCCGAAAGGGACGCCTGCCAATAGCCTCAAGAGCCAGAGGAATGTCAACGCCCCGTGACAAGGAAAGATAGTAGGCGACGCATTTGCGAATCTGTGATGCGGATTCAGCATCACTGTATAACCCCTTTTGCTGCATCGTATAGGCGTCGAAGATATCACGTGGCGTGTTCCTTTCTAGCAGGGCCTTAAGTTTGGCACCAAATAGCTCATATTCAGAGAGTGTACGGACAAAGAGTTTTTCCTCCGGGAAGAATGGGTTGCAGGCTTCTCACACAACCGTTTCATAGGCATGACATCGGGAAAGGCAGTTGATGTCCAGTTTGATCTTATCGCGGTTGCCGGTAGCACTCTTGTAATAGAGTTCCTCCTGATGGATGGCATAATTGGGACGAGATTCACTGAGGAAATACCCCATGGATGTGGCAAGATTCCGTATTTTAGCCAATACCTTACTCTTGACTGCGAGCATTTCCTCCTTTGGCGTATTCCGAGCGAGATCGAAGTCAAGATCAACACTCAATCTTGGAATTTCGCTATAATGGATGATATTGATGGCCGTGCCACCCTTTAGCGTCAGGTTCTCAGAGAGAAAAGCATCCTCGTTGATAGCCCGCAGGAGTTCCAGCAGACGCATGGTTTTCTCAATGGAGGCCTTCGGGTATCCAGTTGTCACCATCAAGTTTCGAAGTAGTTTTTCAGTATATGACTTCAGTTCCATATTCGGTTCCTTTAGCTATCAAGTTGCCCAAATTCTTCGGAACGAACATATTCCACCCAGGAATAAACACCAAGGCTTTGTCTCCGTCGGTAAGTTTGTTCTTTACGCCGCTTCCCTTGATACGGCAGGTATTCAGAAACTTATCGTCCACGCCAATGCTGCTCTGAAAAAGGGAAAGAAGATATCCCGTCCGGCTCCACAGGGAGGCGTTGTCGTAGGCCTCCAGGCAGACAAGCATATCTTTTTCTTTAAGCTTCCCGCAGGGGATGGACGAAAGCGCATAGAGCAGTTCTTCCAGCCCTCCTGCAAGATCGATGTGACGGATGCAGTCCACCACGGTCTGTGACAGAGAGGTGACCACAATGGGATTTCCAGCCGAATCCTTGCTGTTAACGACATTGTAGGTGAACTTGAGGGGATGATATTCGTATGCTACACCATCTATGACAAACGGCCGGAATCGTTTGTCTGAATGCAGGTAGATGGTATTGAACTGCTGGGTCTGGAGAGCATAATACTGGAGTGCACCATGATAGGCGACGCATCCGGCGCTTACCCTGGCACACCCTGCAGCGTACTCGTTCTCTATGTGTTTCTTTTCCTTCACGCCGCGAAGGTACAAAGAATAGTATAATTAAACAAGTTAACCTTTTATATACTTAATAATAAGTCATTTTACAGGTTAAAAATTTGTACAATTATACTTTCATTGTCTGACTTTATCACCTTTCTGGGCTTTAATTGAAGATTGGCCTTTCGCATAGCCGTACGGCGGGTCCTTTTCCTGCCTCACTAATCTCTCAAACTAAGGTTACTTCTGCAAAAAAATATAGGCAAAACAACAGGACTATCGGGATATAACAAACTTTCAGCTTGCTGGCTGATGATGAATGTTTTCTGGATAACATAACAATCCTGTCCTTAAGGGAGTTGGCAAAGCATAGCGCGCTGAAAGAAATGTTATTGTGAATCATGGCCGCTTCCAAAAGAACAGACAGGTAATCTTTTCTGTCTGGCTCAGAATCCACCACATAAGAATCCGCTTCAAACTCTTGGAGATCTCTCAGATATTGCCGGAAAAGATAAACAAAAGGATTAAACCACTGTAATGACACCAATAAATCAATAAAGATTATATCGTAAGAATGTCTCGCCAAAACGTGACCGGACTCGTGTTTAAAAATGTAATATTCGTTTATCTGATTGTGCGTGCTTTCTTGCTCGGAAATAACAATATTATTCATCCAGCTAAAAGAACAACCACGCTCCGTTAAATAAACTTTAATCAGACGCCCCCGCATTGTAATCGTTTTTATCTGCCTGCTGCTTCTTAACATCCTGTTCACAGATATTATGGAGAGAGTCTTTATAAATATACTCGCGAAAACACCAATAAAATAAATTAAAGTCATCCCTTGAAAAAAGATTGCTTCATGGCTTGAAGACAAAAACCGAAAAGAAGTATAATGGAGACCCGTTATTTGAAATATTCCGTTTAGTGGAGAATAGGTATATGTAAAGACAAAAATTGGAACAATGAAAGCTGCAATACAAGATATAAGGATAGCCCACCTGTTGAATCTATGAAAGGTTTCCTCTCTCAAAAATATATTGAACAAAACACACAGGACAGCCAAAACGGCAGCTGACCTGAACATATATTTTAAAAAGAGAAGAGTTTCCATCAGTGTTTTGCGGCTATTTTGGCAAGCATTGAAATAAGATACAGAACTAACCCGCAAAGTATTTGAAATATGGAGACTTTAAGGGCAGAAAATATAAGATATGGTGCTACATCTCCATTCGATGCTTCAAGAGCTCCTAATGCCGGAATAATTCCATAGAGCGAATAAGCCACACAAAATGCCAGCCCGAAAGAGCCAATATCTTTAATTTTTTCCGGCTTGCGGAAAAAACAATAGAGCATCACAAAAAAGATTATCACAACTATAACAAAAAAAAGCGTTGGAAAATCGTGATTTTGAAAAAATTCCGACATAGTTTATTTCTGTTTGAGTGATTCAACTTTTGCCACAAGCTCTTTTAATTCATCAACTGAGATTTTATTGTCATCAACAAATGCCGACACAACATTCAAATAAGAATTGCCAAAGTATTTGTCAACGATATTGGAAAGAGATTGCTTTTTATATTCATCTTCGGTGACTATAGCATAATACTGATATGTGGGACCATAATCATTATGGCTAAGAAAACCTCCGGCCTCCAGATTTCTTACAAACGTTGAAAGAGTGTTGAAGTGAGGCTTTGGGTCTGGATAAAGAGCCCTTAACTCTCTGACAAACAGTGGGCCCTTTTGCCAGAAATAACCCATAATTTCCTCTTCTCGGCGTGTCAGTTTTTTCATTGCTGCCTTTTGATGATTAATCTTTTGTCTTTTTGCCGTTGGCCTCGTCTTCTTCTGCCTTTATCTGCTTGATGTAAAGGTCGCGCTGAGGGAACGGTATGGTAATGTTGTTGGCATTGAGGGTATTGTAGATAACCTCGTTTGCTGCGGCGGTGTAAGTATAACGCTCGGTAACAAGTACCTGCTGGTAAACCTTGATCAGAAGACTGCTGTCTCCAAACTCCATGAGACGGACCACAATTCCGTATTTTGAATTGAGTATGCTTCTGCCGTATTTGTCTTTTACATTGAGCTTTATCAGGGCCTTTTTGAGAACATCGCGGACCTTGTCCACATCGGTTCCGTATTTTACGCCAACAGGAAGAATCAGAAGCTCATAATCCTTGTTTCGGGTAAGGTTCTTGAAGTTTCTCTGATAGAGGTTTGAATTTGGGAAAGCCATCACGCTGCCGTATTCTGTTTCTATGAAAGTGCTCTGATAGTTGATGCTGTCAACCACTCCACGGATGCCGTCACATTCTACATAGTCTCCCACACGAAGACGCCCGCTCATAAGAGAAATTCCATAGAAGAAGTTGTTGATGACATCTTTCAAGGCAAAGCCGATACCTGTTGCAAGACCGGCACTTACAACTCCTATTGCAGCACTTGGAATATGAAGGAGTATGAAGCAGGTGATTATGTATATGCCCCAGGTAATAATGCTTATTATGGAATTGGAGAGCGTAAAGTTTATGGAGTTTTCAGGGAGTTCCTTCAGGCCGGTGCGGGCAAGGGTGGACCTTATTTTGTACACCCTGTAGAAAGCTTTGGCGGCGTAACTGATAAAGTTGAATACAAAGGCCAGGGATACTGCAGTAAGAATCTTGGTTACAGACAGGTGCAGGAAGTCATAGTTAATGAATTCCTTTTGCAGATATGAAAGACTCACGCTTGAAAGGTCAAATACATTGGCCGCCATGTAAACGCAGAGTGGTATAGACCATACAGAAAGAGTTGGAACAACGGCTCTTCTGAATATGTCGTACAACCATGTAACCTCAATGTGAGATCCCTTGATCTTGCGGTTTATCAGGAAGGAATGGTTGATGCGGTAAGCCATCTTGCGCTTGAGCATGTATTCGTCGTAATACAGCTTCATCATATCCGTTATTGCTGTGATGCTCTGAATTACGGCAAGCTGGAATATCCACCAGATAACAACAAGTATGCTCAGAAGAACATAGCCGCTGAAAGACATTATCGTGGTAATAACAAGTACAATCAGTGTAATGTAGTTGTAAATCATGTCCGTGAACGGAAGGTGTTTTCTGAGCTTGCGGCAACCCCCCGCCTGCCACAGGGTAAACAACAGGAGTATCGGAGGCAAGAACATGTTTATCAGAGAGTTGGGAGCAAAAGATATCCTTATGAATATCACTATCAGACAGAGCACCATAATTGGAGTGTAGGCCCTCAGTCCGTTCTTTACCTGATCAGAATTCAACCTTATGGCAAAAGACAGGAAGATGGCCGACAGAAGCCATGCAAATTCACCCAAAAGACTGCTGCCCATCTTTATGAAGTTCTGCTGGGAGGTCATTCTGGCAATGGTGATGGCGATTGCAAAAATAACCACTATGGCCAGCAGCGTAATGCACATACCGTGATTACGGAAGCGTTCGCTCTGGAAAAACTTTACTTTCTTTTTAAGCAGCCTTACCAGAAGCTTGCTCAACGCTATGGCTATGGCCAGATAGAAGACTACAAAAATTATCAGACCTACAAATGTCTGTATCCTCCACTGGCTCCTTATGCCTGTCTTGGAATAGGTAATGGCACCCCATTTGTCGTTGGTATCTCTTTTTACCCTGTTCCAGAAGCTTTTGAATCGGCGCAGGATTGTATAATAGCCGGTCTGGCCGTCAACAAAGATGTTTTTCTGAATTTCTACATAGCGGTTCTGGGCATAGTTGTAGGCTTCCTGCAACTGTTTCCAGGTGGCATCATAGTTTACGCTGTCTATGATGATGCCGTCTCTGGCCTGCTCGTAAATCTCCAGCAGACCCTCGGCAAAAAAGAGGCAGCTGTCGCGGTTTACAAGGGAGTTGCCTGAAAGTATGAAAGCAAATGTCTTAGGGGCGTCCGTTATGGTAGTGTCCTCCAAAGATATAATTGTTCCGTCCGTAGAAAGATCCAGGCTGTCTGCAAAATCATCAATATCTTCATCGTCGTCAAAATCATCATCGTCGTCAAAATCATCACCTGAACTTCCGGTAAACAGCACGCTGGTTATAGACTTGAGTATGCTGGAGGTTGACCTTTCCGGTCTGGTTTCCGCAACTTCCGGAATGTCTGCGGCCAGAGTGTCTTCTGGATCTTCGGCAACAACTTCTTTCTGTTTTTTCTTCGGCAAGGGGTTTCCCAAATTTTTCTGATGGAGATAGCGGGCCTCTTCCTGCAGCCGGCTTGCCAGAATAAAGGTGGAATCTTCTATTCCTATTTCATCAGTATCGTCGATCTTTACCGGAGGAAGGCATTTGAGGGTGTAGATGAGTTTTTTATATCTCTCTATTTCAATGTCCATGTTGTTTATAATCTCCACGAACGGACGGCGGTTGCGCGAAAAATCGCGGTAACGCTTGGACACTTCTTCCAGAGCGTAGGTAATGTCAAAGGTGAAGTTCTGCTTCTGTGAATACAGAATCAAAGACAGCTCGTTGCAATCTTCCATCAGTTCCACCATCTGCTTCTGCTGGTTTTCTCTGGATGCCTTTATGGCTATCTGCGCTTGAGTTGTCCGGTTGTAGGCGTTGCGAAGTTCTACCTTGAGCACCTTGAGCGTCTGGGCCAGATCCTTTTCTTCAAAAACGGCCGCAACGGGTTCTATGACTCCGAACAGAAGAACCAGAATCAGCAGCGCCCTCAAAAATCTTTTCATATCGTTCAGGTTGTTTTAGTCTTTGATATAGATTACGTTACTCCTCTGCGAATGGATATTTCCCTTGCAGGCAAGAACTATGTAGTTTCCGGATTCTTTACACTTGTAAATGAAGCCGTGGAATTTTTCAACCAGAACGGCCTTCCATATTGTTCCGCCTTCCGCAGTCTTGCCGTTTTCTTCCAGGCGGAATACGGCAAAGCTGTCTGCCCCGGGTACTTCTCCCCATCTGAGATGCCGGCCCATCTTGAACACATCCGGACTCTGGAGAATGGTCTTTGCCGTGCCGAACCCGGGAGCAAGCATGTCATCCTTATAGAAAGTGTTGAGCATCTGGCTGGTAAATTCGTCGGTAATTATGTTATGTGTTGTAAACCAGCACTGGCCTATTACATTCTGCCTCTGGGGCCCCTCCAGGAACGGGGCCTCGCGGGTCCTGCTTACCTGAAGTTCATACTCGGAAAACTCAGGAAAAGCCTTGCTCTTGTAACGGTAAGCCGCCATGCCTATTATGACTGGTGTATCGCCGAGTATCTGAGCCCAGCTGTCCAGCACTGTCTTGAAATCTGCAATAGGATGGCCATGCTGCCAGTAAATCTGAGGTATCAGGTAATCAATTGTGCCCTGCTTTGCCCAGTTGCGAGGATCGGCATAAAGAGCCTGGGTGTTTACCAGGCGGCCCGCCGGAGACACTCCGAACACGGCATCCGGCTTTGCTTTATGCACGGCCTGATGCATTACCCTTACTATATCGTCTATGTTGCTTTCTCTCCACTGGTCCAGGGTCTTACCCTCTCCGTATTTCTGGAAGAGGGCCTCGTCGTTCCACACTTTTTCATCCTTCTTGGGCTTGGCCTGCTCCCCGGTTCCCTTGAGACCGTCGGGATAAAAATAATCATCTATATGGAGACCGTCCAAATCATATTTACTCATGATTTCCTCTGCCAGGGCGGCCAGATATTCCCTTACCTTGGGCTGGCCCGGATCCCAGTAGAGCCGGTCGCCGTGCTGCTGAACCAGTTCAGACTTTACATAGCAGATATTGTCCTGGCGGCGGGGCAGATCTACCTTGCCTATGCGGAGAGGATTAATCCAGGCATGAATCTCCATACTCAAAGAGTGGGCGGTTTTTACGGCAAGAGCCAGGGGGTCGTAGCCAGGGCCCTCTCCGGGTCTGTCTGTAAGGCTTGGGGCCCATTGCAGGATTTTTGAAGGATATAGGGCGTCTGTATTGCTTACCACCTGAAACATTACGGCGTTGCAGCCGCTGCGTTTCAACTTGGTTATCAGCGATATCAAATCTTTCTTCTGCCGTTCTCTCTGCTCGGCAGCTCGCTTCTTTGCCTCTGAGGAAGATTCCAGGGAACCATCCGGTTTGGTCTGCTTGTTCAGTTGGATTCTGACCTTTGGCCAGTCTATGCTTTCAACCGTAGAAAGCCATGCTCCCCTGAATTCAAACGGAACATAAACGCTGTCTTTTGCAACATCAAAATTGCGGCCCGTTTCCTTGTCCTGAGAAAAAGACAGGTTCAGCTGCGAAAGGCCTACAAGAACGGCAATGGAAAATATCAGTTTTTTCATATCAAACAATTATGCAGTCAAATATACCTAAAAATTATCGTTTGACACACCAACGGGCACCTTATTGGATTACTTTTGTACACAGATTACAATAAATTCATCTGGTATCATCTTTGTACTTGAGTACTGTGCTATGAAAAAGATTTTTTTATTCTCAGCGATGACTGTGCTGGCATTTGCCATGACCGCACAGGTTTCCCCGGCTCAGGGCCATGTCTATATGTATGACCGCGGAGGAAGCCACAGCGGCCAAAGCCACAGATCGGGCAGTATTTATTCTGGACCCGACGGAACCTACTTCGGATTGAGGCTGGGCGTAAACGCCTCAAGGGTAAACTCGGAAGCCACATATCTGGAAAGCAACTCGTCCAAGGCCGGGCTCGTGGCCGGATTTGTTGTAGGCCAGCAGATTGTGCCGCACGCTCCGGTACTGTTCGAAACCGGACTTCTGTATTCGGAAAAAGGAGGCAAGAGCGATTATGGCGGAAACTTCTGCTATAACCTCAACTATCTGGAAGTTCCGCTGACATTCAAATATGCCATTGAAATGCCGTCTGCTCCGGAAATTACCATCCAGCCCTTGGTGGGCGCCTATATGGGGCTCGGCGTAGGAGGATATGTAAAAGATTTTCAGACCAGGGAGGCTTACCATTCCTTCGGGAGCGAAGACAGCCAATTCAAACGGTTTGATGCCGGACTGAAACTCGGATGCGGAATTGGAATCCAGATGTTCTACGGCGAAATCAGCTACAACCTCGGCCTTGCCAATATAGGGCACGACATGTTTGACGAAACCCACAACCGCGGGCTCACCTTTACCATAGGACTTAATTTCTGAGCGTGCTAAAGCAGACAGAAACCGTCTGCATCGTCCAGAACCGGAAACTTTTTACGGAAACGACCAAGAGCGTCCATATCCAGTTCAACGGATATGGACGTTTCTTCTGTATCGGGGCATGAGGCCACAGTGTTTCCCATGGCGTCTATTACCATTGTTCCGCCAATGTAATCACATACGGGGTCGCTTCCTACACGGTTGACAGCCAGCACATAGCACTGATTTTCTATGGCTCTTGCCGGAAGCAGTTTCTTCCAGGTGGAAACCCTTTTGGCCGGCCAGCTTGCAACATATATGATGGCATCATATTCCGGAGTGCCGTCTTCCGCAACATTTCTTGCATAAACCGGAAAACGCACGTCATAACATACCTGAAGCAATATCCTGACGCCCCTCCAATATACCATAACCCTCTCTTTTCCGGGGCTGTATTTCAAAGCCTCTCCGCCGTAGGTGAAAAGATGATGTTTGTCGTAGGATATGCAGGCCTGCGGAGTTACAAAATACAGGCGGTTGAAAAACCTTCCGTCTGCCTCTCTTACCGCCACGCTTCCGGCCACGGCGCAGTCCAGTTCAGAGGCAGTGCAGGCCATCCATCTGAGGGTGAAACATTCTCCGTTTTCATCCAGTTGCTCTGCAATTCCTTCAGGCGATGTGGCAAAGCCGGTGGAGAACATTTCCGGCAGGACGAAAAGGTCCGTACCTCTGAACTTTTCCATGATATCTCGGTTCCGGCGGGCGTTTTCCTGCGGATCTGCCCAAACCACGTTGCGCTGCAAAAGTGTTACCTTCATTGTTACACGTTTATTTTCACTGCAAAGATAAGGTTTCATTCCATCTTATGGATAATTACCTTGCTGCTGTCGGGAACGCACAGCTCCGCAATAAGATAGGCGCCGTTGAATTTCTGCTTTCTTGTAATTATGGCTGGATTGAGGTTAATCACAGAGTCCTGGACATCTACAAGCTCATAGACATCGGGGTCGGCGTTGATGGTTTCCGTCCTCCAGCGGTCAAAGAATCTTACTCTCCCGACATAAACAGAGAGGTCTGAACGGATTGAGGTATCTCTGACAATGACCGGAACCATTCCGTTGTTGGTAGTGTCATCCACTATGGTTGTTGAGCTCTTGCGCTCCACTTCTATCTTCGGATAAAGCGCATAAGCGGTCTTTGCGCCTTTACCCCGCGAAACATATATTGGAAAACCATTGAAACTTGAAATCTTTTTCCAATTCGCACTCTTACCTTCTACGGTCTGCGGAAGGGCTGCATAATGCACATGCAGAGTGTCGTAATGCCGTGGAAATGTCTTTGTATGAGTAAGCATTCTCACGGAGTCATCTGGCCATATTGCCGTAGAACCGCCCGCCAGAAAGCTGAACCCGACAAGAGACAGAACCCACACCAGGAACATAATCAGACCGAGGTGATACTTAGACCCCTTGAGATTGAAAAGAAGCTTTGCTCCCTCATACAGGAAGCCTAGACATGGAATTATGATACATACCAGGAATGATATCTTCAGCAGAATCCTTACCCATGGATTGAGTTCCAGCAAGTTCAGGGCATTTATAGGATTGCTTCCAAACAGGTAGTCCGGCTGGAAGATAGCGGCAACGGCTATTGCCAGGCAGCAAAGGCCCAGGAAAATCAGGAACACTCCCAGGAACACCTTCAGAAGCCGTCCCAGCCACCAGCCGAAAGGTCTGCTCTGATTGGCAAAATTCTGTTCTGCTCCCCGGATTCCGGGGTCGGCCCCAACCATCTGGCATCGCTGAGTATAAGTTTTGGCAGAGGGTATCACAATCCAAAGAATTATATAGCCCCAGAAACATAATGTTGAAAGGCTCGGCAGAAACACACCATGAAGAAACACCCATCCAAACATCCCTCTGGCTACAATGTTCAGGAAGAAAACCGCTGCAAGTATGACCCTCAGAACAGATGGGTCAAACCTGAAGTAATGGGCAAGGCCGCTGCACACTCCTCCGAGCATCCTGTCGGAAGTGTCGCGGAAAAGACGCCTGGGAGCCTTGGAGCCGCCGTCTGTGGCAGCCTGACTTTGGAAGGAGGCCGTGCCTTCTGTCTGGGTGCCGCCTTCCGCATCCTGGTCGAACTGGCTCGGAGTTCCCATTATAGAAATCACATTCTCAACCCTTTCCAGAGTCACCACTTCTTCTCTTGTATATTTTTCCAGAAGCAGCTCGGCTATGCGGCTTTCTATGTCGTCAACTATCTCCCTGCCGCCGTTGTTTTTTGCATAATGGTTTTCAATAGCCCTCAGATATGCGTCCATGCGGTTGAATCCGTCTCTGTTTATGATGAAGGACACGCCGCCTATGCTGACTTTAAGTGTTTCTTCCATAGCTAAATTTCTTTTTCCAGTTCAATTCCTGTTTTCAGATAATCCACGGTCTTTACAACCTCGCCCCATGCCTCGTCCATCAACTCAAGGGCTCTGCGCCCCTTTTCCGTGAGTGAATAGTATTTTCTGGGAGGTCCGGACGGACTCTCTTCCCATCTGTAGGACAGAAGGCCCTGATTTTTCTGGCGGGCAAGAAGTGGATACAGTGTACCCTCCACCACTATCATCTTTGCCTTCTTGAGATCGGCTATCATCGGCGATACATAAGAATCGCCCTTGCGGAGTATGCTTAGAATACAGTACTCCAGCACGCCTTTTCTCATCTGAGCCTTGATGTTTTCTGCGTTCAACTCAAGCTCTGTCTGGTTTATATTGTCCCTTATTTCCATATTACCTTCTCATTGAAAATTTCTGAATGTTCTCCGCCGTAACAGGCCAGCCGCGCATTTCGCATTTTTCTACAGGAGTCTTTGCCGGCGGAGCTATTATCCACAGAATAATGTAGAGCAGCAGGCCTCCCCCCACAAACAGGAACAGAATCACAAAAATCAGCTTGATTACCGTAGGGTCAAAATTGAGGTAATGGCCCAGGCCTGCACATACACCCCCGATAACTGCGGAATCCAGGTCGCGGTACAGCTTCCTTCTTGTGGTATTGTTAGAATAGCCGCCGTTGCCAGAACAGGCATAATTGCTCTGAGTACCGCCGTTGAATGTCTGTCCGCCACTGCCTGCACACGAATTATAGGCCGTTCCGTCCGGCATTCCCAACTGGGAGGTAATTTCGTTGATCATTTGGATATTGACCACATTCCTTTCCGGCCTGACCTTTGAAGACAGGATTTCTGCTATCCGATCCTCAAGTTCCGACATGGTAGCCTCAGACTGAAGCCCTGCCGATGACTGCGTTCTGTAAGCCTCAAGATAATCTTTCAAAGCCTTGTAGGCATCTGTTTCCAGAGTAAACCCCTTGTTGCCCACGGCAACGTTCACTACTTCTTTCATGATATTGAGTTGTTTTGTTTTGTCAGTATTTTGCAATGCAAATATATAAACATTTGTAAGTACTTTGTATCACAAGGTAGTTATTGTTTAATAAAACCTGAAACCGCCTTCTGCCTTAACATCTGGATTTCAGGTTTTTAAAATATTGTTACTTTTTTGTTACAATTACTGCTGGGCTGGCGTTTCAGCTGGAGCTTCAACCGGAGCCGTAGTCTGGCTGCCCGAAATTGGGAATGTAGGAGCGGCGTTTGCGGGTGCGCTCTGCTGGATGTCCTTGGTAATGTCAAGTTTATTCTTTTCTCTTGTTGAAATTGCAGCTGTTGCGGCAATGCTGCATACAATTATTATGGCAGCAAGCCACCAGGTTGCTCTCTCCAGAATATCAGCAGCTTGTCTGACTCCGAAAGCCTGGTTTCCAGCTGCAAAATTGGAAGCAAGTCCACCGCCTTTGGAGTTCTGCAAAAGAACTGCGATGGTAAGAAAAACACTTGCTATGACGATTATTGCTACAAAAATTCCGTACATATCAGTTCAAATTATTTTTCAAATCTTGTATAAGGGCTGCAAAGTAAGCACTTTTTTGCGGATATAGCAAAATTAGTTTTGAGAAAACTTCTATTGCCTTATCGGTAAAACCCTGCTGGGCATATATGTGGCCGAGGGTTTCTGTGCAGAAGGCAAGATCGTCAAAGTTGACTTTTCCGTCTTCTGTCATCAGCGATGACCTTCTCTGCCGGCCGCTCTTTTCCTTGGGCTGTTCCTCTGCAACAGGCTCTTCTGCAGAACGGTAGAACGGGCTGTTGCGGAGTTTGAGTTCCATGTCGTCTTCCGGGGATATGCTCTTGAGGTCTTCTTTGGAAAAGAAATCTCCGCCTACAACCACAACCCGCGGCTTGTGAACCACTTCCACCTCCATTGCCGCCTCCTGCACGAGCGGTGTAGAAACTGCGGCAACCGGCTCTTCCTGTACAACTTCATCTTCCGCCTGAGGAGCATTGATTCTTTCATACAGAGTCTTTCTGGAAGAAAGGAAAACGGCCGTCTTTATAAGCTGCTCGTCAAAGGCCTCCCGGTCCAGCCTGTAAAGCCTTTCAAGCAGGATCTCTCTCAGATACGAAAACCATGGGCTCTGCTTCAGCAGGGCTTCCATCTCCATCACATCCAAAGACTTAAGGCTTGAATATCTGAGTTCGTTTATCTCCATTCGGCAACCGTGGCGTTGAATATATCTTCTACAAGGGTTTCTATAATTTGCTGGCATAGGGCGTCCTGCACGGAGTCTATAGACAGCGTGGAGTCATAGTCCTGATATGCAGCAAAGGATCTTCCGCTGGGGAATCCGTCTTCCGGATATTTATTGTTCTTGTAAATTATCCTCACGGTTATGGTAAGGCGGTTGCGCGAAGCAACTTCATCGGCTGTAACTGCCGTAGGAGTAATTTCGTAACCGGTTATGTAGCCGCTTACTTCAAGGTCGGCCTCGTCATAGACCATCTCCAGTTTTGTAAGACGGCGGTATTTGTCCTGGAGTTCCTGGGTGAGGTTTGCTGCCAGCGTAGGGTTTATCTGCATAGCCCGGTTTTCCAGATTCGCCACCATAATGGTTTTTATGTCGGGCTGGAGCGACGTGCCTGAAAATGAATATATTCCGCACCCGCAAAGCAAAAACGGAAAGGCCGATAAAAACAATATCCTGAAAAGAGTTCTCATATCTTTTTCTTCTTGACCTCTATGCCAAAGTCTTTAATTTTCCTGTAAAGCGTACGCTCGGATATTCCCAGTTCGGCGGCAGCCGCCTTACGGTTGCGCGGGAACTTGCGCAGAACCTCCCTTATCCGTTCTTCGTACAAAGAACTGATTGAAAGATCTTCGCTTGGAGCCTCTGCGGATATCTGATCGCTGTTGTCTGTTGGAGTTACATCTATGATCTTGCCCGATGAACTCTGATGTTCCGGCCCGTCGGCAGATACTGGAAGGGCCCCTGCGGAAATTTTCTGCTTGATAGCCTCTACCTCCTGCTTTAAGGCATATATCATCTTGAGGATCATTTCCTTGTCGTCCATAAAGCCGCCATCGCGGACATTTGCTCCTGTAATAACCGGATGAAGGTCTTCGTCCTGGAACGGAAGATATTTCTTCAACGATGCGGCATCTATCTGCCGTTGGGGTTCAAGTATGGTTATCTGCTCAACTATATTTTTGAGCTGGCGGATGTTGCCCGGCCACCTGTAAGACAGCAGAACGGCCTGAGCCTCCCGTGTAAGAACTACCGGAGGCATGTTGTAGCGGTCTGCGCAGTCAACGGCAAACTTTCTGAAAAGAAGGAAGATATCGCCCTTTCTTTCTCTGAGCGGCGGAAGATATATGGGTATCTGGTTCAGCCTATAGTAAAGGTCTTCTCGGAATTTCTTCTGGCGGATGGCCTCCTGCAGGTTTACGTTCGTTGCCGCTATGACGCGTACATCGGTCTTCTGCACCGTAGAAGAACCTACCTTGTAAAATTCTCCGCTTTCCAGAACCCTCAGAAGCCTTTTCTGGCTCTCAGCGGAAAGCTCGCCAACCTCATCCAGGAAGATGGTTCCTCCGTCCGCCACCTCAAAATACCCCTTCCGGTTTTCGTTTGCGCCTGTAAACGAGCCTTTTATGTGACCAAACAGTTCGCTTTCCATAGTTCCCTCCGGAATGGCGCCGCAGTTGACGGCTATATATTTTCCGTGCTTCCGGGGGCTGCTGTTATGTATAATCTGAGGTATAGATTCCTTTCCTACGCCGCTTTCTCCGCTGACAAGTACGGACATATCCGTAGAAGCAACCGTTTCCGCCACCTCCAGGGCGCGGTTGAACTGAGGGTCGTCTCCTATCAGGTCAAAGCGGTTTTTCAGGCTCTGCAATTCCATTTTAGTCTCTTTTTTCTTGCTGGCTGGGCAAAGTTAGCAAAAACTGACAAAATTTCAGTATTTTTGTCTGATAGCAAAGATTATCGCGATGAATAACATACTTGCAATAATACCTTCGAGATATGCCTCTACAAGATTCCCCGGAAAACCTCTGGCTCTGGTAAAAGGCGTTCCCATGGTAGTGAGGGTTTACCGTCAGGCCAAGAAGGTCTTCGGCGATGTGTGCGTGGCTACTGATGACGAAAGGATATACAAGGTTGTAACCGACGCAGGAGGCGTTGCCGTAATGACTTCCGAAATGCACCGCAGCGGAACCGACCGCTGCCTGGAAGCCCTGCAGAAATATAGCCTTGAGGCCGGTAGGTCCTTCGATGGTGTTGTAAATGTTCAGGGAGACGAACCGTTCATCAGCCCTGTTCAGCTTGAGACCCTGGCTCAAACTCTCATGACAGATACGGTGGATATTGCAACCATTGTAAAAAGAGCCTCTTCGGTTGAGGAACTCAAAGACCCTAACCGGCCCAAGGTTGTGGTTGACAAGGATATGAACGCCCTTTACTTTTCCAGGAGCATGATACCCTTCTGCCGTGGCAAAGAGTTGGACTCAGATACTGTAAAGACCCTTCCATACTACCTGCATGTAGGGTTGTACGGATACCGCAGCAAGGTTCTGGAAAGAATATGCTCCATGGATGAAAGTTTCCTGGAAAAGACCGAAAAACTGGAGCAGCTGCGCTGGCTTGAAAACGGCCTGAAGATAAAGGTTGCCGAGTGCAACCAGCCATCCTTCGGCATAGATACTCCTCAGGATCTTGAACACATAAACAATATGCCGTCAATCTAAAAAGACTGGACTTTTTTCACAAATTCTATTCAAACAACGAGTAATTTATTATCTTGTACTCGTTAAAATGATTCTTTATATGAAGAAACTTCTGAAATACTCTACTCTTCTGGCCGTTGCGGCCCTGGCCGCATTCTGCGCAAGTCCGCAGCAGATGGCCAAACTGGCCTCAATGGTCAAGACAGACTGCAACCCCAAGACTCTGACCGTGGTTGGCGGGCAGATCAAGGCCACCTACACAATTTCTTTCCCGGAAAAATATTTTGTACCAAACGCATATCTGAAAATTACGCCGGAACTGGTTTACGGAAACCAGAAAGAAACCGCTGCTGACTTTTGGATGCAGGGCGAAAAAATCAGAGACAACTACCACACAGTTCCATACAAAACGGCCAGTTCTGTCAGCCGCGATGTAGTATTCCCGTTTAAGGAAGGAATGGAAAAGGCTGTGCTTCAGCTCAAGGTAACCATCTATAACTCAAGTAAAACCAAGAGTTGGGAATATCCACTTCCGTTCAAGATTGCAGAAGGCACCAACTGCACCGAACTTCTGGCCTCCACAGAGGGAGTACCGTTCTTTGAAAAAGACAACTATGAGCTGGAGACCATAGAAGAAGTGGAAACCCAGATTCTCTACGATGTAAACAAGGCAGATGTCAAAGCCACACGCCTGAATTCCTCCGAAGTCAAGGCCTTTGAAAAATTCCTCAAAGAGGCCAAGAATGACTCCAAAGTAAGCGTAAGCAAGGGAAAAATCATAGGATATGCCTCTCCAGAAGGGCCTGAAGACAACAACAACAAACTCTCCGTACAGAGAGCCCAGAGCGCAAAGGCCGCCTACGACAAGACCATATCAAAGAACGCCAATCTGAACATGGATGTAAGCGTTGAGGAAAAAGGCGAGGACTGGGAAGGTTTCAAGAAACTTGTGGAGCAGTCTAACATTGAGGACAAGGACCTGATAATAAGGGTGCTCTCCATGTATTCAGACCCTGTTGTAAGGGAGCGCGAAATCCGGAACATGTCTCAGGTGTTCCAGACCCTGAACCAGAAGATTCTGCCTCAGCTCCGCCGCAGCCGCATAGTTGCAGAGGTCAACAGGAAGAACTACACAGACGACGAACTCCGCCAGATGATTGAGATAGACGACAACCGCCTTACGGAGGAAGCCCTGTTGTATGCCGCAAACCTCTACCAAGACAATGCAACCAAGGAGTCTGTACTCAAGAAAGCCGCCGACAGATTCAACAGCCAAAGAGCCTGCAACAACCTTGCAGCCCTTGCTCTCCAGCAGAACAAGCCGGATCAGGCAAAGAACTGGCTCAGCAAGATAACCGACAAGACCGCAGGCTATTACAACAACCTCGGCGTAGTTGAAATGCAGAAAGGCAACATAGATATGGCTGCACAGTATCTGTATCTGGCCAAGGGCGAGAACGGTGAGGTAATAGGTGCTGCAAAAGAAAATCTGGGAGCCCTCCTCATCCGCGACGGAGACTATGACGGAGCCCTTGATATTCTGGACGGCACAGACGGATTTGCACACGGACTGGCCCTGCTTCTGAAGGGCAAAAACGACGATGCCCTAAAGGTTCTCAAGAACGGAGAAGACCCCGATGAATCCTACCTCAGGGCAATTGTGGCTGCCCGCAAGGGAGATGTCAACACTTGCGAAAACGAGTTGGTAAAAGCCTTTGCCAAGCCCGTTTATGAAAGCAGGGTTGACAACGACATTGAATTTGCCGCTTTACAGTAAAGCCGGCCAGCCAAGAAAATGAACGATCCGCACAGAGTGAAGCTCGTCCTGTTTTCCGATACGTTTCCGTACGGAACGGGCGAGTCTTTTCTTGCGGACGAGATTCCATTTCTGGCGGAAGCCTTTCACCGCATAACCATATTCCCCCTGTATCAACCAGACGGCGGAAAACGCAAGCTTCCGCCAAACGTGGATGTTGCAACGCCGTTGCTGCCGTTTGACCATAAAGACAAGAAGGGCTTTGTAAAATACGGCCTGTGGTGCAAGGCTCCCATCTTCTTTGCAACCGGAGAATTTTTCAGAGCCCTTTTCGGTTGGAGCAGAAAGGCCGGTCCTCTGAAGCGGCTGAGAATATTCTTCAACTACTTTCTGATGCTCAGGGCCATCCTTGGCAGAAAGAAACTGATGGAAGAAATTGTGAGGGAATGTTCGTTTGCAGACAAGATTTACTTCTACTGGGGCGACAAGAGCGTAATGATTGCACCCTGGCTTCGCAAACGCCTGAAACCCAACGTGGAATTTATGCCTACATTCCTTGCAAGATTTCACGGGTCGGACCTTTACGAAGAAGCCAAGGGCTTTCTTCCTTTCCGGAAAATGATATTGTCTGACATTGACTATGCCGCTCCTGTTTCTTATGACGGAATGAAATATCTCCAAAACAGATACCGGCATATTCCTCCCACGGTAAAGGTGTGGCATCTGGGTTCCGCCCATCACGACGAAAACTTCAAGAATCTGCTCAGCGATGATAATTCAGACACTGCCTTCAATATAGTGGGTTGCTCCAACTTGATTCCACTGAAAAGAGTGGAGCTGACTCTCAGCGCATTGCAACTTCTTCAAAAAGATGCTCAGGCAATGGAAATGGTAAGGGCAAGGGGCTTTGATAAAATCGTCTATACCCACTTCGGGGGCGGACAGCTGCTTGCATCGCTGAGTAAGAAAGCAGAAGAGATTTCTTCAGACTCTCTTCATATAAGCTTCAAGGGAACTACTCCACACAAAGATGTCCTGGACCATTACAGTAAAAACGGAGCAGACCTTTTCATACTGGTAAGCAGCAGCGAAGGAATTCCGGTTTCAATCATGGAGGCTATGAGCTACGGCATTCCTGTGATAGCCACAAATGTGGGAGGGGTAAAGGAACTTTTCCGCAACGGCCCGGTAGGATATATCATAGATGCGGATTTGAACGCAGAAGACCTTAAGAAACAAATTGTTGAATACATCCTTCTTTCAAAGGAAATCCACTCTCAGATGAAGAAAAACTGCTACATCAACTGGAAGGAGAAGTGGGATGCCCAAACCAACTATAAGGCCTTTGCGGAAGAACTCCTTGGCATTTAGAGCTTGAGAACTGCCATGAAAGCGCTCTGTGGAACCTGAACCTGACCTACCTGACGCATGCGCTTCTTTCCTTTCTTCTGTTTCTCAAGGAGTTTGCGCTTTCTGGAAATATCTCCTCCATAGCACTTTGCGGTAACGTCTTTCCTTACCTGCCGTACGGTTTCTCTTGCAATAATCTTTGCGCCTATTGCAGCCTGGATTGCTATGTCAAACTGCTGACGCGGAATCAGGTCCTTGAGCTTTTCGCACATACGGCGGCCAAAGTCGTAGGCATGGTCTCGGTGGATGAGAGAGGAAAGGGCATCTACCTGCTCGCCGTTCAGCAGGATATCCAGCTTGACAAGCTGTGCCGGACGGAAGTCGGTAACATGATAGTCGAACGATGCGTAACCCTTGGATATGCTCTTGAGTTTGTCGTAGAAGTCAAACACAATTTCACTCAGCGGAAGATCAAAGTTGAGCTCCACGCGGTCCGTTGTTATATAATGCTGGCTTACAAGCGTTCCCCTTTTATCCAGGCAAAGTTTCATTATAGGGCCGAAGAAGTCTGCCTTGCTGATTACCTGCGCACGGATGTAAGGCTCCTCTATGTGGTCTATCATTGTAACTTCCGGAAGGCCTGAAGGGTTGTGGACATCCAGCACGTTTCCGTCGGTGGTATAGACCTTGAACGAAACATTGGGAACGGTGGTTATGCAGTCCATATCGAACTCCCTGTAGAGCCTTTCCTGAACTATTTCCAGATGCAGGAGCCCAAGGAATCCGCACCGGAAACCAAAGCCCAGGGCCATGGAACTTTCCGGTTCAAACACCAGAGAGGCATCGTTGAGCTGAAGCTTTTCCAAAGAAACCTTCAGGTTGTCATACTCGTCGGTTTCTACCGGATAAACTCCGGCAAAAACCATGGGTTTAACTTCTTCAAAGCCGGCAATAGCCTCGCTGCAAGGGTTTTGTACGGAGGTTATGGTATCGCCCACCTTTACCTCCACGGCGCTCTTTATTCCGCTGATTATGTAGCCCACATTGCCGCAGGAGATTTCGTTCTTCGGGTTGAGCTTGAGGCCCATTGTTCCCACCTCATCCGCAACATACTCCATTCCAGTATTGAAAAATTTGACCTTTTCGCCCTTGTGTATGCTTCCGGCCTCTACCTTGAAATATGCTATTATTCCCCTGAACTGATTGAATACAGAATCAAATATCAGAGCCTGAAGCGGAGCGTCCGGATCTCCCGTGGGAGCCGGCACCCTGTCAACGATTGCATCCAGAATGGCCTGAACTCCCTGTCCGGTCTTGGCCGAACACATCAGGACATCGGACTGGCTGCAGCCCAAAAGATCACAGACCTGGTCTCTTACCAGTTCAGGCTCGGCCGCCTCCATGTCTATTTTATTTAATACGGGTATGATTGTAAGATCGTGGTCCAAAGCAAGATACAGGTTGGATATGGTCTGGGCCTGAATTCCCTGAGTGGCATCCACAACCAGCAGGGCACCTTCGCTCGAAGCTATGGAACGCGATACTTCGTAAGAAAAATCCACATGCCCCGGGGTGTCCAGAAGATTGAGCGTATATTCCTGACCGTCTTTGCTGTACTTCATCTGAACTGCATGGCTCTTGATTGTAATTCCCTTCTCTTTTTCCAGATCCATAGAGTCCAGAACCTGCGCCTCCATCTCTCGGCTGGATACTGTATCGGTAATCTCCAGCATCCTGTCGGCAAGGGTGGATTTGCCGTGATCTATATGAGCTATTATGCAAAAATTCCTGATATTTTTCATCGCGATGCAAAAATAACTAAATTTGGAAGGATATTCGGCTACCGGAGCTTATCTAAATTGAAATACGCAAAAAAACTTGAATATATGTCTGAAATAAAGAGACTGAAAGACATTGCCTGTCAGATAAGAAGAGACATTCTCCGCATGGTGACAATGGCAAAGAGCGGGCATCCGGGAGGAAGCCTCAGCTCCACAGATGTTTTGACCGTTCTGTTTTTCAACAGGATGAAGCATGATCCAAAAACCTGGAACAGAAGCGGAGTTGGTCAGGACATGTTCTTCCTAAGCTGCGGCCACGAATCTCCGCTGCTTTACAGCATTCTGGCACGCAGCGGATATTTTCCGGTTGAGGAACTGTCTTCATTCCGTAAACTTGGGAGCCGCCTGCAGGGGCATCCGGCAACCGATACCGGACTGCCAGGAGTATATGAGGCCAGCGGTTCTCTGGGCCAGGGCTTGAGCGTAGCCGTAGGAGCAGCTCTTGCCAAAAAACTTGACTCAGACCCCTGCAAGGTATATTGCCTTGTAGGAGACGGCGAAAGCCAGGAAGGCCAGATATGGGAAGCCGCACAGTTTGCCTCCCACCACAAGGCAGACAACCTGATAGCCTTTACAGACTGGAACGGCCAGCAGATAGACGGCACTACCGAAGAAGTCATAGGCCCCGACCATCTGGACCAGAGATGGAAGGCTTTTGGCTGGAATGTCATCATAGCCGAAGACGGAAACAGCGTGGAGGACATAATCTCCGCTCTGAACCTGGCCGACGAGTTACAGCAGGCCGAACCCAAACCTGTCATGATCATGCTCAAGACCGTCATGGGCAAAGGCGTTGATTTTATGGAAGGAACATGCAAGTGGCACGGCAAGGCTCCAAAGCCGGAAGAATGCCAGGCAGCCCTTGCCCAGATACCTGAAACCCTCGGAGATTTTTAAAACAGAATTGACATGAAAAAGTACATAAATACAGGAAACAAGGATACCCGCAGCGGGTTCGGAGAAGGGCTCCTTCTGGCCGGAAGGGAGAATAAAAATGTAGTGGCTCTGGCCGCTGACCTTAAGGGGTCTGTAAAAATGGACGGTTTTGCCAAGGAATTTCCTCAGCGATTTTTTCAGGCCGGAATTGCCGAAGCCAACATGGTGAATGTGGCCGCCGGACTTTCGCTCAGCGGAAAGATTCCTTTCGTAGGAACTTTTGCGGCTTTTGCCGCCGGAAGGGTGTATGACCAGGTGAGAATGGCCGTAGCCTATTCCGAAACCAATGTCAAGATTGCCGCATCGCACGCTGGAATTACGCTCGGCGAAGACGGGGCTACGCACCAGATTCTGGAAGACATAGGACTGATGAGGATGCTTCCGGGAATGTGCGTTGTAGTTCCATGCGACTACAACCAGACAAAGAACGCCACGCTGGCGGCCGCCAGGTGGAACGGTCCGGTTTATCTGAGGTTCGGAAGGCCGTCTGTTCCAAACTTTACACCGGAAGACGAGCCTTTTGAAATAGGGAAAGCCTATGTTCTAAACCCCGGCTCCGATGTTACAATCCTTGCCTGTGGGCATCTTGTATGGGAAGCCTTGGTTGCCGCAGAAGAACTTGAAAAAGAGGGTATAAGCGCAGAGGTTATAAATGTTGCCACCATAAAACCGCTTGACACTGAAACCATTTTGGAGTCTATAAAAAAGACCGGATGTGCAGTTGCTGCCGAGGAACATTTCATCTATGGAGGAATGGGAGAAATGGTTGCCGGGCTGCTTTGCTCGCAGATGACGGCTCCGGTGGAGCATGTGGCCATAGCAGACCGGTTTGGACAGAGCGGAACGCCGGCCGAACTTATGAAGGCATACGGTCTTGACTGGGAGCATATAGTTTCCGCTGCCAGACGGGCCATAGCCAGAAAGTAATTCAACCTCGCCGATGACAGACAAGGAGATTCTGGACATATTCCATACAGACGAAGGCCAGGCTCAGGCCTTCAACCTCATTGTGCGGAAATACTCCCAAAGGCTCTACTGGCATCTGAAGGAACTGGTTTTTTCTCACGACGATGCCGACGACCTTCTCCAGAACACCTTTCTTAAAGCCTGGAATGCCCTCCCGCGGTTCAGGGCCGAAAGCGGCCTTTACACATGGCTGTACAGAATAGCAACCAACGAAGCCTTCACCTTTCTGAAAAAAGAGCGGATAAACAATAAGTTTTCCCTGACATCATTTGAAACCAGGCTGGGCCGGCTAATAGCCGATGACCCTTATTTCAGGGGAGATACCATCCAACTGCTTTTGCAGAAAGAGGTTGCAAAACTCCCGGACAGGCAGCGCGCCATATTTTCCATGAGATATTTCCAGGAAATGGAATATTCCAAAATAGCGGAAATCCTCGGCAGTAATCCGGATGCTGTTAAAGCCTCTTATTCGTTGGCCTACAAGAAGATAGAAAAGAATCTGAAAGAAAATTCGGGGTAAGGATTTTACTTTGGACAAATTCAAACATCTAAGATTTAAAGTTTTGGAACAGAGTATATTGATTTTGAAATGAAAGAAATGAACAAGGACATGGAAAATATTCTGGAAAGAGCACAACTGAAAAAGATTCCTTTCAGTGCTCCCGAGGGGTATTTCGATTCCCTGGAAGAGCGTCTGAGAGAGAGAACTTTCCAAACAAAACCTGAGAAAAAATGGGGAGCCTGGAAAGGCGTTCTCAAGGCAGGACTTACACTTGCAGCATCGTTCCTCATAGTAGCCGGGTTGGGCTGGGGCGTCATGAAGCTTACCAACATGAGCCAAAACAGAATAGCCCAAAACACAGACTCCTATCTTACAGAAGAGGGCAACATGATGATAGACAGCCTGCTGAACAGGTTCGGAGCCATAGAGATTGCCGACATATATCAGAACTCCCTGGCTCAGGAATATACCGACGACTATACCGAAACCCTTTCGGAAGAGGAGTATGAAGCTCTGGAAGAATATATCAGTCTGGTAGCTCCGTCATACCCCGGACTGCTGACGGATGAAATAGCATTGAACAGATAGCAAAATACATTATGAAAAAGTTTTTATTTCTGATATTGACCATTATGGTTTGCAGCTCAGCCTTTGCACAGAACGAAGGCCGGGAAAACAAAAACAAGCAGAATCCTGCGGACAAACAAAAGTTTGAGCAGATGAAGGCCGATATCCAAAGCCGCAAAATAGCCTTCTTTACAAAGCAGCTGAAACTCTCATCGGAAGAAGCCAAGGTGTTCTGGCCGGTATATTACAAGTGTGAGGAAGAAAGAGATGCGGCAAGAAACGAAATACGCAAGAGCGCACATGCCCTCCACAGCGCCATAAGAGAAGACAAGGCCGACAGCGAAATCAAAGCCCTTGCCGACACATACTATGCCGCCCTGGAAAGAGACAACGACCTCCAGAAGCTACACTACTATGAATATCTGAAGGTTCTGCCCGTCAAAAAAGCGGCCATGGTAAGGATGGTGGAAGAAAGGTTTGTAAACGACCTGCTCTCTCAGTGGAGAAGGCGCGGAAACGGGCCTCAGGACAAAAACGCTCCTAAGCCAGCGGAGCCTAAAAACGGGGGAGATCAGAACTTAAGGTAAAAGTTCCTGGTAAGTTCTTTGTAGTCAGGAGTATAATCTCCAGCTGAATTTATAATGCAGAGGTCTTTGGAATAAGGGGCCTCTGCAATTTTTTTCTCAGCGACAGGTTCTGCCGCCCTATAAAATTCTGCCATTATTCTTATAGGATCTTTGTCTGAGGACTTGGAATATACATTGCACTTTCTGAGGGCAACAAGACCGCCGGCCTCGACGGCAGTCTGCTCAAAATCAGAAAATTCACTTTGGGGAAGAATTACCGAAAGATGACCTTCCGTATTAAGCAGTTTTACCGAAGACTCTATGAGGCTCCTGTAGGTAAGACTGTCTGTATGACGGGCCAGCCTTCTGGCCTCGGACGGGTTCCTGAGAGAATTGTTGAAATATGGCGGATTTGAAACTATTACATCATAGCGGCAACGAGCCTCTTCTGCAAATACCGAATAATCTGAATGATAGACGGTCATCTGCTTTTTCCACGGAGAGGCTGCAAAATTCTTCTGAGCCTGGATGCAGGACAGAAGGTCTATTTCCACGGCTTCGCAGGCAAAAGCACCGGCATTTGTTTCCGAAAGCCTCTGGGCTGCAACAAGGGCTATTACTCCGGTAGCTGTTCCCACATCCAGAACAGACGGAAAAGATGTGTTCTGCGGAACAGAAAACCATGCGCCCAAAAGCACTCCGTCTGTGTTCACTCGCATGGAAACACAGTTCTGTTCAACGCGGAAACGCTTGAAGTCAAAATAGTTGTTACCCATCGCTGAAGAAAAAAAAACGGCTAAATGAAAATGCCGTCTCTGAGGGTCAGGCTGCGGTCGCAACGCTCCGCCAGAGCTTCGTCATGTGTAACAATTACAATGGTCTGGCCGTGAGTGTCTCTCATCTTGAAGAAGAGGTCGTGAAGCTCGCCCTTGGTACGGCTGTCGAGATTTCCGCTGGGCTCGTCGGCGAACAGGATTTTGGGAGAATTTATCATTGCTCTTGCAATGGCAACCCTCTGCTGCTCTCCGCCGCTGAGCTGGGCGGGACGGCTGGCTTCCTTGCCCGAAAGTCCAAGTTCTCCCAGAAGGGCGGTGGCACGGCTTCTTATCTGGCTGTCTGTAAGGCGTTCGGAGGCGGCTCCTTCATATCTTCCTATGAGGGCCGGAAGCATCACATTTTCCAGCGCCGTAAACTCCGGAAGCAGATGATGGAACTGGAACACAAACCCTATCTTCTGGTTGCGGAACGATGAAAGGGATTTGGAATCCAGAGAAAAAACATCCACGCCGTCAATCAGGACGTTTCCGCTGTCTGGAGTCAGGATGGTTCCCAGAATCTGCAGAAGCGTTGTCTTTCCGGCACCGCTGGCTCCTACAATGCTGAGCACCTCACCCCGCGAGGCCTCAAAACTAAGGCCCTTGAGAACCTGTTGGTTCCCAAAGGCCTTGGTGATGTTGCCGGCTCTGATTATCATTATTCGTCCTTTTCGCTCTCCTCGTAAGCCTTAAGCAGCTTCTCCTGTACGTCTGCAGGTACCTGCTGGTATTCTGCAAACTTCTGGGTGAAGGTAGCGCGGCCCGAAGTCAGTGAGCTCAGAGTTGTGGAATATCTGTAGAGTTCTGCCAGAGGAATTCTTGCCTTGAGAACCTCAAAGCCGTTTTCGCTCTGCATACCCTCTATGAGGGCACGGCGGTTCTGGAGGTCGCTCATGACATCTCCCATGCAGTCAGAAGGAACCATAACCTCTATGTTGTAGATAGGCTCCATAATCTTGGGACCGGCTTTCTTGAATGCCTCCTTGAAGGCGTTGCGTGCGGCAAGTTTGAATGAAAGCTCGTTGGAATCAACCGGATGCATCTTTCCGTCATATACATAAACACGGATATCGCGTGCATAGGAACCGGTAAGAGGACCTTCCGTCATCTTTTCCATGATACCCTTGAGGATGGCAGGCATGAAGCGTGCGTCAATGGCGCCGCCCACTACGCAGTTGTAGTATTCCAACTTTCCACCCCACTCCAGAGGATATTCTTCCTTGCCCTTTACGTTGAGCACCATTTCCTGATTGTTAACCTTGAACTTGTTGTTCTCCGGCTTGCCCTCAAAGTAAGGCTCAATCAGAAGGTGAACCTCACCGAACTGGCCGGCGCCGCCGCTCTGCTTCTTGTGCCTGTAGTCTGCGGTTGCAACCTTGGTAATGGTTTCTCTGTAAGGAATCTTTGGAGCCATGAGCTCAATTTCAAGCTTGTCAACATTGTTGATCTTCCACTTGAGAATGTTGATATGATGCTCGCCCTGGCCGCTGAGGATGGTCTGCTTGAGTTCCTTTGAGTATTCAACTACAATTGTAGGATCTTCAGCAGATGCGCGGTTGAGGATTTCGCCGAGTTTTTCTTCATCCTTCTCTTCCTTTGCCTTGATGGCTGTACGGAATTTAGGATCAGGGAATTTTGTAGGAGCATAAACTGTGTCGGTTCCGGAAGCAAGGGTCTGCCCTGCCTTTACGCTCTTGAGTTTTACGGTGCATCCGATGTCTCCGGCCTTCATTTCGGAAACCTTCTCTCTCTTCTTTCCGGCTGCGGCATATATGATGGAAACTCTTTCTTTGTCGCCGGTTTCGGGGTTGACAAGATCCATGCCCTCCTTGAGGGTTCCGCTCATGACCTTGAAGTAAGCCACATCTCCCAGATGCTGCTCAAGGGCAGTCTTGTAGAAATATAGTGCGGTAGGACCGTTTGCTTCTATCTTTATGCTGCCGCCGTCCTTAAGCCCGGCTTCGTGCTCTCCGGGATTTGGAAGAGTGCTTGTCACAAACTCCATTATCCTCTTGACTCCTATGTCTTTCTTTGCAGACAGGCAGAATACGGGGAATATCTCATCGCTGAGCATACCGGCTCTCAGACCGCTGCGGACTTCCTCTTCTGAAAGGCTTCCTTTGTCAAAGAATATCTCCATGAGCTGCTCGTCGTTTTCAGCTGCCTTCTCAATGAGCTGCTGCTGAAGTTCTTCGGCCTCGGCCATCAGGTCTGCCGGAATGTCGAGCTCCTCGCGTGTGCCGTTATCGTCTTTGAAACGGTACATCTTCATCTTCAGAACATCTACAAAAGCATTGAAATCTGCTCCTACGGATACTGGGAACTGAATGGTTACAATCTTGCCGCCATATACATTCTTCAGGCTGTCTATTGCCTGATGCCAGTCTGCCTTGTCGGAGTCCAGCTGGTTTACGGCCACTACTATGGGCTTTCCGGCCTTCTGGGCCTGACGGATGAAAATTTCTGTTCCAACCTCTACGCCCTGGGTTGCGTTAACCAGTACAATGCCGCTGTCGCATACAGAAAATGCGGAATATACTCCGCCAACGAAATCGTCAGAACCGGGAGTGTCTATGATGTTGAACTTGGTGTCTGCGTACTCTGCGTACAGCAGTGTGGAATAAATGGATCTCTGATAAATCTGCTCTATCTCGGTATTGTCACTCATAGTGTTTTTGCCCTCGACAGAGCCACGGCGGTCTATGACCTTGCCCTCGAACATCATACTTTCTGCAAAGGTTGTCTTGCCCGACTTAGGGCTGCCCAGCAGAACGACATTCCTCACGTTTTTGGTTTCGTATGTCTTCATTATTGTTATAATTTTAATTGCTTATTTCAAACAAGACGCCAAATTTAAGAAAAAAAATGCCCTCTTCCTATAAGTGCCCGTCCAATTCCTTTGCAGCCAAATATACAAGGCGGCGCATGAGTGCATGTTCGTTGCTCATTCTGACCTTCATATCCGGCTCTATATCTGCCATTTGGAATATACTGACGTCAATATCTCCGGCTATTTTACGAAGATCTTCCTCGGCGATTTCGCTCTTGCCGCACATCAGCCACAGCCTCTTGCCCATAGCAGAAGACCCGGCGGCGGAAAGGCCCTTGCAGCAACCGCCTACGACCTTGCCCTGCAGGACCTGAGAATCAACCTTGCCCTCGCCGGTAATGACCAGATCCGCCTCCGCTATTTTGGAGTAAATGTCCTGAAGTTCCTCGCCGAAGAACCTGAAGCCGCCTATTGATCCGGCTCCCAGGAAATGTATCAGGGCAAAGCCCATTCCGCCGGCGGTTCCGGCTCCGGGGAACAGGGCCGCCTCGTTGGCTCCGGTCTTTGAAAGCGATGTCCTTCCGCATCTTGAAAGAAACCGGAGGGCTTCTTCATCCAGCATTTCAGCCATTTTACGGTCTGCTCCCTTCTGCGGAGAATATGTCATGGCAGCCCCCTGCGGCCCGCAAAGCGGATTATCTACATCGTTGATTATTATAAACTTAACCCTACTGAGCCTTGCCATAAAAGATTTGTCAGAAGGCTCCTCCACCCTGCCGGCAGAGGCCAGAACTCTTCCGCAGGCCAGAACTCCTTCCGGCAGACCCACAGAAAACCCAAGACCTTGAAGCATTCCCAGTCCGCAATCGTTGCTGGACGATCCGCCTACGCCTATATAAACCGTAGAAGCTCCACTTTCTACGGCTGAGCGGATGAGTTGCCCCACTCCGTATGTAGTGGTATTCAAAGGATTGCGTCTTTCTTCAGGCACCAGAGCCAGACCGCAGGCAACCGCACACTCAACAAAGGCCACAGACTCCCCGTCCGGTTTTTCGTAAAGGACGTAACCTGCCTTGATTGTATTTCCCAAAGGCCCAGTTACAAGACATTCAATATCCCTGACTCTTCCGCCCCGTTCTCCTTTTTCCTGGCAGAGCTTTCTGAACAGCCAGGCGCTTCCGTCGCCTCCGTCTGCCATTTCAACGGCAGTGATTTTTGGAGAGCGGGAAAAGATGGAGTTATTTTCATCGCGATTAAAAATATAGTCCTGCAGACCTTCTTTGATTGCGGAAGCTACTGAGGACGAACTCAGTCCGCCCTTGAGCTTATCGGGGCATATCAGAATGTTTCTTATCTGCATTTTGATTTCTACCTGCATTTTGATTACTTTTACAATCGGGTTTGCAAATGGTGCAACTAAGATATAAAGAAACAAACATTTAACAGATTTTATATGAAAAAATTCAAACTTTTGGCCCTTGCGCTGACCTTGATTCTCCCACTTGGCGCAAGCGCAGATGAGGGAATGTGGCTGCTTCCGCTGCTTGAAAAAATGAACATTAAGGTAATGAAGCAGAACGGCTGCAAACTCACGGCAAAACAGATCTACGACATCAACAATTCTTCTCTGAAAGACGCCATCATGATATTCGGAGGAGGATGTACGGCAGAAGTTGTTTCCGGGCAGGGTCTGGTGTTTACCAACCACCATTGCGGATACGGCAGCATACAGAAACTCTCAAGCACGGATCATGACTACCTCAGAGACGGATTCTGGGCAATGAACCAGAGCGAGGAGCTTCCGGCTCCGGGCCTGAGCGTAACCTTCATAGACAGATTCATAGATGTTACAGACATCATGCTGATTGCAGAAAAGAAGGCAGAGAGCATGGAAGGAAGAGAGGCCGAAGGATTTATGCGCAATGTCAGAGATTCTCTTGCCAAAGCTGCCGTAGGAGACGACAGATACCTCAGCGCAAGAGTTGTTTCTTTCTATGAAGGCAACGCATACTATACGGTGGTTTCCAAGACCTTCAGAGACATCCGCTTTGTAGGCGCACCGCCTTCCTCAATAGGTAAGTTCGGCGGCGAAACCGACAACTGGGAATGGCCCCGCCATACGGGAGACTTTTCCGTATTCCGTATTTATGCCGATAAAGACAACAATCCGGCAGAATATTCCAAGGACAATGTACCTTACTCTCCTAAAAAATTCCTGAGCGTATCGCTGAAGGGTTACAAGCCCGGAGACTTTGCCATGATAATCGGCTTCCCCGGCAGCACCGACCGCTACCTTACAAGCCAGGAAGTAATAGACCGCAGAGACGCCCAGAACCAGCCGCGCATAGTAGCCCGTACGGCCAAGGAAGATGTATGGAGGGCTGCAATGAGGGCCGATCAGAAGACCAATATCCAGTATGCCAGCAAGTTTGCCTCTTCATCCAACTACCGCAAGAACTCCATTGGAATGAACGAGACCTTTGCAAAACTCAACACCGCCGACAGAAGGGCGGAGGAAGAGAAACTGTTTAATGAATGGGCTTCTCAAACCCCTGAAAGACAGGCAGAATACGGCAACTGTATAGAAACCATAAACAAGGCTGTCAGCCAAAGGAGCAAGCCTTACGCCGCTCTGGTATATCTGATGGAAACCCTCAACAACGTGGAGGTTCTCCAGCCGGCATCAAGGGCTTTGAGGGCAAAGAATACGGAAGAATTCCTGAAAACAACCGAGAACTTCTACAAAGACTATTCACCGGAACTTGACCGCAAGACCAGCAAGGTTCTGCTGAAGACCTTCAAGGAGCAGGTTACGGAACCTTCTTACATACCGCAGTGCTACAAGACCATAGACGAGCAGTTTGGCGGAGATATTGACAAATATATAGACAACATCTTTGACAACTCTGTGTTTACAACCGCAGAAAAGGCCACCCAAGCCCTTGAAAACAAAGATTTTGATCCAAGGCAAGACCCTGCCGTACAGTATCTTATGGAATTCTCCACTTCTTATCGCCCTATCATGGAAGGTGTAAACAAAGATTCAGAGGAGTTTAACAAGGCCAAGAAAACCTACATGAAGGGCCTGATGGAAATGAACGGAAACAACCCGATGTATCCGGATGCCAACTTTACCATGAGGCTCACCTACGGAAAGGTTGGCGGATATGCACCTAAAGACGCCGTTGAGTATAACTACTATACCACACTTGAAGGTGTAATGCAGAAGGAAAATCCTAACGATCCGGAGTTTGTGGTTCCCGCCAAACTGAAGGAACTTTACCTGGCTAAGGACTATGGCCAGTACGCCATGCCAAACGGCGAAATGCCTTGCTGCTTCCTTACCAACAACGACATCACCGGCGGCAACTCTGGAAGCGATGTCCTCAACGCCAAGGGCGAGCTCATAGGCCTTGCATTTGACGGCAACTGGGAGGCAATGAGCGGAGACATTATCTTTGAGCCTAATCTTCAGCGATGCATCAACGTTGATATCCGCTATGTGCTTTTCATCATAGACAAGTTCGGCGGTGCAGGATATCTGCTCAACGAAATGGATATAAAGAAATAAACAATGATTCAACTTTCTCAGATTGAAGAGGTTCTGAACAGCGTTTTCCATCCGGAATATGAGCGGAGCGTAATGGAACTGAACCTGGTTCAGAATCTGGAATACAAATCGGAGGAAAACAAAGAAGACGACGCCGGAACAATCAAGTTCCGGCTTGTTTTCCATCGTCAGGACCCTATGGCAAATTCCGTAAAGGAAGCCTGCGAAAGAGCCCTCAAAAAAGCCTTCCCTAACGCAAAGACCAGCATTCTTGTCCTCATAGACACAAAGAAAGCCACAGGACATAAAAGCGGAGAACTCGGAAGGGGAGACCTTGACAAAAAAGAACTCGACAGTGTAATCAGCATCATAGCAATAGCCTCAGGAAAAGGCGGTGTTGGCAAATCTTCGGTAGCCGTAAACCTTGCAATTACCTTAAGTCAAAAGGGTTACAAGGTTGGCCTTCTGGACGCAGACGTCTATGGTCCTTCCATTCCAAAGATGACAGGAACGGAGGGGGAGCTTCCGCCAATAACAAAAGTCCGGAGGAAAGGTGTAGAAAAAGACCTGATAGTCCCTGTTGAAAAATTCGGAGTCAAATGGATGAGCGTAGGCTACTTCGCAAAGCCTGAACAGGCCCTCATCTGGCGTGGCCCCATGGCCTGCGGAGCCCTCAAGCAGCTTGCCTACGAGGTCCTTTGGGAAGACTTGGACTATCTGCTGATAGACCTTCCTCCAGGAACCGGCGACATCCACATCACTATGGTACAGGAGATTCCGCTTACGGGTGCCATCATCGTAACCACCCCTCAGAAGATAGCCCTGACTGATGTTGAAAAGGGAATCAACATGTTCCGAAGCGACAAGGTAAACACTCCCATCCTCGGCATCGTTGAAAACATGAGCTGGTTCACCCCGAAGGAACTCCCTGACAACAAGTACTATATCTTCGGACAGGGAGGAGGACGGATTATGGCTGATAAATACGATGTCCCACTGCTGGGTCAGGTTCCTCTGGTTATGGGCATAATGGAAGGCGGAGACAACGGATCTCCGGCTGTCCTCAACAATGAAAATGTAAAGTCAGCCTTCTCGTCCATTGCTGATGCCATAATATAGTTTTGGAAATTATACTCCGTGTTTTGCCTGCTCAAAAGAGTGTAGGATCTGGAAGAAGGCGGAAAGACATCCTGTGGTACGGAGTTGGGCCGTATTTGGCTATGGCGTCTCTGTGGTCTTTGGTTGGATAGGCCTTGTTCGTCTTCCAGCCATACTGGGGATATATTTCTGAGAGAGAGTCCATTATGTGGTCTCTCTCCGTTTTTGCAAGGATGGATGCGGCGGCAATTGACATATAACTTGCATCGCCCTTGACTATAGTCCGGTGCGGAATGATCTTGCCGGTAAGCACAGACTTATACACATGGAACCTGTTGCCGTCGGAGATGATACTGTCCAAATGCATCTCTTTTTCTGAAAACAGATGCAGCCCTGCCAGCATTCTTTCTGCCTCGGCAATAGCTTTGTGCATTGCCAGTATGGATGCATTGAGGATGTTCATGCGGTCTATCTCTTCTGCCTCCACCCTTGCTATTCCATACGCCAGAGAATGTTCCATAATCAAGGGGCGCAGAGCCTCTCTTTGCTTTTCGGTAAGTTTCTTGGAATCTGTAAGATGCGGATGCGTAAAAAGTGGGTTGCCTTCAACATTGCCTACAGGCGTTCCGCTCCGGTAAAAAGGAAGAACCACGGCGGCGGCAACAACCGGGCCAGCCAAAGGGCCTCTTCCGGCCTCATCCGTTCCAGCTTCAAAGGCTCCCTCCATACAGTATGGAAGAAGCCTTGAAGATGTTTTGTTGCCGGATGGCTTCATGTTATTTGTTTTCCTCTTTGCCAAAAGTTGAGCGGAGGAAAAGTTCATCCAACTGGGCATCGTCAATAACAGACGGAGCCTCAGCCATGACATCGCGCCCCATATTGTTCTTTGGAAAGGCTATGTAGTCTCTGATGGTTTCCTGGCCGCCGAACAGGGCGCAGAGTCTGTCAAATCCAAAAGCCAGACCTCCATGAGGCGGAGCTCCAAACTTGAATGCATTCATCAAAAAGCCAAAGCGGTACTCTGCCTGCTCATGGGTAAAGCCCAAGATTTCAAACATTCTTTCCTGAACATTGCGGTCGTGGATTCTTATGGAACCGCCGCCTATCTCGTTGCCGTTTAGAACTATGTCGTAGGCATTTGCCTTAACCTGAGCCAAAAGTGCGTTGTCGGAGCTGAAGAACTTGTCAATATCTTCCGGCTTGGGAGATGTGAACGGATGGTGCATGGCGTAGAAACGCTGAGTTTCGTCGTCCCATTCCAGCAGCGGAAAGTCTGTAACCCACAGAGGTTTGAAGTCGTTACCCTTTCTTAACCCGAGTCTGGAACCCATCTCCAGGCGGAGCGTTCCCAGGGCTACCTGTGTCTTGTGTTTTGCTCCGCACAGAATCAGTATGAGATCTCCCTTCTGTGCATCACAGGCAGTGGCTATCTGCTGAATCTGCTCCGGAGTGTAAAACTTGTCAACGGAAGATTTGACTTCATCGCCGAGCTTTATGAACACCAGACCCTTAGCCCCTATCTGAGGGCGTTTTACCCAGTCTGTGAGTTCGTCCGTCTGCTTGCGGGAATAACCGGCACATCCGGGAACTGCAATTGCTCCTATATATTCTGCGCTGTCAAACACTGAAAATCCGTGGCCCTTGACAACGGAAGTTATGTCGTGCATCTGCATTCCAAACCTCAGGTCCGGTTTGTCCGAACCAAAATACTCCATTGCCTCGTCGTATGTGATTCTTTCAAACGGCTCCGTAAACTCCTTGCCCAAAACGCTTTTGAAAAGATGTTTCAGAAGCCCTTCGAACATCTGGAGCACATCTTCTCTTTCCACAAAACTCATTTCGCAGTCTATCTGCGTGAATTCCGGCTGGCGGTCTGCCCTGAGGTCTTCATCGCGGAAGCATCTGACTATCTGACAATAACGGTCATAGCCGGCAACCATCAACAGCTGCTTGAATGTCTGCGGACTCTGCGGTAGCGCATAGAACTCTCCGGGGTTCATTCTGGACGGCACCACAAAGTCTCTTGCCCCCTCCGGAGTTGATTTTATCAGGAACGGAGTTTCTATCTCCATAAAGTCCTGACTGTCCAGATATTTTCTGGTTTCAATAGCCATCTTGTGGCGGAGTGCCAGCGCTCTCTGCAGCGGACCTCTTCTAAGGTCCAAATAGCGGTACTTGGCTCTGAGGTCTTCTCCGCCGTCGCTCTGGTCTTCAATGGTGAACGGAGGCGTTGCTGCCTTGTTGAGAATGTTTATCCTGTCAAGTTTTATTTCGATGTCTCCTGTCGGCATCTTCGGGTTCTTGCTCTGCCGTTCGCAGACCTCTCCCTCTGCCTGAATCACGAACTCCCTTCCGAGAGAATTCAGCACCTGCAGAACATCAGGATCTGCCTTGTCGTCTGCCACAAGCTGCGTGATTCCGTAACGGTCCCTCAGATCTACAAAGTTGAGGCTTCCCATCTTTCTAATTCTCTGTACCCATCCGGCCAGAGTCACCTTCTTTCCTGCATCGCTGAGCCTAAGCTCTCCGCAAGTATTTGTCCTGTACATATTTATGAACTAATTTTCTCAAAAAAACATTAATGCTGCCGGAAACGACATCCCGTTAGCAGCCCCAAAGTTACTCAAAACTTTTTCAATATCTTTCCAGATAATCCGACAGCACCGAGAATCCGTCCAGATTACGCTGTTTCTGACTTTCTGCGGCAAAGGTGATTAACAAAATGTTAATTGAGAAATTTCTGGATTTGTATAATAAGGCTCATAAAACCTACAAGAAGGGCTATGAGACCAAGGAACTCATCAATGCACTTGATATGAGTGCCATCCGTAATAAACGGCAAGATGTGCTTGCCCCACTGGAAGAAGCTTTAGGCGTAGTCATGCCATAGCAAATCCGTAAGCATCATATGGATAAGCTAACTTCTTCTTTCTTTGACTCAAACACAACCGAGCTGTGAAGGAATATTGAATAACAGTCCGTCAGGGCTTAACACCCGGTGCGGTCACGCAGCAATGCTCGGCCGCACCTTTTCTGTCTATTTTTCAGGAATAATTGCAAATGTTGACAAAAAAGTGGTATATTTACCAC
>CALBPX010000070.1 GCA_937899055.1 uncultured Bacteroidales bacterium
CCGTCCGGGCGTATGAGCACGAAGTTATACAGGACAAAGACTACCAGGAATGTTCTCACGGTAGCACCCAAAAACCTGGAAATGATAAAGAACGACGCTCCAGTCTTGTAGCTGTACACCCCAAATCTCTTTTCAAGGTATGAGTAGATGGATGTAAGGTTCATCTTGAAGTACAGCGGCAGCAGCACCAGCGCTATGATTGCATAACCGCCTATAAATCCAAGAAGCATAGGCAGATACCAGAACCTCTCGTTATAGACGTTTCCGGGAACGCTCATAAAGCTTACACCGCTCAGCGATGCCCCTATCATACCGTAGGCCACCACAAACCAGTTGGACTTGCGGTTGCCGGTAAAATAAGAACTGTTGTCGGCCTTACGGCTGGTCAGCCACGCAATCAGGAACAGAATTGCTGTGTAAACCAGGAAGGTAATAAGTAATATCGTAGAATTCATCCTGTTAGAATTTAAATGGTTGTCTGTTTTCTATGCTCTTTGCAAGAGTGAGTTCGTCTGTGTATTCAAGGTCGTCGCCAAAGGCCACTCCCCGTGCAATGGTTGTAATTTTTATGTCGTATTTCTTGAGCCTGTTGTACAGGAAGTAGGCCGTAGTCTCACCTTCCATGCCGGTAGAAAGGGCCATGACCACCTCCTTTACGCCACCGTCCTCAATTCTTTTTTCAAGCTCGGCGATGGTAAGGTCGGAGGGCCCCACTCCGTCCATGGGGCTGATGATGCCGCCAAGCACATGATACAACCCGTTGTAAATCTGAGTGTTTTCTATGCTGAGCACATCTCTTGCACTCTCCACCACGCAAATCAGGCTGTGGTTGCGTCTCGGGTCTTGGCAAACGGGGCATCTGTCTTCATCGCTGACCATATTGCAAACCTTGCAGTGCTTTACATTATTGGCCAGACTGACAAGTGACGAGGCAAACAGTTCCACATTCTCCCTGGGCTGACGGAGCATGTAAAGGGCCATCCTCAGAGCGCTCTTGCGCCCTATTCCCGGCAGGGTGGAAAACTGCTCCACCGCCCTCTCCAGCAGCTTGGAAGAATATGCCATAGTATTTATTTTCCGGCCTTGTAGGCATCCACTCCGTTACGGACTGAGCCGTAGCGGAGCAGATACTCCTTGGCAAGTTCATAATCAGCTATTCCGGTTTCGTCCATTATCATACGCGTGCCCCTGTCAACGAGCTTTGCGTTGGAAAGCTGCATATCAACCATCTTGTTGCCCTTCACATGGCCCAGCTTTATCATTGCCGATGTAGATATCATGTTGAGTATCAGCTTTTGGGCAGTTCCGCTCTTCATTCTGGTAGAGCCGGTTACAAACTCAGGGCCTACAACCGCAACCATTGGAATATCTACAACTTCGGCCACCCTTGCTCCCGGGTTGCAGGTTATGCAGCCGGTCAGAAGCCCCATCTTGCGGGCCTTTTCGCACGCACCTACAACATAGGGTGTGGAACCGCTGGCGGCTATGCCCACTACGGAATCCCATCCGCCTATGTTGAACTTCTGAAGATCGGCCCAGCCCATGTCGTAGTCGTCCTCGGCATTCTCCACAGCCTTGCGTATGGCCCCGTCGCCACCGGCTATCAGACCTATCACAAGGTCAAAAGGAGCACCGTATGTAGGAGGTATTTCGCTGGCATCCAATATGCCCAGCCTTCCGCTGGTTCCGGCTCCAAGGTAGAAGAGCCTTCCGCCCTTCTTCATTCTTTCAACCAGAAGGTCTATGAATTTTTCAACCTGAGGCAGGCACTTTTCCACTGCATAGGGTACGGTCTTGTCCTCTTCGTTCATACCGCGGATCAGTTCCGCCGTAGTCATCTTGTCCAGATCAGAATAATTGGACGGCTGCTCGGTAACTTTCTTTACACTCATGACAGTTTCTCCAGATACTTGTTCTTGTGATATTCTATCAGGCCGTCAATCGGGCTTTTGAGCACCCTTCCGACCTTTACTCCGCATTCGGCGGCAACTTCCTCAAGTTCGCGGCGGAAAATATAGCCGATAGAACCTACTACATTCATCGGATAATTGTGATAGTTGTAGCCATAGACATTGCGGGTTATGAAATCTTTGAAACCAGACTTGAGAAGGTTCTGCATATATTCAGTATTGCGGAACTCCTCTATGAAATAGGAGAACTGAGCCAGGAACCTGTTGGGCGACGGCTGCTTATAGACCCTATCCACAATCTTCAGATAATCAAGGTCATACCTGTCTATGAAAGCCTTCTCGATATCCTTAGGGAAAAGGCCCTTTATGAAGTCTGATATCAGCCTCTTTCCAAAATATCCGCCGCTGGCCTCATCGCCGAGGATAAAGCCTCCTGCATTTACATGCTCGGCCATCTTAGTGCCGTCAAAGAAGCATGAATTGGCTCCGGTACCTATTATGCAGGCTATTCCCTGGCCGTCGCCGCACAAAGCTCTGGCGGCTGCCAGCATATCGGATGCGGCAAAGCACTTTACGCCCGGAAAAACTTCCTGAAATGCGCTTTCAAGATCGCTTCCTACGGAATCCGACACTACACCTGCACCGTAGAAGTAAACCTCCGTAACATTATCGCCCAGGATTGATTCCAGACTGGTTCTGAGTATCTCAACTATCTTTTCTCTGGATATGAAAACCGGATTGATGCCGGCGGTCTTGACAGAAACCGTTGTTCCGTCTTCCTTGATTGCAACCCAATCTACCTTGGTTGAGCCGCTGTCTGCTACTAATATCATCTTGTACTCTTTTGAATTTTGAAAAATCGTGCAAATATACCAAAAAACAGCCTCTAATCGGCAAATTCCATCTCGTCAAACAGGTAGGAGGCATGTCCTATATACTCTATATTGAACAGCAGATACCTGATATCCAAAGATATATTGCGGCAGACGCTGGGGTCATAAACTATGTCGCTCATAGTACCTTCCCATACACGGTCAAAGTTGATTCCTATAAGGTTGCCGTCGGCATTTATGACAGGGCTTCCGGAATTGCCGCCCGTAGTATGGTTGGTGGCCAGGAAGCATACCGGCTGGCTGTCATGCCCGCCTTCTGCGTATATATCTCTGAGAGTCTGAGGGATATTGTAGTCAAAGATGTCCGGGTTGTCTTTTTCTATGATGCCCTTGAGAGTAGAAACCGGCTTATAGTAAGCTCCGTCAAATGGGCTGTAGCCTTTGACATTGCCGTAAGCTATCCTCAAAGTGAGGTTGGCGTCCGGATAGAACTGCTTCTGAGGCTCAAACTCCATCTGCCCCTGCATGTAGTCGCGGTAGGCAAGCCTTATGTCTGAATTGACATCGTTGATCTGAGGCCTGAGCTCATTGTAATACCAGTTGTAGAAATCTTCATAGAGCCTGTATGCCGGATCTTCATCAACAGCCTTTGCATCATCGGCCGTTAGAGAGAGAAGCTTTTCTTTACTGGTGAACATGGATTTGGCATAAAGATCTTTCTTCCAAGCCTCTATGCTGCCATATTCTTTGAGCTTGTCCTTGAAGAACTGCGGTTTGAACTCATCCTGCATTTCAGAATCAAAGGCCTTCATCATAGCAACAAAAATTTCTTCATCAATTGGCTGGTAATAGTCTTTGAAGAAAGCTTCCACCGTAGCATCTTTGGCCTTCTTGTTCTTGATAACCCTTTTTACAGAAGAGGCCAGGCCAAGCAGTTCTATGCTCCTTGCGGTTTCCGTATAGTACTCGTATGCAAGATAATAAGGATTGCGCTTGGAATACAGGGCTTCCAGTTTCTCAACAAGACCGTCATAGCGCTTGCCCTTAGCCCATTCCTTGAACCGCTCCTGATAAGCTTTCTTGTTGGCAACGGTATGCATCCTGCGGATGCCCTTTTCCTCACCCTGCCACTTCTTCCAGGCATTTGACACACTTGCAGCCTTGGACGAATACTGGATTCTGACAGCCTGAGACATACCCATGTATTTCTTCATTATGTCCAGGCGTTTTGTCCTGAGGGCTATCTTTCTGGGGTCGGATACATTTCCGGTATATTCCACCTCGTCCGAAGTTACATATTCCTTGGTGTTTCCCGGGCAGCCATATACAAATGTAAAATCTCCTTCCTTTACTCCCTTACGGCTGATTGTGAAGAATTTCTTGGGGTGATAAGGCACATTGCCCTCGGAATAGTCTGCCGGATTGTTGTCCTTGTCGGCATAGATACGGAATATGGAAAAATCGCCCGTATGCCTGGGCCACATCCAGTTGTCGGTATCGCCGCCGAACTTTCCTATGGATGAAGGCGGAGCCCCTACCAGGCGCACATCGCGGAAGGTCCTGAAAACAAACAGGAAATACTGATTGCCGTAAAACAGAGCCTCTACATTGGCCCTGAGCCCCTTGCCTTCCTTTACGGCCTCTGCCACAAGAGTGTGAGAATTGGTCCTGATTACAGAATCTCTCTGAGCCTCGGTCATAGACGGTTCATAGCCCATGAGAACATCATCGGTGACATCCTTCATATATTCCAGAAAACTTACCGTAAGACCCGGGTTTGGGAGTTCCTGACTGCGGTTCAAAGCCCAGAATCCGTCTTTGAGGTAATCGTGCTCCACGCTGGAATGCCTCTGTATCTGGCCGTAGCCGCAATGGTGGTTGGTAAAAAGCAGCCCGTCTGCCGATACAAGTTCTCCGGTGCAGCCACTGCCGAACAGCACCACGGCGTCTTTCAGACACGCCTTGTTGACGCTGTAAACATCCTCGGCCTTGAGCTTAAAGCCCTTGGCTCTCATATCCTTGATTCTCTGGTTAATGAGCACAGGAAGCCACATACCCTCGTCGGCCATGGCATCAAAAGCCAGCAGAAGAGAGAGTATGGCAATCAGTATTTTTTTCATAATCAATATATTAACGAATTGAAGAATTATATCCGTGTTTGAGTTCCATTGCAAATCCTGCCCTTATGTGAGACTCGTACTTGTAGAAGTTCACCAGCGTTTCGCAGTATCCGCTCCTGTACTGAATAAACAAAGACGGCAGGAAACTGCCCTTTTCGCTCAGGCGGTAAGACAGATTGAACTCCAGATTGCAGTTCTTGAACGAGTTTGACGGATTTACAAGCGCCGTAAAGTTCAGGCGGTTGTCCAGTGCCTTGGCCGTAGCCCAAACCTGGAAGAAACCCCTCTTCTTAAAGAAATGAGGCAGGCCGGGCACATGTTCATAGTAGCCGTACCAAGCTTTACCGCCCACCATGAGCTCCTTTACCGGGGAGTATATGGCCTCCACATAAGCGGTATTTATGCTTCTGGACCTTTCGTTGATATAGCCGTTGCTCTTGTGGCTGATACCCATCAGCAAATCCAGTTTGGGGTTTACATACCAATAGGCGCAAAGCCCTGGGCTAAAGGCGTTTTCTACAAGCGGACTGGATTTGTCGTAAACATTCCAGACGCCGGTTTCTGTGTAATTGCCCAGCAGATCCACATTTCCGAAGCGGGCCAGCCTCAAGGCCAGGCTCACCTGGAAGCGCACATCGGCATTGTGCTTGTCCACGTTTGTAGTGTTGGCCGGAATTCCGGTAATGAAATAAGTTTCGCGGAACTGCCCGAATACCGGAAATCTCTGTCGTTGAGTCTGTTCATAAAAGCTTTCGTCCGGAATGGCGGCCTCCTCCACATTCTGCGCAAGAACCTGAGGGCAGAAAAACAGGGCCGCTGACAATGCAAGTAGTATGTTTCTCATAGCGATAATTTTTTAACAGACCTTAAAAATACAAATTTTATCCGTTTGGATTAGTAAATTTGCCAGACAAATCAATTATCCTCGGCGATGAAACTAATATCCTGGAACGTAAACGGCCTGAGAGCCTGCCAGTCAAAAGGCTTTTCCGACATATTCAAGACTCTGGATGCAGACATCTTCTGCCTGCAGGAAACAAAGATGCAGGAGGGACAGCTGGACCTGAACTTTCCGAATTACCGCTCCTACTGGAACTATGCCCAGAAGAAGGGCTATTCCGGCACCGCTGTCTTTACCAGAGTGGAACCCATAGGCGCAAGCTACGGCTTAAACATACCGGAGCACGACCGTGAAGGAAGGGTTATTACCCTGGAATTCAAAGACTTTTATCTGGTATGCGTATATACCCCAAACTCTCAGGAAGAACTTCAGAGGCTCGCCTACCGGATGCAGTGGGAAGATGCTTTCAGAGCCTATCTTATGGCCTTGGACGCCAAAAAGAGCGTAATAGTCTGCGGCGACATGAATGTGGCGCACAAGGAAATTGACCTCAAAAACCCCAAGACCAACCGCCATAACGCCGGATTTACGGATGAGGAACGGGGCAAGTTCACTCAGCTTCTCCAGGCTGGTTTTACGGACACCTGGCGTTATTTTTACCCAAATCTGGAAGGGGTATATTCCTGGTGGAGCTACCGGTTCCAGTCCAGGCAGAGAAACACAGGCTGGCGCATAGATTATTTCCTCTCTTCCAACAGGCTGGACAGCAAGCTTTCAGACGCCAAAATACACACCGGTATCCTGGGCAGCGACCATTGCCCCGTAGAACTGGACATAAATCTTTAGAAAACTACCGGATACCTGCTCCGGCCTTTGCCCTGACGGGGTTTGCGTAGATATGAAGGAAGATATCCTCCAGCTCGTACCTCAGCGCATCTTCCGAGGCCTCTCCTTCTGCCGCCCTGAACTCCCCTTCCTTCTTCAGAGAGTCAACAATTTGATCTATACGGTCTTGCATGTGCAGAACAAAGGTCTCACGGGCCGGCTTGCTTAACTTTTTGGAAGCAGCAGGCTCCCTGCCCTCCCTCTTGGCAAGAATATCCTCAGCGATATAGTTATTGGGCCACAGGCAGTAGGCTGCATGAATCTGACGGTCTATAATCTTGCCCAGCTCCACAAAACGCTCGTTCTTGGCAAATGCCGTGCAGGAAGCAACCTCCTGAGGCGTTACAGGCTCCGTAAAGCAGACCTTGATGCGGCCCTTCCACGAAGCTATTCCGGTTATTATGCTGTTTAGGTCTTCGCCCTCCTTCTTGACATAGGAATGCCTGCGGGAAATGAACAACTCCTTGGTTTTAAGCGCATCGCAGGGCTCAAACTCGTAAGATATGGCCGTGGGCAATATGTCCAGCAGGCACATGTCGGAGTAAAAATCGCCGCTGCCGCTCATCTGGAGCATCTTCAACAACCCCTGCTCAGTAACATCGTAACCGTCTTTCGTACGGCCGTTACGCTGGGCTATCCAGATGGAACTCAGCCCGGAGCCAATCTGATAGCGGATGTATTTAGAAAGCAGCAAGGAAGTTGTATAAACCTCTCTGGGCGAAGAACTTCTGGTAACCTTTATCATCTTGTTGCTGCGAGCCACATCTTCTATGAACTGAGAAGTAATGAGGTTATCGCCCACTGCAATTTCGGTTGTGGAAACCTTGTGGCGGTGCAGAATCAGCTGGATGATGGCCGAGTCCAGAACAATATCGCGATGATTGGCCAGAATAAGGTGCTTCCTGCCGCTTTCAAAGCGCTTAAGACCGGTAAATTCCACGCCTGCGCTGGTGTTGGCAAGGATATGCTCCACTACCACAGCCATGATTTTGTCCTGAAAGTCATCTACGGTATTGCTGTCGGCCAAAGCCTGGCGCAGGGTATTGCCGCCTCCGCCTATCTTCAGGAACTCGCCTATGGCATCCAGATACTCAAACGAGCTCATACGGGCCGTGGAGGCAGGTATTTCGCTGTCGTAATATGGTCTTATACTGTCAAATATGCTGTCTGTTTCCTGCATTTTACCGTCAGTCAGATTTGCGCAAATTTATATCTTGTCAGAGGATTTTCCTAACAAAAAAAACAAAACCATAGCCCCAAATCCTACTTCTGCCTGAAAAGCAGGGAACTATCGCCGTAACTGAGGAACCTGTAGCCGTTAGAGAGGGCATGGCTGTACAATGCCCTCCAACGCGGACCTATGAACGCCCCTATCAGCAGTAGAAGCGTGCTTTGGGGCTGGTGGAAGTTGGTTACAAGCATATCCACCGCACGGTATCTGAAGCCGGGAACTATGATAATGGAAGTATCAGCCACAATATTCTGGATATCATGGCTTTCCATCATAGCCACAATTGCATTCAGGGCTTCCTCCATAGAATAAGTATATTCCCGCTGGTATGGTTCCCACTGATCTACCGTAAGAAGCTGCTTGGGAGACTCGCCTGAGCGTTCCAGGCAATGCACACCTATATAATATAAGGACTCCAGACACCTTGTGGAAGTGGTTCCCACGGCTACAACACTGTGTTCAGATACGGCCTGAGCAAGGTCCTTCAGGAAATCCAAGCCTACGGAAAAAGGTTCGCTGTGCATCCTGTGGTCTGCAATGAACTCGCTCTTGACCGGCACAAAGGTTCCGGCTCCCACATGAAGACAGATATTTTTACGCTTTATATGCTTGGCGTCCAATGACTTGAACACCCTGTCCGTAAAGTGGAGACCGGCCGTAGGAGCAGCCACGGAACCCTCAAAATGGGCATAGATTGTCTGATAGCGCTGCCTGTCAATATCTTCTGTATCGCGATTCAGATACGGTGGAATGGGAACCTGGCCGCAAGCCTGCAGCACCTCCGAAAAGCTGATGTCGGCATCCCAGAGAAATTTTACCCTGGAGACCTTTCCTGCCCCTTTTTCCAGCAATTCAGCCCTGAAATTAAGGCCTTTTATGGCAGTTTCCCTGAAAAAAGTCACCGCCGAACCCTTCCATTTACGGGCATTTCCAATTACTGCAGACCAGATACAGCTGCCCTTGCTGGCAAAAGATTGGGCGTAATCGGCCGGAAAAGACGGATTCAGACAGAGAATTTCTATGAGAGCCCCAGTACTTTTCCTGAAAAACAGGCGGGCGGGAACCACCTTGGTATCGTTGAAAACCATGAAGGAATTCTCCGGAATATGACGGCTCAGGTTAAAAAACGAGTCGTCAAAAAAACTGACACGGTCACAGACCAGGAGCTTTGAAGAGTCTCTTTCTGCCAATGGATATTTGGCAATTCTATCCTCAGGGAGAGGGTAGGTGTAATCCGATATTTTTATAGAAGGTGTCAAATTCACGTTATTTTCTGCAAAGATACATAAATGCCCACAAAAGAAGAAATCTCTTAAAATACGGGTTTTCGCCTTTTGGCGTTTTCACAAAATTGAACGGCACGAAGTTCACAATTCACAACAATGAAAACTCAAATTGCGCAGTTTTGCTCGGCAAAATTTGACAACTACGCAATTTATTTTCTTCAAAAATTTTCAATTTTAGTAAGTAGCTGATTTTGCATAATTTAGGTAGCGTGTCCGAAGTAAAACTTTATATTAAGGGGTCTCAATTGCGGTATAAAATGCGCAATCACCCCCGAATTTAGTATTTTTTAATGTCCTATGTTACTGGCTTATTGTATTTTATATGCTATCAACTAAATTACATCTTTAGATATTGTTGATTTTGCGTATCCCCGTTAGAAGGCCGTAGAAGGCATGTTTAAAAATGCTACGCAATTTTGACATTTTTGTGAACAACCCCTAAAATGAAGCCCGAATTTGCAAATCGTCATTTTTTTGTTTATTTTTGTGGAGAAATATGAATTCACTTATGAAAAATCGATTGTTGACCATCCTGAATCTGGAAAAAATTTCCGCTGCCCAACTTGCGCAGCTTTTGAGCGTCCAGAGATCTACCCTGTCAAATTTGATGAATGGGAGGAATAATCCGAGCTATGATTTCATTTTGGCAACTATGACAAAATTGCCGAATTTGAATACCGAGTGGTTACTCACCGGAGAAGGTCAACCCTATAAGAATCCTGAAAAAAATTTCAGAGGTCTTCCCCTTTCGGAAGAAACCAAGCCTGCGGCTGAGAGCTCCAATCTTTTTGACTTTCCGGAGGAAGATTTTCCGTCGGAAGAAGAAGCTACGGCTTATCATCCGTTTCCGCCTCTGGAAGCCGGAGAATTGGCTAAAAGGGTGGAAATAATGCAACAATCAGAAAATGAGAAGGTTGAGACCAAAACTTCCCCTGTTGAACCCTCTGAGAATCCAAAATTTGAGGAAAAACCGGACGATATACCGCAGATTTTGCCCTCAGAAACGCCCAAATCCGAGCCTCAGATAACAAAAAAGCCCGCAATACGGACTTTGGAAAAAATTGCACTCCTGTATTCCGACGGAAGCTTTGAAGTCTTTGACGCCAAGGTCTGATGCCCTTTCCAAAGCTTTTCTTGGACTCTTGTCTTGAATAAATATAAACAGATTCTTAAATTTGCATAGAATCTTTATTGTATGTACAAGATAATACGCCCTATTCTGTTTCTCTGGCAACCGGAGAAGATTCACGACATGGTAACTTCTGTTCTGAGGCTGCTGAATAAGTTACGCAGTCTTTCTTACCTTATAGGATTGTTTTACTGCTACCGCAAGCCATGTCTGGAAAAGGAAGTCTTTGGTGTAAAGTTCAAGAATCCGGTTGGCATGGCGG
>CALBPX010000071.1 GCA_937899055.1 uncultured Bacteroidales bacterium
CCATTTTATTATATACTCTCAAGGAAGGATTTGCAACTTTATTCCCTCGTCTGCCGTCTCATCCGTGTAGGTTTGTCAAACATATTGGACAGTGAACTCCAAAGGCGAAAGCCATTTAAGCGGCCTCATGGGAATATTGTTTGAGCGGCGGTTGTGAATTCTCAGTTGTTTGTCAAAGTCCTCAAGGGAGTAAAAGGAATGACAGCTGTAGAAACGCTTTTGGTCCTCTCTGTGACTGCGTTCTACCTTGCCGTTGTGCCTGGGCGTGTAAGGCCGGATCAGTTTGTGGCGGATCCCAAGCCGTGCCGCTGTCGCTTCAAACAAGGTGGGAAGATGCCTCTTTGTGTTTGAGAAGCGGTTGGTGAACTCAAAGCCATTGTCGGTCTGGACACATTCCACACGGATTCCTCGTCTGGCGTACCATTTGACCAGCCGTTTTAGGAAGTCTGCGGAGGAGTAGGTAGATTGCTCCGAATAGGCCCAGAGGAAACGGAGACGGGTAAACTCGTCAATGGCGGTATATTGGAACAGCCGCAGCTCTGGATCAGCGATACACTTTCTGGGAACCACCTTCACATCCACCTGGACCCGCTGGCCGGGATGGTCCATCTGCTCATAGGGCTTTGGAGTATAGCCCTTCTTATCCTTCTTTGCCTGAAACATGCCCATCTTCCGCATGACCCGGAACAGACTCTCCGGTCTGCGGGTGTATCCCCGCTGACGGAGCCTGTGCCAGAGTTCTATCATTCCAAGGTCAGGGTTTCTACGGCGCATATCCCGGATGAGCTTCAATTCTTCCTCCGTGTGTTGGTTAGGGTGGCTGTGGGGCCGCCGGGACCGGCAGGCCAGGGACTCCGCACTTCCGTCCCAGCGAGCCCGCCAGAAATTGATATAAGACCGGGCACGGTTGTATTTCCTGCTGGCCTTGCTGACGCCATACTTCTCCGCATACTTCATTAGGGATTGCCGATATGCCATGTCCTGTGTTATACTCTTTCTCACGAAGGATGTGGCCCCCTCTCGTCTAGTTGTGGTGTGGTAACTCAACTATAACCGATGAGGCTGCATCCTTCACCCTTTTTCTTGATTCACTTGTCCAATATGTATTGTAGTCCTACAACCTGGCGGGATATTTTTCGCTGTTTGTCAAGAGAAATGCGAAAAATTTTCCCGCTCGTGAAATTATATTGGGGAGTTGTTCCGACTTATCCTTCAGGGCTG
>CALBPX010000072.1 GCA_937899055.1 uncultured Bacteroidales bacterium
GGATATCGAGCAGATACTGAAGCCGTTGCAGATATCGAGACTGCGGACAGTAAGGGTGATTCTCTCACAACAGAGCTCTCACTTCAAGAGTGGGGAGCAGCGGGAGAGCATTCCGAACAGGATAGTGAGCATTGCGAAGCCGTATGTGCGGCCAATAGTGAGAGGGAAGGAGAACAAGTCGGTGGAGTTCGGTGCGAAGGTGAACAACTTTCTGGTAGTCGGAGTGTCATTCAAATAGTGGAAAAATGGAAATTGATTGCTAAATTTGCAATTCGCATTTTCAGTATGACAGTAAACAGTTCAATTGCGGAGAGGTTTTTCGAAATCGTTTCCGGCGCTTCAGACATAGCCATTGTTGGCCACCACAACCCGGACGGAGACTGTATAGGTTGTCTTACAGGCATGAATGCCTGGATAAGGCATATCTTTGAGGGAGCGGGCAAGAATGTATCTATGCTGGTTCCCAACGCATTTCCGGACTATCTGAAGTTCATGCCCGGGGCAGACAGCATAAAGATATATGGCTCGGCTCCGGGTGCCGTAGAGGCTGCAATCAGCTCTGCGGAACTGATAATCTGCATGGATTTCAACAATCTGGCCCGGAGCGAGGGCATGGCCTCACACATAGGCAAGTCCAAGGCAAAGAAGGTTTTGATAGACCATCATCCGTTCCCCGAGGATTTTGCGGATCTGATGATATCGGAAACGGAGGTTTCCTCTGCCTCAGAGGTGGCCTGGTGGCTCCTGAACGCAGTTTCTGCACTGAAGGAGACCGACATTACGGACGATGTGAAAACTTCGCTTTACACTGGAATGATGACAGATACCAACAATTTCTGCAACTCTGTTTTTCCGTCCACTTTTCTTATGGCATCGCAGATTGCTGATTCTGCGGTAGATCGCGAGATGATACAGGCGGAAATCATGAACAGTTTTTCTGAACAGAGGATGAGGCTGATGGGGGAGGTCCTGCTGAATAAAATGCATATATTCAGCGATTTGAAAGCGGCATCCATTGTGCTGGACCAGAAGACTAAGGAAGGTTTTTCTTATCGCGACGGAGATTCGGAAGGGTTTGTGAATCTGCCGCTGAAAATCAAGGATGTTGAAATTTCTGCCCTTTTTACACAGTCCGATGGATTTATTAAAGTATCTTTGCGCAGCAAAGGGGCTGTTTCTGTAAACCGGCTGAGCAGGCAGTACTTTAACGGCGGAGGTCATGAGAGGGCTGCCGGCGGGCGTTTATATGACATGCCCATAGAAGAGGCGGAGGATTATTTTGTAAAATCGCTGAGGAGTTTCTTGAATCCTTAAATGACGGTTGAGAGGCTCTGCGGCACATGTTTTGATATTTGGAACCGATATGCTCAGGAACTTTTACATATTGTTGTTGCTTGCGCTTTTTGCTGCCGCCTCGTGCGACAAGGAAGACCGCAAGAACACCTATGCCGATCAGGAAACAAGGATAGACAACTATGTTTCCACTCTGAGTTCGGACTATACGGTGGTGTATAACAGAGGAGTTCCAAGGATTATAGTTGCGGAAGGCATTTCCGGAGGCAATGTGCTCAAGAAGGGCGATTCTCTGTATTTCCATTTCAGCGGCTATGTTTTCAGCAGCGGCAAGGGTTCTTTGTTTGCCACCAACGATGCCTCTGTGGCCGAGGCCAACGGATTTACCACGGACGGCCAGCCCTACATGGCACAGTTTGGAAAAAGCCCGCTGATAAAGGGGCTGGAACTTGGCCTGGAGGGCGCAAAGGAGGGGGAACATTGCTACATAATATTCTCTGCCAGATATGGTTACGGGAATCAGATTATGGCAAGCATACCCAAGCTTACTCCTTTGTTTTTTGATATAACCATAGATAAAGTTTTTTAGTCGGAATTGAATAGATGATATTATATGAAAATGAGGTTTAGTTTTATTTCTCTGGCAGTTGCTGTTTTGGCTATGAGCGGCTGCGCAAAGGAAAAGGAAGTTTCTACAAGGGAACTGCAGGAAAGGATTCTGGATGCATATATAGAGACTAACTGTCCAAGCGCCCAGAAGCTCTCTTCCGGCCTTACGATTATCAGTCTGGATGCCGGAACCGGTACCAAGCCGGGTACTAACGATGGCATATACATCCATTACAATACATACGATCTGACCGGTACTTGCCAGAGTACCACCGATTCCGTAAAGGCCAGAATGCTCGGAACTTACGATCCGGGCGTATATTACGGGCCTTCGCTGTTCATCCTCAACAGCTCCACCACGACGGGCATGAAGGAACTTCTGGGCAAGCTCAGCAAGGGCGGCTCTGCTACGGCAATAATTCCGCCATGGCTGACTTCTTCCGGCACCAGTTCTTCCACCTACTCTACCAGTGGGCAGCAGTCGTCTGTAAACATGATATATGAAATAAAGGCCGGCATTGTGATTACCGATGTGGAAAAGTTCCAGATAGACTCTCTGGAAAGTTATTCAAAGCTTTACTTCAGCCCCAAGATAGACTCTACCTCCTACGGCTATTATTTCCGCAATTTCACTCATCCTTCGGGAATTCCGGCTGCGGACACCATAGAGGCCGGTGAATCTACCGGAGTATGGTATGTGGGACGCCTTCTGGACGGATATGTGTTTGACACCAACATAGCAGACACGGCGCGCAAATACAGAATCTATGACGCAGAAAACGACTACGCACCCCTCAGCGTAGATATCGGAGAGACCTATAAAGATATGACAACCTACGGTTCCAGTTCAACAAGTTCCGATATTACCATTGGAAGCGGTGGGTCTTCATCTCTGATTCTGGGCTTTGTCCATGCGGTCAAGGACATGACCTATGCAGACAAGGCTGTGGCCTTCTTTGCTTCGGGATTAGGCTATGGCTCAAGCGGAAACATGTCATCCGGCAAGGGTGTTCCGGAATATGCCATGCTGAGGTTTGATATATGGGCAGCCCATCCTTCTGATACAAAGTTCCCGCCTACAAAAACCAAGAACTGAGATTCTTATGGAGACCAAGCGTGAACGGGAATTGGCGGCCTTTGAACGGTTGCTGGACATCATGGATACACTCAGGGAAAAATGCCCCTGGGATCACAAGCAGACTTTTGAGAGCCTGAGGCCTCAGACAATAGAAGAAACATACGAACTTTCGGACGCCATACTCAAGAAGGATATGTTCAATATATCCAAGGAGCTCGGCGATTTGCTGTTGCACATAGTCTTTTACGCAAAAATTGGCAAGGAGCAGTCTCAGTTTGACATTGCTGATGTGTGCAACCGCTTGTGCGACAAGCTGATATATCGTCATCCGCATGTCTATGGAGATGTTCAGGTAAAGAATGCGGAGCAGGTGGTAGGCAACTGGGAGCAACTCAAGACCAGAGAAAAAGACGGCAACAAGACCGTTCTGAGCGGTGTTCCCGAATCTCTGCCCAGCGTAATTAAGGCATACAGGATTCAGGATAAGGCAAGGGCCGTTGGGTTTGACTGGCAGAAGAAGGAAGATGTTTGGGACAAAGTTTCCGAGGAACTCTCGGAATTCAGGGAAGTGCTGCCGGAAGGAGGGAAGAGGGCTGAGGAAGAGCTCGGCGATTTTCTCTTTTCCATAATCAATGCCGCCCGTCTCTACGGGCTGGATCCTGACACGGCTCTTGAAGATACATGTGCTAAATTCCGCCGCCGTTTCGGCTATCTTGAAGAACATACCATCAAACAGGGCAAATCGCTGAAAGATATGACCTTGGAGGAGATGGACGAATATTGGAACCAAGCCAAGCAACTCGAATGACCGACTGGCGTGAAAGAACCGTGCTTCAGGTGGGAGAGCAGGGAATGGCTCTCCTTTCTTCATCTTGCGTTGCAATCATTGGTCTGGGTGGAGTGGGGGCCATGGCAGCCGAGATGACGGTCAGGGCCGGAGTGGGCCGGGTTGTCATAGCCGATTCAGACACCTATACCGTTACCAACAAGAACAGGCAGATAGCCGCCTTTGATTCTACCTTGGGAAAGAGTAAGGTTTCCGTCATGTCATCCAGACTGAAAGACATAAATCCGGATTTGGAAATTGAGGTTGCAGAGGAATTCATCACAGAAGAAAACATAGCGTCAGTTCTGCCCCTGCTGGCGGATGACGGCACGCCGAGGGTTGATTTTGTGATAGATGCCATAGATACCCTGTCGCCGAAGATAGCCCTGATAAAATTCTGTACAGACCATAAGATTCCCTTGGTCAGCTCCATGGGGGCCGGTGCAAAATGGGATGCCACAAAGGTTCGCCTGGCTGATATCAGCAAATCGTTCAACTGCCCCCTGGCTTATATGCTGCGGAAACGTCTGAGGAAAATAGGCATCAGCAAGGGTTTCCAGGTTGTATTTTCGGAAGAACTGCCGGTAAGGGAGGCTATTGTTCCGTTCCAGGAGCAGAACAAAAAAAGCCGTACGGGTACGGTTTCATACCTGCCTGCAACCTTTGGTTGCATCTGTGCGCAGGCCGCCATCACTGGAATTTTGAAGCTTGGCAGATAATTGCTAAATTTGCAGGCTTTGCAATAATTCAGTTATGGCGATTACAGTTAAGGAAGTTACAACAGACAGGCAGTTCCGTCAGTTCTACAAATTTCAGAACCGTCTTTACCGTAAGTGCAAGTATTATGTGCCCACTCTGGACGCAGATCAGAAGCACTCGCTCAAGGATGATCCGGCCCTGAAATATTGCAGGCGGAAGCTTTTTCTGGCTTATGACTCCTCCGGCAGGGTTGTAGGAAGGGTTCAGGGAATAATCAATCCGAGATACAATAATTTTTACTCCCTTTCGAGGGTAAGGTTCGGATGGTTTGATTTTGAAGAAGATCCTGCAATAGCACAGGCACTTATAGAGGCCGTGGAAAAATGGGGCAAGGCAGAAGGTATGACGGAAATTCACGGGCCGCTGGCCTACAACACGCTGGGCCGTCAGGGTATGCTTGTAGAGGGGTTTGACAAGGAGCCTCAGGTGAACTGTCTTTACAATTACCCGTACTATGTGGACTATATGCAGCAGATGGGGTTTGAAAAAGAGTGCGACTGGGTTCAGTACGAAATGGACCCAGGGCAGGGGCTGCCTGAAAAGCTGGGCAGGATATCCAAGCTGCTGGTAGAAAGATACGGTCTTAAAGTGCTGAACATAAATAAGATAAAGCGTAACAAAGCCTTAAAGGAAAAGCTTTTGACCCAGTTCTTTGAGATATACAACGAGGCATTCAAGGCCGTTTATAATTTCATTCCCCTGACAAAAGAAGAAGAAGAGGAGATGGGGAACCACTATTTCTCATATCTGAGGAACGGCCTGACTTGCATGGTTTTGGACAAAGACGACAATCTGGCGGCTTTTGGTGTGAGCATACCGTCGTTGTCCAGGGCCTTGAAACGGGCAAGAGGAAAGCTGTTTCCGATTGGCTGGCTGTTCATAGTAATTGCCTTTATATGGTACCGGAAGGTAGATCTGCTGCTTCTGGGGTCGGCACCCAAGTGGCAATCCAAGGGCCTGTCTGCCATTTTCCATACCAAGATGGAAACAACGTATGTCCGCAAGAAACTCAAGAGTGCTATAAGCAACCCGCAGATAGAAGACAACATAGCGGCTCTCAAGGTGTGGGAAAGCTATCAGAAGGAGTTCTATATGAGAAGGCGTTGCTGGATTCGTAAAATAGATTGAGAAGATAATTATGAGCGACAACAATACATTGGTAGAAAAGATTGAAGGTCTTAGA
>CALBPX010000073.1 GCA_937899055.1 uncultured Bacteroidales bacterium
CTATCAGTTGACTGAGGTCAACGGCAGAACCAGCAAGCATTATCTTGGCAGAATCAGGGTAAAGGAAATCCAGGGTCCGGACGTAAGTTACTGCCGGGTCGTATCCGGCGGCAAGGACATCAAGAAATGCCTGGACGGCAACGTTCCTCTCCTTATAATATCAAGGCACTGATCCACAGTGTATTCAAACAGTTAAAACTTGTTTGAGTCTTCCGCTCCTCAAGAATAAGAGCAGGAACATGATGCTTACATTATGATACAGGTTCTGAATGCCGGAGTATGAAAAAAGAGGGCTGGGAAAATCCGGCCCTCTCTTTTTTTGCAAGTGTTTCCTCTACTTGGTATAATCGTAGAAGCCCTTTCCGGACTTGCGTCCGAGAAGGCCTGCGCGTACCATTTTCCTAAGCAGCGGATGTGGACGGTATTTGCTGTCGCCGAACTCGTTGTACAGAACTTCCATGATTGCAAGGCATACGTCGAGTCCAATGAGGTCTCCCAGAGCCAGAGGGCCCATGGGGTGGTTTGCTCCCATCTGCATTGCTGCGTCTATTTCCTCCTTTGTTGCTATACCGTCTGCAAGGATGCCAACTCCCTCGTTTACAAGAGGTATGAGTATTCTGTTAACGACAAATCCAGGAGCCTCGTTTACAGATACAGGGCACTTTCCAATAGCCTTTGCAATCTCAACTACCTTGTCGTGAACCTCGGGACTGGTAAGCTGACCTTTGATTACCTCAACCAGTTTCATCAGAGGAACCGGGTTGAAGAAGTGCATTCCAATAACGTTCTGAGGACGGCTGGTAAATGCTGCTATTGCAGTAATACTCAGCGATGAAGTGTTGGAAGCAAGGATGGCTTCGGGTTTGCAGACTTTGTCAAGGGTTTCCCAAATTTCCTTCTTTACCGCCATGTCTTCAGCTACTACTTCAATTACAAGGTCTGCATCGGCAAGATCCTCATAGTTGAGGGTATCTTTGATCCTGGCAATGATTTCATCCTTTACCTGTGCTTCCATCTTTCCTTTCTCAACGCTTCTGTTGAGGAATTTTTCGATGGCTTTGTGAGCTCTTCCGAGGGATGCTTCGCTACGTCCTTTCAGGAGTACGTCGTGGCCGGCGGTAGCAAATGCCTGTGCTATGCCGTGGCCCATTGTTCCGTTACCAACAACTGCAACTTTCATGTTATTGAATTTTAAATGTTTATGGTTTATTGTGTGTATTTTTTTCGTGTAATTTCCTTGGGCCGGTTATTTATTCTTCCACTCCGGCGGCCTCTTTTCAAAGAAAGCCTTCATGCCTTCTTTCTGGTCCTGGGTTGAGAAGCAAAGGCCAAACAGGCTGTTCTCAATAGCAATGGCTGAGTCAATATCTGTCTGCATTCCGCGTCCGATGGCCTCTTTGCTCAGTGCAATTGCTATAGGGGCGTTTTTAGCAATGGTCTTGGCCATAGCCATGGCTGCATCCATAAGTTCCTCAGGCTCTACGACCTTGTTTACCAGGCCGATCCTGTAGGCTTCATCGGCGGTGATGGCTTTGGCCGTATAGATGATTTCCTTGGCTCTGCCTTCCCCAACAATCCGTGGGAGCCGCTGGGTTCCGGAGAAACCGGGAGTTATGCCAAGGCCAACTTCCGGCTGGCCGATCTTTGCCTTTGAAGATGCAATGCGGATATCGCAGGCAAGGGCAAGCTCACAGCCGCCGCCGAGTGCAAACCCGTTAATTGCGGCAATTACAGGTTTGGGAAGGAGTTCAATCCTGCGGAAAACCTTTGAACCCTGAACGCCAAAGGCCTTGCCTTCTGCTGCGTTCATTGTGCTCATCTGGGATATGTCTGCACCGGCTACGAAAGCCCTCCCTTCTCCGGTCAGGATGACGGCGCTTGTCTGGGAATCCTTCTCCAAAGATGCAAATACGGTATCGAGCTCAGCGAGAACTTCTGAGTTGAGAGCGTTCATACTCTGCGGATTATTGATTTTTACAATGCAGATTCCACCCTCATTTTGGATGATAATGTTCTTCAAATCCATCTTGAATTACTTTAAGTATAAAAATACAGTCTGGCTGCTATCTTGCGAAGGTAATAAAAATTATCCGAATAAAAAATATAACAACGTTGTTATTTTTTCTCGTTATTTTTCTTTATATTTGCTTGAATTATTGCCAATAAGAGGCTTTTTGGGTGCCTTTAGCCCTGGTCTCTTAATGTAAAATGCATATTTATAGGTAAATACAAATAAATTTTAAACGTTTTCTTATGGATAAAAGAATTTCTTTACAGGAAGCCGTTTCAAAGATTAAAGACGGTATGACTATTATGGTTGGAGGTTTTCTCGCAGCCGGTTCTCCTCTTGATATCCTCGATGCACTTGCAAAGAGCGATGTAAAAGATCTGACCCTCATTTCCAATGATACTGCATATCAGGGAATAGGTGTTGGCAACCTCATAGGCGCCCACAAGATCAAGAAACTCTATGTTTCACACATCGGAACCAATCCTGATACAGCAGCCCAGATGAATGCAGGAGAACTGGAAATCGAGTTCTGCCCCCAAGGAACTCTTGCAGAGCGTATCCGCTGCGGCGGAGCCGGACTCGGCGGTGTTCTTACAACCACCGGCATGGGAACTGTCATCGCTGAAGGAAAGCCCACTGTTGAGGTAGATGGCAAGACATATCTTCTTGAAAAGCCTCTGCATGCCGATATAGCCCTCATCGGAGCTACTGTTGCCGACGAAAGAGGAAACTGCATCTACGTAGGAACTTCGCAGAACTTCAACCCCATTATGGCCACAGCCGCCGATGTTGTGATTGTTGAGGCAGAGAAGATAGTTCCCGCAGGAGAAATCAAGCCTGAGGCCGTAATAACTCCTCATGTATTTGTAACCCACCTGTACCAGTCAACCAACAACCTTCAGAAAGTAAGAGAATAATATGGGCGCAAAATCACTTATCAGAGTAAGAATGGGCGGAGAAGACGCTCATTACGGAGGAGGGCTGGTAGATGGAGCTCACATGCTCAAGCTCTTCGGAGACGTGGCAACTGAACTTCTTATAATCAACGATGGCGACGAAGGACTGTTCAAGGCTTACGACAACGTAGAGTTCATTGCTCCGGTATATGCAGGAGACTATATAGAGGCAACTGGAGAGATCACTCACGTAGGCAATACCTCACGCAAGATGACCTTTGAGGCACGCAAGGTGATTGCTCCGCGTCCGGATGTATCTGATTCTGCGGCAGATGTTCTTGAAGAACCCATTGTTGTTTGCAGGGCCAGCGGAACTTGTGTTGTTCCTGCTAAATGCCAGAGAAAGAAGTAATTTATTATGGATAAACTGATAATCACAGCCGCAATCTGCGGTGCAGAGGTGACAAAGCAGCAGAACCCCGCCGTTCCTTACACGGTTGAGGAAATTGTACGCGAGGCAAAGAGTGCCGTTGACGCAGGTGCTGCAATAGTTCACCTTCATGTAAGGTGGGACGACGGAACTCCCACCCAGAGCCGCGACCGCTTCCAGGAGTGTGAAGAAGCCATTCTCAAGGTTTGCCCGGATGTAATCCTGATTCCTTCCACCGGAGGTGCCGTTGGCATGACTCCCGATGAAAGGCTCCAGAGCACAGATACCGACCCTCTGCCGGAAATGGCTACGCTTGACTGCGGTACCTGCAACTTCGGAGACGAAATCTTTGACAATACCATGCCTACCATGCGTGCATTCGGAGCCCGCATGATGGAGCGCGGAATTAAACCGGAATACGAGTGCTTTGAGATGGGCCATCTGGATACCATCCTGAATATGGCACGCAAGGGCCAGGCTCCGGGAGCTCCCATGCAGTTCAATTTTGTGCTCGGAGTTCCGGGATGTACTCCTGCTACGGTTGCCAACCTCTGCTGGCTGGTCAACGGAATTCCCGCAGGCAGCACCTGGACGGTTACCGGAGTGGGCCGCCATGCATTCCCGATGGCCGCAGCAGCAATAGCTATGGGCGGAAATGTAAGGGTAGGCTTTGAAGACAATCTCTACCTGAGCCGCGGAGTTCTGGCTCCTTCAAACGGAGCTCTTGTAGAAAAAGTTGTAAGGCTTGCAAACGAACTCGGACGGCCGATTGCCAACAGCCACGAAGCCCGTGAGATCCTGGGCCTTGCACCAAAAAAATAATTAACAGTAGAACAACAATTAATCAGTAAGTAAGAATATGCAAAAACATGGAAATCGCTACGGTACACACCGTGTAATAGAGCCTGTAGGCGTTCTGCCGCAGCCCGCAAACAAGTTGGACAATAACATGGATGAGATCTACGACAATGAAATTCTCATTGACGTACAGACCCTCAACATAGACTCTGCCTCATTTACAGACATACACAACTATGCAAAGAGCCAGGCCAAAGACCCCAACAACGAGGCCGAGGTCATGGAAGAAATCAAGAAGGAAATGTTCCTCAATGTTGAGCTTCAGGGCAAACACCGCAACCGCCGTACAGGTTCCGGAGGAATGCTTCTGGGTACGGTTGAGAAAATCGGTGATGCTCTCAAGGGAAAGATTGACCTTAAGGAAGGAGACCGCATTGCAACTTTGGTTTCTCTGTCGCTGACTCCTCTGCGCATAGATGAAATCTTGAGGATTAAGGCCGATGTAGATCAGGTTGACATCAAAGGAAAGGCTATCCTGTTTGAGAGCGGTATATATGCAAAGATTCCGGACGACATGCCGGAAAAGTTGGCTCTGAGCGCATTGGACGTAGCAGGTGCTCCTGCTCAGACTGCAAAACTCTGCCAGAGCGGCCAGACCGTTGTCATTCTGGGAGCAGGCGGAAAGAGCGGAATGCTCTGCTGCTATGAGGCAAAGAAGAGGGTAGGTGTTACCGGTAAGGTCATAGGTCTTGCCAACAGCCCCAAATCTACCAACCGTATCAAAGATCTCGGTTTCTGCGATGTGGTAGAAAGCGTAAAGGGCATGACTCCGGTTCAGGTTAACGAACTGGTAAGCAAGCTCACAGACGGCAAGATGGCCGATGTTACCATCAACTGCGTAAATGTTCCGGATCAGGAAATGACAGCCGTGCTCTGCACCAAAGATGACGGAGTGGTTTACTTCTTCTCAATGGCTACCAGCTTTACAAAGGCTGCTCTGGGAGCAGAGGGAATAGGAGCAGACGTCAACATGATTATCGGTAACGGTTACACTAAGGGCCATGCCGAAATCACACTTCAGGAGCTGCGCGAATGTCCTAAACTGAGAAAGATATTTGAAGAACTTTACGCATAAGGTTATGGCAGTTTCAAGAAGAAAACAACTCTTTCCTGAAGTCACCGACGCTCAGTGGAACGACTGGAAGTGGCAGGTACGCAACAGGATAGAGACTCTTGACAAACTCAAGAAATACATCAAGCTCTCCAAAGAGGAGGAGGCCGGAATAAGGGAATCGCTGAAGACCCTCAGGATGGCCATTACTCCTTACTACCTGAGTCTGATCGATCCCGATAATCCTGAAGATCCGGTAAGGAAGCAGTGCATTCCTACGATAAAGGAAACGCACCAGGCAAAGGCCGACCTCCTGGACCCTCTGCATGAGGATACGGATTCACCCGTACCGGGCCTTACCCACCGTTATCCGGACAGGGTACTTCTGCTTATAACCGACATGTGCTCAATGTATTGCCGCCATTGCACCAGAAGAAGGTTTGCAGGCCAGAAGGATGCTGCAACTTCTATGGACAATGTAGAAAAGGCAATAGAATACATCAAGAACACACCTCAGGTAAGAGATGTTCTGCTTTCAGGCGGCGATGCCCTGATGGTTCCGGACGAGAGGCTGGAGTACATAATCAAGAAGCTCCGCACAATCAAGCATGTGGAAATAATAAGAATTGGTTCCCGCACTCCGGTTGTATGCCCTCAGAGGATAACTCCGGAGCTTTGCAACATGCTCAAGAAGTATCATCCTATATGGCTGAACACCCACTTCAACCATCCTCAGGAGGTTACTGCCGAGAGTGCTGCAGCTTGTGCAAGACTGGCCGATGCCGGTATTCCGCTGGGCAACCAGTCCGTACTTCTGCGCGGAGTCAACGACTGTGTAAATGTGATGAAGAAACTGGTTCACGAACTTGTGAAGATGAGAGTAAGACCTTACTACATCTATCAGTGCGACCTTTCAATGGGCCTCGAACATTTCCGTACTCCTGTTTCAAAGGGTATAGAAATCATAGAAGGCCTCAGAGGTCATACCAGCGGCTATGCAGTTCCTACATTCGTGGTTGACGCTCCAGGCGGAGGAGGAAAGACTCCTGTAATGCCTAACTATGTAATTTCTCAGGCTCCCGGCAAGGTTGTCCTCAGAAATTACGAGGGCGTAATTACTACATACTCAGAGCCTGAGGATTACAAGTTCGAGTGCAACTGCAAGTATTGCAAGGAAAACAAGGAATGTGAGGGAGTTGTTTCTTTGCTCGCAGGCAAGGACATGACCATACAGCCGGCTCATCTTGCAAGAGAAGACCGTGCCGTTAAGTACCGTGCAAAGCTTGCCGCTGCAAAGAAGGCTCCGGCCAAGAAAGTTGCAGCAAAGAAGGCTCCGGCAAAGAAAGTTGCAGCTAAGAAGTCTGTTGCAAAGAAGGCAGTAAAGAAGAAGTAGCATTATAAATTTCAGATTCACAATGTCTTTCATCGGCGATATACAGAAATTCAAGAGCCTTTCCATTGTGGGGCTTGAGAAAAACACCGGAAAGACCGTGTGTCTGAACTATATCCTGGACAGGTTACCGCTGTCCTGCAAGGTGGCGGTAACCTCGATAGGGATAGACGGGGAGAGCAAGGATCAGGTGACCGGAACGGCCAAGCCTGAGATAATACTCAAGGAGGGAACCATTTTTTCCACATCCGAGGTTTTTTATGCCAGACGGAATGTGCTCAGCGAACTTCTTGAGATAACCTCCGAGAGGAGTTCCCTGGGACGGATTGTGACGGCGAGGGTCATAAGAAGCGGAAAAGTGCTTTTGAGCGGGCCTTCATCTGCACAGTCCCTTGCCCGGTGGAGCAATGGAGTCAAGAAGTTTGAACCGGATCTCACGATAGTGGACGGAGCGCTTTCGAGGCTCAGCAGCGCATCTCCGGTAGTCAGTGAGAGCCTGGTACTTACAACGGGTGCTGCATATTCGGTGGATATGGCAACTCTTGTAAGACGGACAAAATTCATAGTTGAACTGGTGCGGTTGGAAAGGGCGGATGATACGGTCTGCCAGAAATTCGAAGGGCTGGAAAAAGGCGTCTGGGGAATGGATGGGCAAGGAAATCTGATAGATTTCCACGTTGAATCTTCCCTGGCAATAGACAAGATTAAAGACAATCTGACGGAAAGGAGCGTGGCGGTTTATGTAGCAGGAGCTTTGACGGACAGGTTCCTGGGATTGGTTTCCGATTCCAAGCGAATCAGGGAAATCGATCTGGTGGTGACTGATTTCACCAAGATATTCGTCTCTGAAGAATCTTACAGGCTATTCCTCAAGAAGGGAGGGCGCATTAAGGTTCTCAGATCGAGCAAACTTATTGCAGTTTGCGTGAACCCGGTAAGTCCGAGGGGATTCGTACTGGATTCGGACTTGCTTTGCAAGAATATTCATCAGGCAGTAGGAGTGCCTGTATATGATATAGTTAAGAACAGCGGCGCAGAGTGCTGACATAGAAATTTATTATGCTTTTTAAGGAATGTCTTGACATACCGTGTGGATTGAGGTTCATGTTCGACCAGCTTCAGTTGCAGTCTTCCTGCGGCCGGAGCCGTATGCTCAATGCCTCTATGATGCTTTCAAGACAGGACATAGAAGCATCATATTCTGTACTGCGCAACTGCTACAGCAGGCTTTACAAACAGACCGGCGGCAACGCATCTTCTTCATTGGCGGCCCTCAAGCACCGGCTGATGTGTCTCAGAGACATATCCGGAACAATAGAGAGGCTCCAGAAGAATCTTGTGCTTGACGATGTAGATCTGTTTGATATTAGGGAGAATCTGTCTTCCATGCTCTTGGGTCATATCGCTGAGATAAAAGGGGCCATAGATGCCATTTCAGACCTTGATATTCTTCTTGCCAAATGCCTGCAAATTAAGATAATGGGGCTTTGCCTTCCGTCCATAGCGGAGGATTGCACAACAGAATACAAAGGACTTTTCCATCCATATATAGTTCATGTTTATGAGAGCCAGGCTGCACTGGGAGGCAAGAAGAAGACGTTCCAGCCGGTGGATCTGAGCTTTGGGCTGGAGAGTGTAACCATCATAGGTGCCAATATGGGCGGAAAGAGCGTGGTCCTGAAGATGGCTGCATTGAATCAGCTGCTTTTCCAGTTCGGATTCGGAGTGGCAGCCAGAGAAGCCGCAATTGATATTAAAGAGGATATAAGGGTCTGCATCGGCGATGATCAGGATCTTTCATCTGGGCTTTCTTCATTTGCAGGGGAGGTGAAGGCGATAGACAATGTCATCAGGGGAGTGCGCAGCGGAAGCAGGTTGCTGGCCCTGATAGACGAACCGGCCCGAACCACTAACCCGATTGAAGGAACGGCTCTGGTGGAGGCTTTGCTGAACATATTGAAAGACAGAAATATATCTGTTCTTATGACAACTCACTACAATGTGCCCGGAGATTTCTTCCGCAGGCTCAAGGTTCGCGGGTTGTCTGACGGGAAAATGGACTATACTCTCACCGAGACGGCAGAAGGGGAGATTCCTCACGAAGCCATCAGCGTGGCCAGGAGTCTGGGTGTGGATCCAGAATGGCTGGATGCTGCCGAGAGTGTTTTAAAAGACAAATAAATAGATTAACAACATAAGTACTTCACAACAAATAAACTAATATGCAGAGTAAAGTAGGTTTAGATTTTGAGAAAGTCCGCCTCGCCAAATCCTTGGCAGAGAAGGTTGCCGTTGAGGTGCAGGCTTTTGTGGAGCGCTACACTACAGTGGCTACGGAGCGAACCATTGCCCGTGCCTTGGGAATAGATGGAGTGGACGAAAGCAATGTTCCGCTCCCCAATGTTCTTGTAGAGCAGCTCAGGCAGAAGGGTGTACTTTCTCAAGGAGTGATGTTCTACATTGCAAATGCAATGATTGCCACTGGACTGAGTCCGCAGCAGATTGCAGAAAAGATTGCAAATGAAGACTATGACATCACAAAAGAAGCAAAGATTACCGATAGCCAAAAGCTATTGGCAGCGGTAAAACCAGTTATAGACGCAACCATAGAAAGAATACGCAGCCGGCGTCTGCGCAGAGAAAAATATGTTGCCGAATACGGCGAAGACCGTGCACGCCCTTACATTTATGTAATTGTTGCCACCGGTAACATTTATGAGGATGTGGTTCAGGCTCAGGCAGCTGCAAGGCAGGGCGCAGACATCATTGCCGTAATCCGCACAACCGGCCAGAGCCTTTTGGACTATGTGCCGTACGGAGCTACCACAGAGGGCTTTGGAGGAACATTTGCAACTCAGGAAAACTTCCGCATCATGCGCAAGGCTCTGGATGAAGTAGGTGAGGAGCTTCACAGATATATCCGCCTTTGCAACTACTGTTCAGGCCTTTGTATGCCTGAGATTGCAATCATGGGAGCTTTGGAAGGTTTGGATGTGATGCAATCTCAG
>CALBPX010000074.1 GCA_937899055.1 uncultured Bacteroidales bacterium
GTGTCTGGTAATCATACCTTTCCACAGGATTTAGGCTGTCATCGCGGATGATGTTAAGCCTCTGCGCCGCGTCATAGGTATAGTGAGTAATCCTTCCTGTAGGGTCGCATATCTTGGACGGAAGACCATAAGAGAGCCACTTATACCATGAGACTTCGCTCTGGGGAAGAGCATTCCGGAGCGTAGTTGCCATTGATTCAGTGTCTGTTGCGTCAATGCCTCCAAACGGTGAGTTTCCCAAAGCTGAGGTTACCTGTGTAGTCGTGGCGTTGTCTATCCTGACTGCAACTCCCAGATTGTTGGAATACCAGATGAAGGTTGTGGAGATGCCGTTGGCATCGGTCTTCTGGATGATGTTTCCCTTGCTGTCATAAAGATAGGTGGCATAGGTATACCAGATCCCGCTTTCGATGTCTCGCTTGCTCCATGTGGAAGGAAGATAAAGAGTATCTGAAACGGATGACAACGGGATAGGGATGAAGGTCAGAGAGTCACAGCTGACAATCTTTTCCTGCAGGTCACCATGAGGCCTTGCCTTTACCATAATACGGACGGGGCTGCCTATACGGTTATGACGGTACATGGCCTGCTGGATGCCGGTCCGGTTATTAGCAGCTATGTCAGGGATGTAAGTATATGCCGTTGTAACAACATCGCCGTTTGAGAGGGTCTTTACTTCTGATGCCGTCTGGCCTATGGAGTTATAAGTGTACTCAACCTTTGAAAATATGGAGGAGTTGTCTTGGAGGAAGTCCGTAACCTGGTCTCGTGCTTTGCTGGTAGCAAAAGTATATCTGATTACAGGGCAGTATGCTTCGCCGATATAGATGTTCTCGCTGAAAGGATCGCCCTCTTCTCTGGCGGTATATAACGATTCCGCGCGGCGGAGAAGATCTCCATCTGCGGAATAGACTTCAGTCATATACTCCCTTCCTCTTCGGTCCTGAAGGCTGGTAGAAGGGCGGAGGATATTATGCACAGCATCGGCACCGCTTTCAGAAAAAGAGGTCCTGCTGGAGATGAACAAATCTGAAACCAGGCTACCCTGCTCGCCGGAATTGTAGCGGGAGAGAGGCTGGGATTCCGTGGAGAAGCTGTCAGGAAAGTCATCCCAACCGGTGTAGAAATGTATGGTCTTGGAATTGTCGGGATGGATTTCCTCCACACGGCTGTATTCCACAGGAGTGCCCTCGTAGCTGGCAAGGCCGGAGGAGGAGGAGGCTATGTTGACATTTACAACATCTCCGTTCCGCATGACACCACCATAGGCCAGCCTGTAGCGGGGATATACCAAAAGACTGCCGCTGGTAGCGTATCCCGAAGTCAGACGGTTATAGACATATCTTGTGGTGTCTGTAGGAATACCGTTTTCATCCACATTGATAATCATGGATATCCTGCTGCCCGGTCCCTTATCCAGAAAACCGGTTCCGGAGGTGTACATGCTCGGGATGTAAGAGTTGTCAGACAGCTTTCTAAGGTTCCGCCAGACGGTGTTGTCCTCATACTGCAGGATGCTGCTCCCGCCTGTAGGATAGGTTATCCTGGTCATAAGGCCTATGGAAGAGGCGTATGTGTTGGCATTACGGCTCGTGCTCACGTTTTCGTCGAAGGTTGTGGAGGTAGAGGGATAGGTGCTCAGATTTCCCAGGCTGACGGAGTTCTGGTTCATATAAGAGGAGTCACCCTGGCAAAGATATCCCCAGTGATCCGTTGCCGTGGTGCCGAAGGCTGGGAAGAAACGGTCTTCCAGACCAGCATAGTCAAATTTGAAGCTACCAATTCCTTCCTGGTGAACTTCTGAGAGGAAAGGATAAGGATTGCCGAGAGCGTTGTATGTATATGAGAGTTTCACTACACCTGCGGGAGTGGCTATGCTGTCCAGCTGGAGATAGGTCTGAGAGGCGTTTATGTCCTTGCGTTCCGCTCCGTATGAACCGGAGCCCCGCAGGTAGGAGCCCTGTTTTCCAGAAGGTTTGGAGGAGTAGAAAAACTCCAGGTGTCCTCCTCCTGAGAAGTCAATGGAACTGAGGTAGCTGGTGGTGTTGAGATCTTCTCCGTTACGGAGTATGGAGATGGCTTCGTCGCCCGTCTGACTGCACAGCCATAGTGAAGAGGAATAAGTGATTATATCGGAATGCTGCTCTTTCTCGTTGTAATTGAAAGTGACGGACTCACCATCCGGACTTTCTATCATCCTCAACAGGAAGGATATTGCCCTGTAGGGCTGTGCTGACCCGTCGGAAGAGCACTTGTCATAGCCGTTGGGCACGTTTCTCTCTATGCTTCTGAACATTCCGCTTTCTCCCTGGCTCTGCGCCTCGCCAAAGGTGTATCTGTAACCGTCGGATGTAGTTATCACGAACTCCGAGTTCACGTTGTGGTTCTCGTCGTTTAGAGAGATATTCGTCTTTTCTATCTTGTAATTTCCGTCAAAGGAATTTGTATGAAAAACGGTGAAGCTACCGTCGGGGTTGCGGTAAAAAGAGCCGCTGTGTCCCTGGAAAGAAAAGTGGTAGATGTCTGAGGACGTCTCGTATAGGGCGCCGGTGATGCTGTATGCAGTCTTGAGGACATCAGAGGAAGAGGGGTGGTATATGACTTCATAAACTATATTGTTGAGCTGGCTGCCGGAGGGGATATAGTCAAATCCAAGAAGGTCACGTGTATCATAGCCGGGAAGGACGGATTGCTTGAAGCTGCCTCTAAGCTCATCAGGGATGCCGCGCACCTCGCGGGTGATGGCGCCGCCGCAGCCGAGACTCCACCCCAGACCTACGATGCCGGCCTGGCGGTTGGCAACAAGGCCGTTATAGCTGTAGTCCAGGGAGAGAGGGAGGGAAAAGCGGCTGTCGCGATAGACATAGAGGGGGATAGAGACGGAAAAACAGCCGGTATAGAGCTGGGCATTAAGCTTTCCATATCTTGTCATCTCCGCAGCCTGTGCAGATGGCTTGTCCGGTTCATTGACCAGAGTAAGCTGGGCATAGGAAGATATTTGCCCAAGGAGCAAGAACAATAGAAGGAAGGTACGTAAAGAAGGTTTCATATAATATGCTTTTACAAATTAAGACTTACAAAACAACGAATACAATCTGTAATTTAAATATTTATCTGTCATTCCTAATGATGGAGATCTGTACTTCCTTGCTTTCTCCGATAGTTTCTTCTATGAAGGCAGCTATCTCGTTGCTGAAAAGAATGTTGTAGCTGTTCATAATCTTATGTTTTTAATTTGTATTCCTTTCTGTTTCTGTCCGGACAGTCTTGTCTGGTCTTTGTTTTACGATGCAAAGGTATGGCTGCATTTTGACAGGTTTTGTCAATGATGAAAATATTTTACTTTCTTCAAAATTGTTATCTTGCAATTGGAATAGAAATCACAAACGAGACACAGACATGAGAAAGACACAGATTTTCAGAGCGTTTATAATTGCAATTGCAGCAATGCTGCCGATAGAGGGCATGGCTCAGGGAAAAGCAACGGAAGCAAACACCAAGAAACAGGACTGGGCGCAGTTCTATGTATTTCAGAAAGATAACGCAAGAATTATGAAACAGGCCAGAGAACCACAAAAGGGAATGTGTCCGAAATGCGAGTGGAAAAACCGCAAGATTAAGGCAGTGCTGATGGGAGACTCCATAACCGAGCTCTGGTGGGATCTGGACTCCACGTTCTTCAAGGACAACAACTTTGTAGGCAGAGGTATTTCCGGACAGACCACCAGCGAAATGCTGGTCCGTTTCCGCCGCGACGTACTGGATCTGAACCCTCAGTATGTGTTCATCCTTGCCGGCACAAACGATGTTGCGCAGAACAACGGCAAAATCAGCCCGGAAAACATACTCGGCAACCTGAAATCCATGGTAGAACTCGCCAAGGCTCACAATATCAAACCAATACTCTGCTCAGTTCCGCCTGCAGCCGGCTTTGTCTGGAGGAAAGACCTTACCCCCGCACAGGATATAATCAAACTCAACAAAATGATCAGAGACTATGCAGAAAGCCTCAGCATTCCTTACATAGACTACCATTCCTTGCTCAGCGATGAAAACGGCGCACTTCCGAAGAAGTATTCCAAAGACGGAGTCCACCCTATAACCGAAGGCTACAAAGTTATGGAAGGATTATTGCTTGATGAGTTCAGGAAGATAGACGGCTCAAAAGACCGGTAACTGCCCCGAGCCGGAGTTTTCAGAAACTTTAAACCTGAACTGCCATGAAAAAGATTTTTGCAATACTGGCCTCAGCGATAATCCTGCTGACATTGCCGTCAAAGGCTGATGCTCAGACCATCCGCGACAGATACGGCGCAGCCATAGGCTCCATAGACAACAACGGAACCATCAGAGACCGGTATGGAAGCCAGGTCGGAAAGATTGACTCAGACGGTACCATCCGCAACAAGTACGGAAGTCAGGTAGGAAAGGTCAATTCAGACGGAGTAGTACGGGATAATTACGGTTCACAGATAGGTAAGGTCGATAATGATGGAACCGTCCGCAACAAGTATGGCTCATCCATAGGAAGTGCAAGGGGAATTCCTACAACCTGGGCCGGCCTATACTTCTTCTTCAACCTCAACTGACAATGCCGTTCCACCTACAGATTGTGGTCCTGCCTTTAGTGGATTTACGGTGCAGCAGGCTTTCCAATGGCGTAACGGCAATAAAAAAACGCAGTAGATTTTTCTACCGCGTTTTTTTGTAGCGTGGGGCGGGATTGAACCGCCGACCTCATGATTATGAATCATGCGCTCTAACCAGCTGAGCTACCACGCCCCAAGTTGTTGAGATACCCGGATTCGAACCAGGACTAAGAGGACCAGAATCTCTTGTGCTGCCATTACACCATATCTCAATGGTTCCCGTTTGTTTTCAAATGGGAGTGCAAAAGTAAAGAAAATTCCGTTATTCGCAAATTTTTTCCACAAGTACGGTTGCATAAACCGCCACCCCCTCTTCTCTGCCTACAAATCCGGCACCTTCCGTAGTAGTTGCCTTAACGGATATATCCTCTACGCTGCACAGACAGTCCGTGACTTGGCTGATGCCGCTGTCCTGGAAATGTTGTTTTGCGGCAACGGACAATGTTTCAGCAAGAGTCTGACGCATCTGCTGGATGTAGGGAGCTACTTTGGGCTTCTGCAGAAGGATTGTCAGGTCTGCATTTACAAGCCTGTATCCTTTCTCCAAGACCAGCTTGTAAGACCTTGCAAGCAGGATTTTGCTGTCGATTCCTTTGAACTCGGGGCTGTTGTCCGGAAAGTGATGCCCTATATCGCCGAGGCTCACGGCACCCAAAAGGGCATCGCAGAGAGCATGGATGGCTACATCTCCGTCTGAATGAGCCACCAGGCCCTTACTGTGGGGAATGTCCACTCCGCAAAGGACCAGCCTCAGCCCCGTAGCCAAAAGATGGACATCGTATCCATTACCTATTCTGTATGCACTTTTCATATTATACAATCCGTTATTGAAACGGCTCCGGTTTCAGAATTCAAAGAAACGGCTCCGGTTTCAGAACTCACGGAAACAAAAGTAATCAAAATGTAGCTTTGGAGATTCTTTTGGGGACTTTTCTTTTTTAGTTATCTTTGGAGTTTGTACAAAAGAGAGTTTTATGGGGTTCAAGTTTTTTCATCTGCCGGAACACAGGGTATTTGACTATCCCGCCAGGTACTATAACAAGGACCTGCAGAAGTTCGACGATATAAACGCCGAAGCCAAAGCAGCGCAGGAAAACAAGGAATATGTTCCGGGAAGCATTGTAAGCAAGGGATTCAGACGGTCTTACCACAGGGAACTCAAGAGGGCCGACGGCGGATACGGCAAGGGCAAGAGGTATATAGTACTTGCTTTGATTGTCGTAATTCTTGTTGCCCTGCTTTACTTTACAAAGGCCCTGCACCTGCTGTTCCAGGCATATCAGACCACTCACTGATGTCAGGCTGTGCACTCTGTATGCCTCAAATGAAAGAACCAAATTATTGAATGAAATGTTAAAAGTTCTGCCTGAACATATCTACAGCCTTATTGCCGCAGGGGAAGTTATCCAGCGGCCGGCATCGGTGGTAAAGGAACTGATGGAAAACTCCGCAGATGCGGGAGCCACATCCATCATGCTGGTTGTCAGCGATTACGGCAAAACCCTCATTCAGGTAATAGACAACGGATGCGGAATGGACTCTGAGGAGGCAGAAATCTGTTTCCTCAGCCATGCAACCTCAAAGATAGACTCCGTAGAAGACCTCCAGAGGCTCCACACCTTCGGATTCAGGGGCGAGGCTCTGGCTTCCATAGCCGCCTGCGCAGATGTTACCCTCAAAACCAGAAAAGAAGGGCAGGATACCGGATGCCAGGTGCATATTTCCGGAGGCAAGATTCTGGAAAAAACCGAGATAGCCTGTCCTCAAGGCTGCAACGTAGCGGTCAGAAACCTCTTCTTTAACATTCCGGCCCGCCGCAAGTTCCTGAAATCGGACAACAGCGAATACAGGATGATAGTTGCGGAATTTACAAGAGTGGCCCTCACCCGTCTGGACATAGAATTCAGGCTGATTTCCAACTCCAAAGAGGTAATTACCCTGCCACGCGGGCGCAACCTCAAGCAAAGAATTACGGACCTTTTGGGTTCGGCTGCCGGAAAACAGCTGATAGATGTAAGCGTAGATACCACCGTTGTAAAAATCAGCGGTATTGTAGGCACGCCCCAAAGCGCAAAGAAGAACCAGCCCAACACCTATCTGTTTGCTAACGGCAGGTTCTTCCGCAGCCCCATGCTTCACAGGGCTGTAATGAAGGGCTACGGCAACCTGATTGCCGACTCAACCACTCCGCATTACTTTCTGTTCCTGGAAGTTCCGCCGCAGGAAATGGATGTAAACATCAGCCCGTCCAAGACAGAAATTAAATTGGAGAACGAGCAGGTTATCTTCCAGATAATGGAAGCCGCCGTAAAGGAAGCCATAGGCAAGAATGCATTTGCTCCGGCCATAGATTTTGACACCGAGGGTGTTCCTGTGGAAATCAGTACGGGCGACGGTTTCACCCTTTCTCCGGAGGAAAAGAAAATCATGCAGAACGGGGGCTTCCGCCAGCCTAAGATAGACTACGACCCGCTCTTCAACCCGTTTGACCAACAGCAGCAAAAGACTCCGGCCCCATACAAAACCGTGCCGAGTTCCATGAACGACATGCTCAAAGAAGAGGCTGGGCAAAGACGCATACTTCAGATAGACCGCAATGTTGTGGCAATGGCCGACCAAGACGGCGGGCTTCTTGTGGTAAACATTGCAAGAGCAAGACAGAGAATCTTTTACGAGCGTTATCTGGAATCTATGCTGAATAACGGATGTCAGATTCAGGAAGAACTGTTCCCTAAGACCGTAACGCTGGACCATGCCTCTTTTGCAACGCTTATGGACAATGCCGAAAAGGTCCGCAGCCTGGGATTTGAAATCCGGCCGTTTGGCAAAGACTGCGTTGTTGTAAGCGGAACTCCTGCCGATTTCCGAGGCGAAAAGTTCTCTGTGGAAGACATAGTTGAAGAACTGGTGTCATACATAGAGGAAGAAAATCAGGACGAGCTCTTCCGCAAAGCCGCTGAGGACATTGCCCGTCACACCTACTTTTCATACACAGCGGACATTACCGAACGCGAGGCCGCTGCCGTCATAGACGGGCTCTTTGCCTGCAAGCAGCCTGCAACGGCTCCGGGCGGAGGCTACACGTTCATACGGATAGGGGCCGACGAAATCAGGCACAAACTGATGTAACAACCGCACTCAGGTACAAAAACAAAGAAAATGAGAAACATACCCCCTGCAATAAAGAACATAATCATCATAAACATCATAATGTTCATAGCAACTCTTATAAACCAGGAGTTCATGTTTGAACATTTTGCACTGTTTCCTATAGGTACATACTTTTTCAGGCCGTGGCAGTTGGTAACCCATATATTCATGCACGGAGGTTTCTGGCACATATTCTTTAACATGTACACCCTGTTCTTCTTTGGAGTTGTGCTGGAAAGGGTCTGGGGCAGCAAGAAGTTTTTGCTCTACTACTTTGTAACCGGACTTGGTGCGGCGGCCTGCCACTTAGGCGTAATGTACCTGCAAGGCGTTGATTACAACCTGCCTACCGTTGGAGCTTCGGGAGCCGTCTATGGTGTGCTTCTGGGCTACGGAATGTTGTTCCCCAACAACCGCATTACAATGTTATTCCCCTTTCCGGTAACTCTCAAGGCCAAGTGGTTTGTACTGATATTCGGAGGAATTGAACTGGTTACCGGCATATTTGACACCAGCAGCGGCATTGCCCACTTTGCACATCTTGGAGGCATGCTGTTCGGAATTCTGCTGATTCTGTATTGGAAAAAGAGAAACAAGCTGTACGAATGGGTAGAGTAAGAGGCAGAAAACGCAGGCGCACTCCAAGACTTTTTGGTCTGACATTCAGGCTGGTTCTGATTATTGCGGCCGCCTGCCTGTTCCTGTCCTATATATCCTCGTACATAGATCCGTCCAGATTTTCTGTGCCGCTGTTCTTCGGGCTATATTTCATTCCGCTCTTAGGTATCAATCTCCTGCTTTTCCTTATTGCGGCAATTCGCAGAAGCAGAAGTGCCTGGATCCCTATCACAGCACTGCTTCCGGCGCTGCTTTTTGCCGAAAGATTCTACAAGTTCAACAGCGGGGCTCCGGAAGCAACCCCTGAGGAGGCAATTAAGATAGAAACCTACAACGTAGGAAAATTCAGACTCGCTGAAGAAGGAATTTCCTCAGCCTCTGCAATGGAAGGCATCGCTGAGCAAATTAATAAGACCAATCCGGACATTATCTGCCTTCAGGAAGTTTATCTTGACAGTGCCGGAGCCGCCGCCAGAGTTTTTCCTGGTTACAGATACAGGACTTCAAGCCTGGTCAGCCACAGCAACGGAAAGCGCAGCGGCAACCTCATACTCAGCAAATTTGAGATATTGAAAGGCGGAGTTCTCCGTTTCAGGCAGAGCACCAACCTTTCTTTATTCGCCGATATAGTAATCCGCTCGGATACCGTAAGGGTTTATAACAACCACTTGGAATCCTATGCAATATCCCCTACCGCCCTTATCAAAAAAATCAGGGAAAAAAGAAGGAACTCGGAGGATGTGACCGAAGACATCATAAGCGTACACAACAAATTCCGCTCAACCGGCATCAAAAGGTCTCATCAGGTGGCGCAGATTTTCTCCAACATCCAGACAAGCCCCTATCCTGCAATTGTTTGCGGAGACTTTAACGATACTCCTATGTCATTTGCCTACCATAAGCTCAGCTATAAAAGCAAAGACACTTTCAAGGAACGCGGCAATGGATTTTCAGCTACCTACTCCATGCTGTGGCCCTTGCTGAGAATAGACTACATCTTTATTCCTGAGACCTTTACCTGCCTGAGCCACAATACCATAAGGGACAAGTTTTCGGACCATTACCCGGTTGTAGCAGAATTCTCAACGGCTGAACCCTCTCAGGCAGAACATTAAATCAGAACGCAGTATGGCAGCAAAACATTCATATACAATGGATCCCAAGATGAAGATCCAGATAGACAAGGCTATTGAAGTGCTGGCAGAAGGGGGTGTAATCCTCTACCCGACAGACACTATCTGGGGCATTGGCTGCGATGCCACAAACCAGGAGGCCGTAAAGAAAGTCTTTGCAATCAAGCAAAGAGAAGAAAGCAAGAGCCTTGTAACTCTGGTTTCTGACCTTGACATGCTGGCCCGCTATGTAGAAGCTGTTCCGGAAGCGGCTCTGGATCTTATTGAGGTAAACGACTCTCCTATGACCATCATCTACCCAAGGGCCATAGGCCTGGCTTCCAATGTAATAGCAGAAGACGGCAGCGTTGGCATACGCATTCCAATGAACGAGTTCTGCCGCCAGCTGTGCTACAGGTTCCGTAAGCCCATAGTTTCCACCTCGGCCAACATATCGGGAGAGAATCCGCCTAAAGGATTCAAAGACATTTCACCCAAAATCAAGGATGCCGTGGATTACACGGTACATCCTTCTATGGAAGAAAAGACTTCCACTCACAAAGCATCTCAGATTATCAAACTGAGCACCAACGGACAGATTCAGATCATCCGCAAGTAAATGCAAAGTAAATTTCTGAAACAGCAACCACTGCCGCCGTTTCTACACGAAGTCTTGATGAACCAAGGGTAACAGGCAAAAAGCCCTTCTCCCGGGCAAGTTGTATCTCCTTAGCGGAAAAATCGCCTTCCGGCCCTATCATTATTACCACTCTCGGTTTTTCGCCTTCCGGCACAGAGCCGCTGAACCCGGCCAGACAGTTCCTTATCGTTTCCTTTTCTCCTTCTTCGCAATGAGCCATCAGCTTCAACTCCCCTTTTCCATAATCGCGACAGATAAAATCCAAGACCGAAACCGGTTCCGCTATCTGTGGAAGATAGGATTTCAGGCTCTGCTTGGTGGCGGAAAGGGCAAGGGCCTCCAGCCTTTCTTTCTTCAGCGATGTTCTTATGGAATGTTCTGATATGACGGGAACTATCTCATCCACACCCAGTTCTGTAGCCTTCTCCACAAACCACTCATAGCGGTCCATGTTCTTGGTGGGGCATACGGCCATCACAAGATGATAGTTCAGGCCTCCTACCCCATGGCTTTCCTCCAATACTGCACACTCCACGGAAGCCTCCCCTTTCTTTGGAAGCATAACCTTCTCTATGCGGCAGTTGTAAAGTCCGCCTTTGCCGTCGATGACAAAAATAGATTCACCCTCTTTGTGCCTCATTACACGGACACAATGGTCAGCCTCGCCGCCGGCCAGGACCAACCGTTCTGCTCCGGCTCGATTCCCCTTGCCGCACCTGATGTCGGTTGAATAAAAAAGTTCCATCGCGATAAATATTTCTATACAAAAATAACAATCTGTTTCCAAACAACAGAGGTTTTTTGCAGAGGGGTTAATGCTAAGGAGTTTTTAGTTATTTTTGTGCACCCTATAGTTTGGCGGATAATAAAAGAGTTTTGATATGGCAAAAGCAAAAACTACACGTTATGTAGCTCTGGATGTCCTTAGGGGCATGACAGTTGCGGGCATGATTCTGGTTAACAACCCCGGAAGCTGGGGGCATATATTTTCACCGCTCAGGCATGCCAGCTGGGCCGGATGCACCCCTACTGATTTGGTATTTCCGTTCTTCCTCTTTGTAGTTGGAGCGGCAATGGCCTTCTCCTTTGCAAAGTACGGTGAAAGCCTGACCAAGGCCAGCGTAAAGAAACTCCTGATCCGTGGCTGCCTAATTTTCCTTGTAGGTCTGGCCCTCAACGCTTTTCCGTTCATAAAAGTTCCTCTGGACCACGACCACAGCTTTTGGTGGAACATCGCGGAAAAGTTCCGTAACCTCAGGATCTTTGGAGTGCTTCAGAGAATTGCAATGTGCTACATAGTGGGCGGGCTTTTTGCCCTGTGGCTCAAAAAGCCAAAGAAAATCATAGGCGCAATGGTAATACTGGCACTTCTGGAAGTTTTGGTTCTTTGGCTTCTCCGCGATGGACAGGGCGCCTTCCTGTTTGGAGAAACCGTAAAGGACACTATGGCCGGAAGGGCTTCTGGAGCTTTTGACGTGAACTTCTTCAACGCCCTGGGAATGAACGGCGAGAACCATGTTTACCATGGAGAGGGCTTTCCGTTTGACCCTGAAGGACTGATAGGAGTATTGTCCGGAAGCTGCACCGTTCTGCTGGGCTTCCTCATAGGCAACATCTGCCGGACAACTCAGAACAAGGTGGATGCCGTTGCCAAGCTTTTTGTAATTGGAATGATATGCCTTGCCCTTGGCATGATATTCAGCATCTGGCTGCCCATAGTCAAGAAAATCTGGACCGGTTCCTATGTTCTGTATGCAGGCGGATGGGCCATTCTTATGCTCGGCTTCTTTGCCTACTTTATAGATGTAAAAGGCAGGGAAAAAATCTTTACCCCGTTCAAGGCCTTGGGCATGAACCCTCTGTTCGCCTTTGTAATGGCCGGGCTGTTTGCCAAGATCCTGGGTCAGATAATCAAGTGGAAAGTGGCTGTGGTTCAGGACGACGGAACTATGGGAGAAAAAACATACTCCGTCCTGAGCTGGTTCTACCAGAACTGCTGCTGCCCTCTCTTCCGCTCGGATTTCTTCGGAGGCAACAACGGCAATAACGAGTTTGCATCGCTGATGTATGCAATAGTCTATGTAATTGTCTTTACGCTTATGGCCTACGCCCTCTACCGCAAGAAGATAGTCATCAAGCTGTAGCTTCATCGCGATAAAAAAAATGATGATTCATAAAATGCAGTACTGGACTATCAAAAAGAAAGATATGAAAAACTTCCTCAAATTGGAGGATGTAGCAGTTGATGACGGCAGACGCAGACCATTTAAGACTTTTACAATCGGCAACCTTGAAGAAATAGACAGGGTGGCGGAAGAGTTCATCCGCTTTATTTCTGAGTCCGACCTCCAGAGCAACATCTTTGCCTTCTACGGCAAGATGGGAGCCGGTAAGACCACCTTCATCAAAGCCATCTGCAAAGCCCTGGGAGTCAATGATATCGTAAATAGCCCAACATTCACCATCATCAACGAATACAGAAGCAGCAGAGGCTTCCCCATCTATCACTTTGACTTCTACCGCATCAACAAGCTGCAGGAAGCCTTTGACATCGGCACGGAAGACTACTTTGCCGGCAGCGGCCTCTGCCTTATCGAATGGCCGGAAAAAATCGCTGAGATACTTCCGGAAGACTGCATCAAAGTTTCCATCACCACCAACCCCGACCTCAGCCGCACCATAGAGATTTCATAGCCGAAAATGTGATTTTCGACCCTAAATAAGCTCCGAAAATGTGATTTTTTGCTTATTTTTATAGCCGAAAATGTGATAAAAACCATGCAACTTCTTAAAAGAAAGGTAGATAGCTTTTTAGCCGGCTGGAACGGCAAATTCTTCACCTTCCCTTATTTCCTCGCCTTCCTGCTGAAGCGGTTCCTGCAAGATCCCAAACGGAAGATATAGATACCTTGGTGGCATTTTCACAAATTTTGCAGAAACGGCTGAACCTCAGAAAAGCAAAATAAATTTGCAATTCTCTCAACCTGCATGTAAATTTGCATTGCCGTTGACGATTTTTCGCAAATTTTGTCAACGCCGCTGCAAAATTTAACAGCTTTATGTACCATAGAATATTCGATATAGAGAACCGCCTTGATGAAGGAATGTTCCTCTTTGGCGGACGCCAGGTGGGAAAATCCACCCTCTTAAGGGAACGTTTCCCAAAAGCGATATACGTTGACCTCCTTGACCCGGATACCCGGAAGCGCTTCAAGCGCCGTGCGATGGATTTCTACGAGATGCTGGTGAAGTATCCTCCGAAGACGCTGGTCATCGTAGATGAAATCCAGAAACTCCCTGAGATTCTGGATTTGGTTCACAAACTGATGGTAGAGAATGGCCTGTACTTCATCTTGAGCGGCTCCAGCGCCAGGAAGATCAAGAAAGCCGGAGTTAATCAGTTGGGGGGAAGGGCTAATGAGGAGCACCTGTATCCTCTCGTTTCTGCTGAGATTCCTGATTACGACTTCAGCCTGGCCATCCAGAACGGAATGATTCCCCGGCACTATATGGTGAAGGATGCAAGGGTGCGCCTCAAGAACTATGTAAACCTTTACCTCAAGGAGGAAATCGAAGAGGAAGCTCTGGTTCAGAATATCGACACATTCGAACGTTTCCTCGAAGTAGCGGCCATAACAAATACGGAAATTCTGAATTACAACAATATGGCCTCAGATTGCGGTGTGTCCGTCAATACAGCCAAGGCTTATTTCAAAATTCTCTACGACACGCTCCTTGCCTTCGAGGTAAAACCATACAGAAAGGTGATTAAACGTAAACTGTACCAGACCTCAAAGTTTTATTTCTTCGATGTCGGAATCCCCAACTACCTGCTCCACCGTTACCACCTGATGCCGGGGACACCTGAATATGGCCACGCCTTTGAGAGCATCGTGATGCAGGAAATCCGTGCGTACCTTGGATATACCGGCAGTGAAGAGGAACTGACATACTGGCATACTTACAGCAATGATGAAGTTGATGCCGTGATTGGTGATGCCCGCATTGCCATTGAGATCAAGTCAACGGATCACGTGGAGACCGAGCACAAAAAGGGATTGAAGAGATTTGTTGAAGAGCACCCTGAAGCGAAACAGATTATTGTATCACGCGATTTTCTGACAAGGAGGTCTGAAGATATTGACCTCTACTACGTGACCGACTTCTTCAAAGCCCTCTGGGCCGGTGAGATAATCTGATTCACCTATGCTTGATTGCTGGGTATTCGGCAAAGAGTGCATCTATCTTGGCCTTCATGTCATTATGAGGGGAAATGATGTCGCGGAAGTATTTGATGATGCAGAGGCTGAAATAGGCTTCCGATGCAGGAGCGATAAATGAGATTAATTCATGGTGCTTAAAACACACAAATTCTCTTATACCAAAGCTTTTTGAGGATCTGTCCGCTGACGATATGATGGTCCTTTTGAATGCCTTGTACTTTAAGAGCATGTGGGCCACACCATTCCAGAAGCAGAATACGACTAACCGCGTTTTCTATCTTGAAAACGAAGCAGGCAAGAAGAGTCTTCCAATGATGGCTCAAGTGGAAAAAAACTTGCCTTATTTTGAGAATGAAACTTTCAGTACTATTTCCAAAGCTTACGGAAACAATGCTTTTCAAATATTCATTCTGCTCCCTAAGGAGGGCAAGACGGTTTCAGATGTAATAAGTTTACTTAAAAATACAGGGTGGAAACCATATTTAAATTCATTCAAGGGAAGTTATGATGTGGACCTGTGGTTGCCAAAATTCGAAATTAAATTCGACATATCGTTAAAAGGAATTTTATCCGCGATGGGAATGCCCGATGCCTTTGACCCTGAAAAGGCAGACTTCCGCTCAATGTCAGAGTCCGCTACATTCTTGGGTGTAGTAAAACAAGCAGCTTCCATTAAGGTTGATGAAGAAGGCACCGTTGTGGCGGTGGCGTCGGGGGGAAAGTTGATCAGTATGGACGCGCTTAAAGAACAAGCCGTTTTTCATGCAGACCATCCTTTCGTATATCTGATAGCAGAGCGCAGCTCCCAGGCAATTCTGTTTGCCGGAAAATATATGGGCAATTAAGGGTTGCCCGCAGACCCACACATAGCGTAAACGTAAAAACTTTGGGGCGGACAGCGTCAATTGTACGCATTGGCATTGCTGATCCAGATTGCAGATGTATCATTGCTATCCATAAACGGGATTAAATGCAATGATATGTTGTGCAAAGTTTATTGTGCGTGCTGTAACGGGCTGGAAGTTACAACGGTAACGGTAGAGGTAAATGTTACTGACGGCATTCAGTTCCATCTGGTGGGGCTTCCGGACAGCGCCGTAAAGGAGAGCCAGCAGAGAATAGAAAGCGCCCTGTCGAGCAACGGCTTCAGGTTTCCGGGAAAAAGGATTACCATAAATCTTGCGCCCGCAAATATCCGCAAGGAGGGGTCTTCGTTTGATGTTCCTCTGGCTATAGGCATATTGTGCGCCTCCGGACAGCTGGGCGATGAAGTCACTGCCAGGCTGAAGGATTTTCTGATACTGGGAGAATTGGCTCTGGACGGAACTCTGAGAGAAATTCCAGGAGCACTGCCCATAATAATACATGCCAAGCAGCAGGGTTTCAAAGGATGTGTACTCCCTTCTTCCTCAGCGATAGAAGGAGCTGAAATAGACGGCGTTACGATATACGCTGCGGACAGTTTCAAGGATGTCATAGAGATTCTGGGGTCCGATATTTATGCAAGTTCAAAGATTGTAACAGCAGCCAACATAGGAGAGTTGGAGGAAGAGGCCGGAGAAGAATGTCCAGACTACGATTTTTCTCAGGTCAAAGGGCAGGCCTTTGCCAAGCGAGGAATGGAGATTGCCGCGGCCGGAGGGCACAACATCCTGCTTTCCGGTTCTCCGGGCAGCGGCAAAACTTTTCTGGCAAAATGCCTCAGGGGAATTCTTCCGCCAATGACCAAAGAAGAAGCCATACAGACCAGCAATATCTACTCAATAGCAGGGCTGCTGGCTGCGGAGTCCGGCAAAGAACATCATCGCGGAGGATTGCTCAGAAACAGACCGTTCAGAAGCCCGCACCACACCATTACCGTGCCGGCCCTCATCGGAGGAGGCAGCAGGGGTCTTCCAGGGGAAATATCACTTGCCCACAACGGAGTGCTGTTCTGCGACGAGTTTGCTGAATACGACCGCCGTTCCATAGAAGTGCTGCGTCAGCCGCTGGAAGACGGAGTGGTACAGATAAGCCGGGTAAAGGGCAAACACTTCTATCCTGCGCGGTTTATGCTGGTTGCAGCCATGAATCCTTGCCCTTGCGGACATCTTCTGGAGGGCTGGGGCAGGTGTAAATGTTCCTCGTCGGCCATACTCAAATACCGCAGCAAGATTTCCGGACCCGTAATGGACCGGATAGACATACAGATAAACGTAAGGCCGGTAGAAGCTCAGGATCTGGTATTCTCTTCTGCGGGTAAGGAAGAAACGAGTGCCGCCGTAGCCGAAAGAGTCAGAAGAGCCCGCCAGATTCAATACCGCCGCTATATGTCCGCAGGCGAGAAGTTCTTTACCAATGCCGCAATAACTCCGGCAAAAATAGACACTTACTGCAAGTTGCCCTTTGGCCAGAATGCCGTAATGAAAGCCCTTGTACAGAAAAAAGGCATAAGCGCCAGAGGCTATACACGCATCCTTAAGATTGCCAGAACCATTGCAGACCTTGAGGGTTCGGAATCTGTTGCAATGGCCCATATCGCTGAGGCCCTTAATCTACGCTGCCCGGACAAGGACGAGATTGTCTGAAAAAATTGCCTTATATTTGAGGCCGGAAAAATCAAAATAAACCCATTTATATGAAACTTAAAATGATAATACCTATCCTTTGCTTTGCAGCGGCAGGCTGCACGGGAGGTAAACTGACTTCCGGCCTGAACCTGGCAAATATGAACGATTCCATTGCTCCTGGAGAAGATTTTTACGAATATGCTTCCGGCGGATGGATGAAGGCCAATCCTCTCAAACCGGAATATTCAAGCTTCGGACAGTTCGACGTTCTCAGCGATAACAACATACTCCAGCTCAAGGAGATGTTTGAGGAATATGCCAACACTGAGCAGGAACATGGAACCCTTGGGCAGAAAATCGGAAGCATCTACCGCATGGCCATGGATTCCGTAAAGAGAAACGAAGACGGCTACAAGCCCATAATGAAAGATCTGGAATATGTACGCAATATAGCCTCGCGTGAAGAGTTCCAGCTTGCCAATGCCGTTTTGGGCAAGAAGGGCGTGGACATTGCAATGTTCGGCATCTACTGCGATGCAGACCTTTCAGATGCCTCCAAGAACCTTGTACAGACATATCAGGGCGGTCTCGGACTCGGAAACAAAGACTACTACATGAACGAGGACGAAGCCTCCAAGAAGATTATGGAAGCCTACAAAACCCTTATCTGCAAGCTCTTTACAATGATAGGCCATACGGAAAAGGAAGCTGCGGCAAAGATGGAAAACATACTGTCCATAGAGTACCGCATAGCAAGGGCCTCCAAGAGCAGAACCGAACTCCGCGATGTTCCCAACAACTTCCACAAGATGAGCTATGCCGACCTCAAGACAGACTTCCCCGGCATTATGTGGGACGAAATTCTCAGCGGCCTAGGATATCCCGAGATAGACAGCGTTTCCGTAGGTCAGCCGGAACAGCTGCATGAGGTAGAGAGAATTTTTAAAGAAGTTCCTCTGCAGGCCCTCAAGGACTATGCCGAATTCGGAGTAATTTATGGTGCAACCAGTATGCTCAGCGATGACTTCCGTGCAGTTGCCTTTGAATTCAGCCAAGTCCTCAGCGGAGCTCAGGAAGACAAGCCAAGATGGAAGAGAGCCGTTGGTGCAGTTAACGGTGTACTTGGAATGCCGGTTGGAAAACTCTATGTAGAAAAATACTTCCCCGAGAGCAGCAAACAGCGTATGCTCAAACTTGTAAATAACCTCAAAGACGCTCTCCGTCAGAGGATTGAACAACTTACCTGGATGAGCGACTCTACCAAGGCTCAGGCATACGACAAACTTTCCAACTTCATTGTCAAGATTGGATATCCGGACACCTGGAGAGATTATTCAAAGCTCATGATAGACGATACTCTTTCCTACTATGAGAACATGTGCAACGCTTCCGAGTTCTATCTTGCAGACATGATTGACCGCAAGGTCGGAAAGCCCGTAGATAAGACCGAGTGGCTCATGACTCCTCAGACCATAAACGCATATTACAACCCTACCACCAACGAAATCTGCTTCCCGGCCGGTATCCTCCAGCCACCGTTCTTCAATCCTGAGGCAGACGATGCCGCCAACTACGGTGCCATTGGTGTTGTAATCGGCCACGAGATGAGCCACGGATTTGATGATCAGGGCTGCCTGTTTGACAAAAACGGCAACATGCACAATTGGTGGACCGCAGAAGACAAGGCCAAGTTCGACGAGCGTACGGCAGTTCTGGCAGACTTCTTCTCAACTCAGGAAGTGCTTCCCGGAGTATTCATCAACGGAAAACTCACCCTCGGAGAAAATATCGGCGACAACGGCGGTCTGAACATAGCCTATCAGGCCTTCCTCAATGCCATGGAACAGAACCCCCTGGGAGAGAAAGACGGATTCACACCCCAGCAGAGATTCTTCATCTCCTACGGCTTCATCTGGGCAACCAACTTCAGAGATGAATATGCCCGCAACCAGGTTCTGAACGATCCTCACTCAAACGCAAGGTTCAGAGTAAATGCTGCCCTGCCTCAGATTGACGCATGGTACGAGGCCTTTGGAATCAAAGAAGGCGACAAACTTTATATTGCTCCCGAAAAGCGGGCCCGCATCTGGTAGCCTTCCTATGACATAAGAAGCAAGCTATTTCTTGAGCCAGTTCTCGGGATTTTGCTTCTGGGTTCCCATCCACAGCTCAAAGTGTATCTCCGGGCTGTCCTGATTGGAATCTACAGTGCCCAGCAGTGTGCCCTGCGCCACTTTCTGTCCGTTCTTTACGCTGACTTTTCCGAGTTTGCAGTAGAATGTAAAGAACTTGCCGTGCTCAATCAGTATGCAGTTGCTGTAGCCCGGAATGACAAGTATTTGTTTAACCATGCCTTCAAATACGCTGAATACCTGGCTGCCTTTGGGAGTGGCAATGTTGACGCCGTTGTTGAACGGCAGCATCACGCCTTTGATTGTAGGGTGAGGGTGGGAGCCGAAGCCCTCCGTAATCATACCCTTCTTGACCGGCCAGGGAATATTGCCCTTGTTGCTCTCAAATGAGCCGCTGAGCTTTGCGCTCTCCGGCGTTTCTGCGTATGTCTTTGAAGCAGCGGTTTTTGACGTTCCGCCTGAGGATGCAGATGAAGCCTTCTTTTTTTCGGACTCCAGAGCCTGGGATATCAGGCGCTCTATTTCCTTGTTGAGCCTGGCGGCCTGCTGCTGTTTCTGTTTCAGCTCCTGGGTATATCTGTTCTGCTGCCTTGCCAGGGAGTTGGCATAGGCCTTGCTTCTGTTCTGATCTTTTTTGAGTTCGTTGTACTCTTTGGCGGTGGCTTTCTGGTCCTTGATTTTTTCGGCCTGAAGATGAGACAGCTGGCTGCGTTCTCCCTCTATTTTTTCAGTATCTTCCTTAATCTGTCTTGCCATTGCCGAAAGAGAGGATGAATACCTTTTCAGATATACCCATCGGCGATATCCTTGTTCTACATTGTCGCTTGCAATGATATACATGAACCACTTGCGTGAATCGCGGTTGCGGTAGGCCTTGAGTATCATTTTCTTATAGGCAGTCTTTAGGCTGTCAAGCCTTTGGTTCATGACTTCCAGAGCCTTTGTCTTGCCGGAAATTTCATCGCTCTGGCGTCTGATGTCCTCTTCCAGACGGTCTATGAGCTTTTTTCTGGTGTCAACCTTCTTGTTCAGGAGTTTGAGCTCAGCCATAGTGTTCTGCCTCTGCTTTCTGGTATCCGAAATCTGCTTGTCCAGAAACTCTATGTCTTTCTGGAGTTTGCCGGCCTCTTGTTTTTTCTGTTCGATGTTTTTGTTTTGGGCAAATGTGCTATTTGGAACAGCCAGCATCATGGCTGCTGCAATTGTTGTAAGTATGCGGCTGTAAAGCAGTTTCATGGCCTTATTCGGATACGGTTGTCTGACTGGCTGCTTCAATCAGCTTTCCAAGCGATTCGAGCCTTGCGGTAATCTTGTCAACTTCTGCCTGGTCGGCGTTTTCGGTAGCCTTGATGAGGGCTTTTTTGTAATAAATCAGTGCAAGGTCATACTCCTTCAAGTATGTGAGTATGTCTGCATATCTGTTGAGGATGCCTGAATCTTCGCTTCCTCCGTAGGCCACGGCCTGGCCCATGATTCTTTTTGCTTCTGCAAAATCTCCGTTCAAAAACAGCACCCATGCGTAGGTGTCAAGGTTGTGATACTCTCCTGAAGTATTTTCCACGGCCTTTTTTGCCATGGCCACGGCTTTCTGCAGGTCTTTCTTGTCAGGCAGCTCACCGATTTTTGAAGTGGCTATGTACCAGGCGTAATTGTTCAGTACGGAAGCGTCTTCAGGATCCAGTTTCAGGGCTTTGTCATAGTATTTGAACGCTGTCTTGTTATCCTGCTTGTTGTGGTACATATCTCCTACGGTTGCATATATCTGAATGAGCATGAGGGTGTCTTTCCTTTTCCTGAAATACTTTTCCTGCCCCATAAATGTCTGGATAGCTTCGTCGTATTTATTGAGTTTGTACTGCGAAAGCCCCTTGAACTGGAAAATTTCCGGAGCCTTGTCCGGGAACAGGGCAAGGGATGTATCTACAAAACCCTCAAGCCTTTCCCAATTCTCAGTGCTGTAGAGGAAGGACATCATGTTGCCTCTGATATATTGATCTTCCGGATAATACTTTAGGATTCCGTCCAGCACCCTCCCTGCCTGCTCAGCCTGTCCGTACCTTGCCAGCATTATGGCGCTGGAAATGGCAACGGAACTGTCCGAAGGAGCTGAGCGCGCAAACTCCTCTATGCAGCCGGCCATTTCATTTCTGTAATCGCGGTAGAGTATCGGATCCTTCAAAAGTTCTTCAAGCTGGGCTTTCTTGATAGAAGGATTGGTCTGACGGTTTGCCATGAAACTTTTCAGATATACCAGATACAGCGGATAGTTTTTGTAGCGCTTGAAGACCTCCATCTTGCCGTACAGGGCCGGAATGTAGTCCGGAGCTTTTTCCAGTGCCTTGCTGTAGTAAACAAGGGCAGACGAATCCTTTCCAAGACCGGCGTACAGATCTGCTATGTAGGTTTCGTACATTTCGTTTGGCGTTACCTGATCTGCCCTGAGGAGTTCATCCAAAGCCTTCTGATGCTCTCTGGCGGCCGAATACAGGCGGAACCTGGTCATGGTGGACTGCTCGTTGGGGCCTATGTTCTTTTCCATCCTGTCTGCAAGTTCAAAAGCCTTTTCTGCCTGCCCCCTTGGAATGTAAAGGTCTATGAGCGGCATGTAGGACTCGGTCTTTGAAGGGAATCTGTTTATCAGCCACTCGTAAAGCTTTATGGCCGAAACAAAGTCGTTGTTCTGAACCAGTACCGCTCCCAGAGTTGCGGAGTAATAGTAGTTGGACGAATCTATTCCAACGGCTTTGCGCAGGGCATTTTCCGCCGCCTGATTGTCTCCTTCCATCAGATAAATCTTGGAGAGCATATAATAGGCGGCATCGTTGCTTTTGTTGTACTCGATTGCCTGATTGCACAGAAGCTTGACCTTTTCTGCCTCCTGGTTGTTGAACGCCAGACTGGCCTCAATCATGCACGAATCGCTTTTGGCGGTCAGATATTCCGGTGACTGGGCCAAAAGTGTTCCGGAAGCAAACATCAGACACAATGCCGTGTATATTTTTATTGCAGAAAATTTCTTCATACGTGAAGAACAAAATTAGCAAATAATGTGCTAATGCTCTCCGGTTATGCCCCAGATTCATTAAATTTGTACTGCTTTTGCAACTTTTGAAGCCTAAACTGCATCTTAATGTCAGACGAAAAAAAGACACGGGAACTGCCGGACCCTTATTCAGGACTGATTGAGAAATGTCTCAAGCATGACCGGAGGGCACAGAGGGAGCTTTATGAAAAGCTTTCTCAGAGGATGTTCCCCGTCTGTCTGCGTTATATGGGAGAGCGGGAAAAGGCCAAAGATGTTCTTCACGACGGCTTCATAACCCTGTTCTCAAAGTTGGGCGATTATCGGGGAGAAGGAGTGTTTGAAGGCTGGGCCAGAAGGATATTTGTAACGGCCTGCCTGATGCAGATCAGAAAAACCGATATTCTCAGTAAGGCGGTGCAGATAGACGGAGAAACTGTTCCGGCAACGGAGTTCTTGGAAATAACTCCTCAGGAAACGGCACAGCTTGATGCCGACAGACTCATGGAACTGATAGTTTCCATGCCTGACGGATTCAGGACGGTGTTTAACCTTTATGCTATAGAAGGTTATTCACACAAGGAGATATCCAAGATGCTGAACCTCAGCGAGGGCGGATGCCGGTCGCAGCTTAGCAGGGCCAGGACATGGTTGCAGGAGAAGCTAAAAAAGAGTGATGTGTCTAAAAAGTAAAGGTTTGATGAAAAATTTGAAAGACATATTGGAAAAAGGCCTGAGCAGCAAATGGTCTCTGACGCAGAGCGAGTCAGATTCTGTGTGGGAGAGCATTTCCGGCTCGTTGCCCTCGGCAAAGCCAAGCCGCATATATTGGTATTGGGCAGGAGCCGCCGTTGCAGCAGCCGCAGCCGTTGTTGCGGGCATTTTCCTTTTAAAATCACCTTCTTCTGACCAAACCCCTTTCCGGCCTGAAATCACACCTATTGAAAAAACTACAGTTCTGGCAGATGGGGCTGGGGAGTCGCAGACAGATCAGACTATGCAGGAGAAGGCTACTCAGAATCCTGTGCTGGCCTATGCAGCTCCATCGGTTGCAGACGGCCGGCAAGGGCTTTCTGTAGAAAAGCCTGGAACAGAAGCAATTGCAGGGCGGGACGTAACGGAAAATGAGAGTCCTGCAGACATCTCTGCATCAGAGCCTGAGGCAGAAACTCAGGCAAATGTCCAGGCAGAAACCCAGGCAAATGTTCAGGCAGAAACCCAGACAGTTTCTCCGGCAAATACCGAATCGCCGAGTAAAGGCTTTCTGAAGAACAACAACCGCAGCCGGAAGAAGGAACAAAAAGAATATTACCGGAATCCTGCGTTCGGAAAGAGGCTTTCGCTCACAGCTTCATCCAACTTTTCGGGCCGCGGAAAAGTAGATGGGCCGTCCGGCAGTTTCATCAAGGCCGCTGCTGCAAACTTTGGATATGTGGCTTATTCCGCCGCTCCTGAAATTCAGAACATTTCTCAGACAACCTATTCGCTTCCGCTGAACTTTGCTGTTGGAGTAAACTACAAGGTCAGCAACCTTCTGTCTGTGGGAACCGGAGTCAGCTACTCATATCTTCACAGCAAATACAACGGACTTATCAACGGCCAGTATTTCAACATAAAGCAGGGGGTTCACTACATTGGCATACCTGTTAACCTTTATTTCAATCTGGGCCAGACCAACAATCTTGATTTCTACGCATCAACCGGCGGAAGCATAGAAAAGGGCGTAAACGTAACCTATCAGATGAGCGCTTCCGGAGTGCAGAAGAAATCCAGTTCTTCACACGTGGAAGGTGTACAGTTCTCGGTAAAGGCCGCAGCCGGAATGGAATACCGCTTTGGCAAGGGCAAGAATGTGGGAATCTATGTAGAACCGGGCATGACCTATTACTTTGATTCCAAGCTTCCGGCAAGCATACGCACAGATCAGCCCCTTCAGTTTGAAGCCCAGGCCGGTCTGCGATTCCACCTGAAATAAATCCAGAACGTTTTCAGCGGGCGTTTTTCTTGAGCTGGCGTGCCAGATTGTTGGCAAAGACAAAGTCGTTCAGGCTTTGGCAGTCTGTATCCATAATTTCTCTGTTGCTACCCTCCCATTCCAGACGGCCCTTGTGAATGAAACCTATGTGGTCTCCGATTTCCATAACGGAATTCATATCGTGGGTATTGATTACCGTAGTAATCTGATATTCCTGTGTAATTTCCTGAATCAGACGGTCTATCACGATTGAAGTAGTAGGGTCCAGGCCGGAGTTGGGCTCATCGCAGAACAGGTATTTTGGATTCATGGATATGGCCCTTGCTATGCCTACCCTCTTTTGCATACCGCCAGAGATCTGCGACGGATATAGATGATTTACGTTTTCAAGATTCACTCTTTTGAGGCAGAAGTTCACCCGTTCCAGTTTTTCCTCGTATGTCCAGTCTGTGAAAAAATCCATCTGGAACATTACATTCTCCTCTATGGTTGCAAAATCGAACAGTGCTCCTCCCTGGAAAAGGACTCCCATTTCTTTGCGGAATTTCTTCTTTTCGGCCAAAGCCAGATTGGCAAAGTTGACTCCCCCATACAGGATTTTTCCTTTGGACGGGCTGTAGAGTCCTATGAGGTTCTTCAGCATGACGGTCTTGCCGCTGCCGCTGGCTCCTATTATCAGCGAACACTCCCCCGGCTTGAATTTTATGTTTATGTCTTCAAGCACCGTCCTGCCGTCGAATTCTTTATATAGCCCCTTGACTTCTATCATTGCCTATATGAGGAGTTTGGTTAATATGAGGTCAAAAATGAGAATCAGAGTACTGCTTACTACTATTGCCTGAGTGGAACTCCGCCCCACGCCCAAAGCACCGCCTTTTGCATTATAGCCGTAGTAAGAGGCAATGGAAGTAATGATGAAGCAGAATACGGCCATCTTTATCATGGAGTAAAAGATATACCACTCGTTAAAGGCAAACTGAAGACCGTCTGTATATTGGGCAAGTGTAATTATTCCGGTAAGTGCCACAACAATGCCTCCGCCCAAAAGTCCGAGTATAAAACTCAGGAGCATCAGCCCCGGGGAGAACAGGGTAGCGGAACAGATCTTAGGCAAAATCAGATAGTTGGCAGAATTTACGCCCATTACCTCAATGGCATCTATCTGTTCGGTAATTCTCATACTCCCGATTTCAGATGCTATGTTGGAACCCATCTTTCCGGCAAGGATGAGGGCTATCATAGTTGAACAGAATTCCAGAACAAGGCTTTCTCTGGCCATTACTCCAACATAATATTTTGGAATGAACGGATTTTCCAGATTGTTGGCCGTCTGAAGGACTATGACCCCTCCAACCGCCAGCGAAATTACTATGAGAAGAGGAATGGAACCTATGATAAGTTTCTGAGATTCAATCCAAAACTGCTTCCAGAAGACGCTCTTTTTTTCTGGCTTCTTAAAAACCATGAGCATCAACTGCCAATATTCTCCGGTTATTTGAAACAGCTTTTTCATAGGCGCTCTGACACAGACTTCAGAGTGCAATTTACATAAAATCGGCAAAAAAGATTAACTTTGAGGCAATGTTCTGACAACCAACAGAATTTTAAGCGCAAATTCAGATGAATTTTTTATACAACTTTTTTATTTGGATTATCCAGCCTGGTATTTGGTTTGCCTCGCTTTTCAGCCGTAAGACAAAGCTTTATTACGAGGGGCACAAGCATTTGACAAAGAAGATAGAAGAAACTTTTGCCAATGAAAACTCGGATGTAATCTGGTTTCACTGTTCGTCCGTAGGAGAGTTTGAACAGGCCCGCCCGCTGATAGAATGGTACAAGGGCAACCGCCCCGATTTCAAAATCCTTCTGACATTCTTTTCGCCTAGCGGATATGAACTCAGAAAAAACTACAACCTTGCCGACTGGGTGTTCTATCTCCCGAACGATACCCGCTCAAATGCTCGCAGAGTGGTTGCTGCTGTAAAGCCCAAGAAGCTGATATTCACCAAATACGACCTTTGGAACAATTATATTGTTCAAGCTCGCAAATCCGGTTGCAAACTCTATCTCGTGTCCGCTATTTTCCGCCGTGAGCAGCCTTACTTCAAGTGGTGGGGCGGTTTCTTCAGAAAAATGCTGAAACAGTTCTCGGCGATTTTTGTTCAGGATGCCCTGTCGCTGAAGAACCTTGAGAGCATAGGGATAACACAGAATGTCACCGTGGCCGGAGATACCCGTTTTGACAGAGTTGAGAAAGTTGCATCGCTGAGTAAGGATTTTCCTGTGATTGAGGCTTTTGCCAAAGGCTCCTTTACAATTGTGGCAGGCAGCAGCTGGCTTCCGGACGATGAGATTATTGCGGATGTTATGAAGAATTTCTCCAAGGTCAATCTGATAGTAGCTCCTCATGAAATTCACAAGGGGCGGCTGGAGCAGGTTCAGGACGTTTACCGGCAATACGGAACCATCAGATATTCGGAAATAGAAGAGGATGCGCTTCTGGAAACCGTAGGCGAAACGGCCCCTTCGTTTGCTCATGGAAAGAGAGTCTTGATAATAGACTGCATAGGCATATTGTCGGGGCTGTACAGATATGCAGACTTTGCCTATATCGGAGGAGGTTTCGGGGCCGGCATACACAATACCTTGGAGGCTGCGGTCTATGGCGTTCCGCTGGCCTTTGGCCCCAAGTACAAAAAATTCCAGGAAGCCATAGATCTCATAGACTGCGGTGGGGCCTCCAGCGTAAGCAACGCCTCCGAACTTTATCAGATTCTGGATAACTGTATAAAAGACAATGAACTGCATAGCCTGAAAGGCCGTAGTTGCCGCTCTTATGTGGAGAATCATCTTGGGGCAACGCACAAGATTGTTTCCGTTATAGAAGGCCTTTAATCTCAAAAAACAAATTGTAATGAACCGTCATTTTTCCTTCAGAAACATTTTTTCTCCGGCAACAGTTCTGGCCGCAGTCCTTTTTTCTTCGTGCGGAGCAAGCGATACCGCCAGATCTGGCTTGAGGGGGGCCGAAAGAGACCCTGTCAGAGCAGATTATATCTGGACTTACGACGGCAATATTCAGCCCGGGGCGGCATCGTTGGAAGAATACCTTCCGCTTCTGGAAGGAAAACGGGTATGCCTGCTTTCGAACCAGACCGGCCTTATACTCAAAGACGGAAAGAAGCTGCCCTTGGAGCTGCTTGTCAGCGACGGAATGGATGCTATGGAAAAGATGCCGGCGGAGCTTTATACCCACGTGCTTGACACCCTTTTGACGCTGGGTGTGGATGTGGAATGTCTGATGAGTCCGGAGCACGGATTCAGGGGTACTGCCGATGCCGGCGAGCATGTATCTTCCGGTGTGGATATCCGTACAGGAATACCCATCCGTTCGCTCTACGGCACAAAAATGACAGATCAGGAACTTATGGAAGGCTTTGACATAATGCTCTTTGACCTTCAGGATGTGGGAGTGAGGTTCTACACCTATTATGTCACTATGATAAAGATGATGGAAAAGTGTGCGAGGTTCAATATTCCGTTCATTGTTCTGGACAGGCCAAACCCCATAGGTTTTCTCTGCGATGGCCCCATGCTCGACCGCAGCCTCAAGAGCGGAGTAGGAGGACTTCCGATACCGGTGGCCCATGGTATGACTATGGGAGAACTGGCCTATATGGCAAACGAGAAGGGCTGGCTGAGCTTTCCGTCCAAAGATACATGGGAAGCCGACAAGTCCGTAAAATGCAGCCTGACGGTCATAAAGTGCCGCAACTATAACCATAAATCGCACTACCGCCTTCCTGTAAAGCCATCGCCCAACCTTCCCAATATGAGGAGCGTATATCTTTATCCTTCAACCTGTTACTTTGAAGGAACCCGCATAAGTCTGGGCAGGGGAACGGCAATTCCATTCCAGATTTACGGAGCTCCGGACATGAGCACTACCGCTATTGAAGGGCGGAACCCATACGGAACTCCCTCCAGAGTGGCAGCTTCTTACAGCTTTACTCCGCGGAGTGTGGCCGGAGCCAAGAATCCGCCGCTGCTGGACAGAGAATGTAAGGGAGTAAGCCTTACAGACATTCCAATAAACAGAATCGCCGAGGATAAGGTAAACCTGACCTATGTCATAGATGCATACATAGGTTGCGGCAGTACCGGCGACGAATTCTTCAACCGGATGTTTGAACTTGAAACAGGGCAGAACTGGTGCCGCAACTTCATAAAGGAAAAAGCCACAGACCAAAACTGCAATGCCGGTAAACTTGCCGGGCAAATGCAGGATGTATGGCAGAAGGAAGTGCGCACATTCAAAAAAGAACGTGCCCCATATCTCCTCTACAAATAACGGCTCTCATCTGACAGTTAAACTTACTCCAGGGAATTTATGAAAAGGATTATAATTCTGCTGTTTGCGTTGTCTTGCGGGCTTGTAGATGCCTTTGCCCAGCAATATGTAGAGGGAGTGACCATTGAATCCCATAAGTTTTCTGTAAGGCCATGTGGCTTAAGATCGGTGAGGTTTTACCTGTATGCTCAGGTAAACAATGAAAACGATTCTCTGCTCATCAAATGCCAGAATATTTCTCTGCGCAAAAACGGCGAGCCTTTTGCCAGCGGCACATGCCCTAAGATAACCCTTCTGGCAGGGCGGCATGAATATAATATCAAGGCTACTGTGTATTTGTCGGAGGGCGTTTCTATCTGGAACGCCATGATGGCAGCTCTGTTCTTTGATGCTAAAGACTACAGCGTAGATTTTTCGGCAGATGTGTTTACTGCCGACGGTGAAACCCGGAATATTGTCCGGAAGGAAATTCCTTTGACAAAGTATCTCAGCAATTAACTTCCAGAAGCAAAATCCGGAGAATCGGCTCAAGAAGCAGCTACTCTGAAAACAGTCCGCCGAGTTCTGCCTGAATGGCGTCTATTATGGAACTGAGGTCCTTGGGATTATTCTGGAAATCAAGCTTATCTACATCTATGACGAGCAACTTTCCGTCTTTGTAGGTTTCGGCCCACTCTTCGTAAAGATCGTTCAGGCCCTTAAGGTAATCCAGACGGATGCCTTCCTCGTACTTTCTTCCCCTTTTCTGGATATTGGAAACCAGATGCTCTATGGAGGAACGCAGGTATATCATAAGATCCGGCGGCTGCACCAGAGAAATCATCAGCGAGAACAGATCCTTGTAGTTCTGATAGTCTCTTTCGGGCATGAGCCCCATCTTGTAGAGGTTGGGGGCAAATACGCAGGAGTCTTCATAGATGGTCCTGTCCTGTATTACATTGTCAGACGAGTTGCGGATGTTGACCACTTCCTGGAATCTCTTGTTCAGAAAATAAATCTGAAGGTTGAAGGACCAACGAGGCATATCGTTGTAAAAGTCCTCCAGATAAGGATTGTTGTCAACCGGTTCATACTTTGGGGTCCAACCCAGATTCTTTGCCAGCAGCCCAGTAAGAGTTGTTTTTCCGCTGCCTATGTTTCCTGCTATTCCGATATGCATAACTGTAGAATGAAGTTTAAGCAAATTTAACAATAATATCCAAGAATCTGATTTGATTTGCCTGAAATTTTAACCGGCGGGAGTTTTACGCCTGGTCTGACATCAACATATTTGTAGTAAATTTGCCCAAACGATGAAAGAGAACAAAGACACATTGCTGCAGAAGGGAAGAAGAAGGCTTCTTGTTGAACAACTGGAGGCTATGGGCCTGTTTTCGGACAAGGTGCTGAAGGCTCTGGGGGCAGTTCCACGGCATCTGTTCGTACAGGAGGGCCTTGAGGATATGGCCTACAAAGACATTCCTGTTGCCATAGATGCCGGCCAGACCATTTCTCAGCCTTCTACGGTAGCCCTTCAGACCGAGCTTCTGGATGTCAAGCCGGGCAATAAGGTTCTGGAAATAGGAACCGGCTGCGGCTACCAGACTGCCGTGCTTTTTTACCTTGGAGCAGAGGTGTACACCATTGAACGTCAGGAAGAACTCTTCCATAAAGCGGCAGAGAATCTTTCAAGGGCCGGATACTTTTTTGCGGAATATGACGCAGGTGCTTCAAGGATAGATTCCGGCAAACTCCATCTTTTCCTCGGCGATGGTTTTGCTGGCCTTGAGGACGAGGCTCCTTTTGACGCTATAGTGGTAACCTGCGGAGCCCCCAGCGTGCCAGTTGAACTCCTCCATCAGCTATCCGGAAACGGAAAGCTGGTAATTCCGGTTGACATTGAAGACCAGGAAGATCAGACAAAGAAAAAACAGATACTCAAATTGATTGTAAAAACGCCTGACGGAAGGTTCAAAGCCAGAAATATATCCAAGATGAGCTTTGTTCCCATGCTGGAAGGCGTAGAACGGAAAAAATAAGACCATGATAAAGGTAAAGCAATTTTATCTGAACGAACTAAGAGAATGTTGTTACATACTCAGCGATGAAAGCGGGGAATGTGTGATTGTAGATCCCGGCATCAGCACCCTGAGCGAACAGAACAGGATAACAAAATACATCGCTGAGGAAAAACTGACTCCGGTAAAGCTTCTGTGCACTCACGGACACTTTGACCATGTCATGGGGAACCGCTTCATAACAGACACTTACAACATCCCAACCTACATTCATCCGGAGGACAGGCCCCTGCTGAAGGTGGCTAAAAACACCTGCCGGCTCTTCCAGATAGACATAGAAGAACCGCTGGGCAACACCATAGACCTGAAAGACGGAGATAAGGTCTGCTTCGGAAAATCCAGCCTCAATGTAATTCACACGCCAGGCCATACATGGGGCTGCGTGATATTCTACAGCCCTGAAGACAAAATCTGCCTTACCGGCGACACCGTTTTTGCCGGAAACTGCGGAAGGACAGACCTTCCGGAAGGAGACAACAGGGCAATGATGGAATCGCTGACCGAAAAAGTTGCAAAGCTGCCTGCAGACACAGATATATTTCCGGGGCACGGCCCGTCTTCTAGCATGAAAGAAGAACTTCTTCACAATCCGTATCTGAAACGGGAAACCTGGATGAGATTCAACATAGGACTTTGATGGACAGCATACAGGTAACAGGGGCAAGAGAGCACAACCTCCGGGGAATAGATGTTGAGATTCCCAGGGGGCAGTTTGTAGTCATTACCGGAACCAGTGGGAGCGGTAAGTCTTCCTTGGCCTTTGACACCATATATGCCGAGGGCCAAAGACGCTATATGGAAACCCTGTCGGCTTATGCAAGACAGTTTATAGGTATTCTGGAACGGCCTAAGGTAGAAAGCATTACAGGCTTGAGCCCCATCATAGCCATAGAACAGAAGACTACCGGCAACAATCCCCGTTCAACCGTAGGAACAATAACGGAAATCTATGACTTCCTCAGGCTGCTGTACGCAAGAGCCTCAGATGCCTATTCTCCGGCAACGGGCAAGAAACTGGTCAAATACACGTCTGAACAGATTACCGAACTGATTCTGGAGGATTACCAAAAACAGAAATGCTATCTGCTGGCTCCTCTGGTAATAGGCCGCAAGGGCCATTACAAAGAACTGTTCGACAGCCTTCTGAAAAAAGGCTATTCCCAGATAAGGATAGACGGGCAACTTTGCCTTCTGGCCGATGTCAAGCCTCTGGACCGCTACAAGATACATTTCATAGAACTTGTGGTTGACAGAATTATCCCTTCAAGAGAAGACTACAAGAGAATATATGATTCTGTAAACACCGCCCTTGAAAGAGGAAAGGGAACGGTTGCCATAATCCGTCAGGGAAAGGAAGACGAACCTCTCAGATTCTTTTCCAAGCATCTCATGGACGCAGATACCGGCGAATCGCTTCCGGAACCGGCCCCGTTCACCTTCTCATTCAACTCGCCCCAGGGAGCCTGTCCTAAATGCAAGGGCCTGGGGTTCATTACCCGTATAGATATGGAAAGAATCATTCCGGATATGGGCAAGAGCATAAACGGCGGCGGAATTGTTCCAATAGGAAAATACAAAGACTCCGACACCTTCAGAATTCTGGAGGCAATGGCAAAAAAGTACGGCTTTTCTTTGAACGCCCCTATCAGGGATCTGCCTGAAGATGTGATGAATATGGTGCTCTACGGTACGCAGGAACTGTTCCGCGTAAATCTTGCAGACGGAACCCTTCTGGCCTCGTTTCCGGGAGCCGTGGCAAAAATGAGTCATAACGAAGAAGACGAAGACTCTTCCTTAAAGAAAAAAGATTCCGTAAAAGAAAGGTTCATAGAAGAACTTCCCTGTCCTGAGTGTGGCGGAACAAGGCTCAGAAAAGAAGCCCTGTACTTCAAGATTGCCGGCAAAGACATAGCCCAGGTTGCCGCTATGGACATATCTGCCCTGAAAGAATGGATAGAAGGTCTGAGCGGGAAACTGGACAGCCGCCAGAACCAGATTGCAAGAGACATAATAAAGGAGCTCAAAGACCGCATAGGCTTCCTCAGCGCCGTGGGGCTCAACTACCTTTCGCTGGACAGGGGCACACAAACCCTCAGCGGAGGCGAAAGCCAGCGAATCAGGCTGGCTACCCAGATTGGCAGCCGCCTTGTGAACGTACTCTACATTCTGGACGAGCCCAGCATAGGCCTCCACCAGAGAGACAACATAAAGCTTATAAATTCTCTCAGGAAACTCCGCGATGAAGGCAACTCCGTGATGGTGGTTGAGCACGACTTGGAAACGATGCTCAGCGCCGACCGCATAATAGACTTGGGGCCGGGAGCGGGAACAAAGGGAGGGCGTCTGCTGTTCAACCTCACACCCAAGCAGATAGAAGAAATGTCCACAGCAAAGATCAGAAAACTCGGAAGTCTTACCGCCGAATATCTGAGAGGGCTCAGAAAGATAGAAGTTCCTTCCGAAAGGCGGAAAGGCAACGGCAAGTTCTTGGTCTTGAAAGGAGCTACGGGCAACAATCTCAAGAATGTGGATCTGAGGATTCCGCTGGGCTGCCTGGTGGGAGTCAGCGGAGTGAGCGGAAGCGGAAAATCATCGCTGATTAACCAGACTCTGAAGCCGGCTCTTACAAATCATTTTTACCGGTCGGCCGAGAGGGCGCTGCCTTACAGGACGCTTCAGGGGGTTGAGAACATAGACAAAGTGATAGTTGTGGATCAGGCTCCTATCGGCCGCACCCCGCGTTCCAATCCTGCAACCTATGTCAATGTTTTTTCAGACATAAGAAAACTGTTCGAAAAAACTCCTGATGCCCAAATCAGAGGGTTCAAGTCCGGAAGATTCTCCTTCAACATCAAGGGCGGAAGATGCGAACAGTGCAAGGGCGCCGGAGTTGAAACCATAGAAATGCATTACCTGCCGAGCGTCTATGTAACCTGCAAGGAGTGCGGCGGCAAACGCTACAATCAGGAAACGCTGGAGGTAAGGTACAAGGGCAAAAACATCTACGATGTCCTTGAAATGACCATAAGCGAAGCCGCACAATTCTTTGCCTCAATCCCGTCCATTTACCCAAAACTCAAGGCCCTGGAAGATGTGGGGCTGGGCTATGTAAAACTCGGACAGCCTTCTACCACCCTCAGCGGCGGAGAAAGCCAGAGAGTCAAACTCGCAGCCGAACTTTCCAGGAAAGAAACCGGAAATTCCCTCTTCCTTCTGGACGAGCCCACCACCGGCCTGCATTTTGAAGACATCAAAGTACTGCTTACGGTTCTTCAGAAGATTGTAGATAAAGGAAACTCCATAGTAATCATAGAACATAATCTGGATATCATAAAAAGCGTTGATTACTTGATAGACATGGGCCCCGAGGGCGGAAAGGACGGAGGGCTGATCATTGCAGAAGGAACGCCTGAGGAAATTTCTGGCAACAAGCTCAGCGCTACCGGAAAATACCTGAAACAACATTTGAGAAAAATTTGACGATATGGAAAAGATAAGAGTTTACTGCACCAACAACAGACAGTATTATGAACTTGAGCCGCGAACCACTCTCAAGCAGCTTCTGGACATCATGGACTATGACTGGAAAGGCATGACGCCTCTGGCCGCCTACGTAAACCATGACCTCAAGGAACTGGGTTTTGACCTTTATTTTGCGGCAACCGTAACCTTCCTCACATACGAAGACGAAGACGGCCGGAGATGCTACTTCCGCTCCGTGGATTTTCTTTGCCAGAAAGCTGTTCACGAACTCTTTCCGGACCGCATTCTGTGTTTTGACTACCATCTTCCGAACGGCCAGTACGGAGAACTCAGGAAAAGAGAAGATTTTTCCCAGACCGTTCCCATGACCGAAAAAGAGCTCGGGGCCCTGAAGAAGAGAATGTGGGAACTGGTAAAACAGGACATCCCCTTTGTAAAGACAAAAACGACCAATGCCGAGGCCGTGAAACTTTTCCTTTCACATGGTCAGACATCCAAGGCCAAGCTTGCCGAAACCGTGGGCAACTTCTTTGTAACTCTTTACTATCTTGATGGTTATGGCGACTATTTCTACGGCCCTCTGGTTGCGTCCACAGGCTACCTTGACAGATGGAGGATAGCCCTTTACAGCGAGGGATTCTGCCTCCAGTCGCCGGAGCCGGTCCGCCCGTTCAATATCCCCGAACAGAAATACCAGAAAAAGCTGGCGGAGATTTTTGAAGAGAACAGCAACTGGTGCAACATCATAGGAGCAAGAGATATAGCTACTATAAACGAAGCCATCAACAAGGGCTATGGCAACATGGTAATATCGCTTGCCGAGGCTCTGCATGAAAAGAAATATTCCATCATCGCCGATAAAATAGGAGAGAGAAGAAAAGATGTCAAACTCGTTCTGATAGCAGGCCCTTCGTCCAGCGGAAAAACCACAACCTCCAAGAGGATTGCCTTGCAGATGAAAGTTCTGGGGCTCAACCCTATACTTATGGGAATGGACGATTATTTCGTGGACCGCGAACAAACTCCCAAAGACGAAAACGGAGACTATGATTTTGAAAGCGTACATGCACTCAACCTGGATATGCTCAACGAGCATCTGGGCAAGCTGTTTGCCGGAGAAGAGGTAACTCTTCCAAAGTTTGACTTCACCACCGGAAAAGGCTCGCTGACAGGACCCACAATCCGCCTCAACAAAGACGATGTGCTGGTTATGGAAGGCATTCATGCACTCAACCCCCTGCTTACGGAAAGGCTTGAAGCAGACTGCAAGTTCAAGGTGTTTGTTTCTGCCTTGACTTCGCTCTCCATAGACGAAAACAGCTACATTTCCACCACAGACAACCGCAAGCTCAGAAGAATGGTAAGAGACTTCAATTTCAGGGGTTACAGTGCGGAGGAAACCATAGGCCGATGGCCCAGCGTAGTAAGGGGCGAAAAGCGGAACATCTTTCCACATCAGGAAAATGCAGACATCATGTTCAATTCCTTCCTGCTGTACGAGTTTCCGCTGCTCAAATACTATGCAGAGCCGCTGCTCAGAAGAATTTCTCCTATGAGCCCGGTCTATGCGGAAAGCCTGAGGCTGATAAACTTCCTCAGCCGCATAGTTTCACTCAATCCGGAAGAACAGAAGGCCATTCCGCCCACTTCCGTAATGAGAGAATTCATCGGCAACAGCACATTTACCTATTAGGCTATCTGCCGGTGTCCTTTATCAACTTAGCTATAAGAGTGTTCAGAGAGTCTGCCCCGAGCAGGCTCTCGAGGTTTACATGAATGCGGTAATTCCAGAGTGGGACTTTTCCGTTTCCGTTTTGCAAAGTTTCGGAATAAGGAAAACGGCTGCGGAGCCTATTGCTGAGGCTGAGCCAATCCTGAAGGGGCAAGATGGCAAACATTCCACCTTCTTCCAAAGTGCCTTCTGCCTCGGCGATACATTCCTCAACGGTAGCATCGAAATATGTCCGCTTTTTGTCTTCCGACTTGAAAACCAGTGTTTTGTTTCTTTCGCCGAGCCACATTCTGAGGGTGCTTAAAACCGGATTGCTGGAGCGTACCACACTCAGATAAGGAGCCTCTGTGCCCTCCTGGCGGTAAAAATCCGGAAGCAGCCTCAGGCTCTCCCAGCCTGAGGCCCAGACCATCATGTTTGAAGCAGCCAGAATCTGAGGTATCATCTTACGGTATAACGGCTCGTCCTCCGGCATGTAGGGAACCTCTTTGGAAATGCTGTAGATATCAAGATACCAGCTCATTACCCTTATCCTCTTCTTCCACCACATAAAGCTTTCGGCATCCAAGGCCTTCCAGTCATAGGCGGCAAAACCGTCTGGGTCAACTCCCTTGAAAAGATGCGGAAACTTCCAGCAATCTACACTGAAAGGAACAACCTTCATCTGAAGTTCGCCTTTTAGGGCTATGCCTTTGCCATGAGCATACTTCATGACTTGGTCCAGCTGACGGAAAAGATGGAACTGAAGCCAGATATGGAACTGGGTCTTATTATGAATGATTTGAACGGTCTCCCAGCTGAGTTTGCCCAACACGGAATGGGCTGCGGCAAAAGTCCGGCTGAGACGGCGGTTGCCGAACGCCACGCTCAAATCTTCTGAGTAAGTGCCGAAAGCCTCCCACTTGCTGAAATCGGCCGTTTTGTACAGGTCTCTAAGGGCACAGAACAGTGCATAGGCATATACCCAGTCTCTGTGTTCGTTGAGGAAAGTGTAATAGTCTGGATGGGCCTCGTCTTTCTTGCCCCTTTCCAGAAACAGGGCCTCCAAGTATTTTTTCTTGAAATAGTAGAGGTCTTCATAGTCAACCGTAGCACGGCGGTTCAGAGATTTGATTTCCCTCTGCGCCTCCTTTTCTTTCTGAGGATCGGCAAGCGGACCTATTTCTCTCAGCGATAGCAGCAACGGATTGATACCCAGCGAACTGACTGCTCTGTACGGAGAGGAGTCCCTGCCGGTAAAGGTCTGAGCCGTTTCGTTGAGAGGAAATATTTCCACAACCTTCATTCCGGTTTTTTCGGCCCAATCTACAAGCAGTTTCAAATCCAGAATTTCGCCGCAACCGCCGCTCTGGCTGCTCCTCAGGGCGGAAACCGGAATGCCGCATCCGGCAAATTTTCTGAATACCGGAGGAAACTTCACCTGCGAATGTTCCTTTATGAATGTTTCGTTGCGGCCTATTTCCGGAATTGCCAGCTCTCTTGCAGCATCATCCGACAGAGTTTCAAAAACATATTCGCCGGTAACATCGTTGACCATGGCAAACTTGTACTTCCAGACCTGCCCCTTACATTCCAGGGTAGAAAAACTGGCTATCCACTTCAAGCCTTTAAGCCGGGCCATCTTTACACCGTGTTCGGGTTTCCACGAACCCAGCCTCTTGCCTTCTCCGCAGAGCACTATTCTGCAATCTCTCGGAACGTTAGGCACCACCGCCCTGATTATCAGTTCGTTGTTTTCGTTATGGATTTGGGTGTAAGGAGCGTATGAAGTGCCGTAGAGGACATGGGCAAACGGGTCAGTCAGAAACGGGGCTTCCTCCGTATATTCCTGCCAATGATCCACGCTTTCTATTTTTGTGGTGGCGGAGTTCAGGGCAATTCTCCTTCCACCTCCGACCTCGTAGGTAAGGGTTCCGTCCTGGCTCTTTACAAAATACTTATAACGCAGCACCCTCTCTTTCAGGGAGTCAAACTGGAGCCTTGCTTCCCAAAGGGTTTCGCCCGCCGCATTGCAGCCTGCGCTGCTCATTCTAAAGGCCTTGTCCGGATAATAATTCCCCAGGACGCTGGAGGCGCCGGTAATGTAAACCTCGTCTCCGGCTTTTGTATTTACCCTTACCCTGAAATAGATGTTCATGGCTCAGCGAGTTTTCTTTTTTTGAATGTATAGACCACCAGCGACACGGCCCCTGTCAGAATCATTATGGCAGCCTGAGACTCGTGGCTGATTGTAGCAAAGACAACACCGTCGTTCCAGTCAACGGCGTAAATCTGCGAAGCAGCCAGTGCCATGATGAAATGGTAGGCTCCTATGCCGCCCTGCACCGGAACCACCCATCCCAGACTGCCTACCACCATCAGGAACAAGGCGTCCTTCCACCCCAGGCCGGCAAGAACCGGAAAGGCTTTTATGGTAAAGAGGCTGGTGGCAAAAAAACTCCCCCACAAAAGAACCGTAAGCAGCAGAAACAGCCATTTGCGCTTCATCTTGAGGGCTGCCTTCATCCCATGCCACATGTTTGAAAGAAAGCCTACAATCTTGCCTCCGGCCTTGGTCTTTGAAAGTCTTTTACGGAAAACAAATATCAAGATTGCCGCCACAACTACTGCCGCAATAATGGCAAGAAAGACAAGCATGGAAGAAGAGTTCACCTTACCGCTTGCCGGGTCTATCATGTTGTTCTTGAAGAATTCTCCGAAATCGTTCCAGCAGACGGCTGCAAAGACTATCGTGATAAAAATAAGACATATAAGGTCCCAGGCCCTTTCGGCCACTACGGTTCCCACGGCTCCCTCAAAAGTTGTGTCTTTCTTGAGGGTCGAAACCACTCCGCAGCGCACAATTTCGCCAATTCTCGGAAATGCAAAGTTTGCAAGATTCCCTATTGTAACTCCATGATAGGAAACTCCTACAGAAGACTGGGGGTCTATCTGTGAAAGCATCATCTTCCACCGTGCGCCCCTGATCAGAAACTCCGCCACGCCTACCGCCATGGCCATAATTATCCATATCCAGCGGCACTGGCCCAGAGACTGGATGAACTCCTTCCAGCTCAGACCCCTGAAGCTGTAGTACAGAAGCACCAGAGCCAGCGCCAGCATAAGTATATACTGTATTATGTTTTTGGCAGAAAACCTTTTTTGTCTTTGGGCCTGCATAAACTCTTTTTTTGGAGGAGAACAAATTTACGCAAAATAAATGATACCTTTGTAAACGAGCAAATTTTGAAAGACCATCATCAATGAAATCTCTGATAGGAATAGGAAATGCACTAACCGACATACTGGTTGTTGTAGATGACGCTTCTATTTTGAAACAATACCGCCTGCCGGAAGGCAGCATGAACTGGGTGGATGCCCAAACCGCTGCCGACATCTGGAATCAGATAAAGGACATGAAACTTCACATAGCTCCGGGGGGCAGTACCGCCAACACCATAAAAGGGGCTGCAAAACTTGGACTGAAAACCTCCTTTGTAGGAATGGTAGGCGATGACCAGCTGGGCAATATATTCAACGATGCACAGAAAGCCTGCGGAATAAAGCCGCAACTCCTCACGGGCAGTCAGACCAGCGGCCGCTCCATGGTTTTTGTAACCCCGCCCTCCGGAGAACGCACTTTTGCCAACTTCATGGGAGCAACTCTGGAACTGGGAGCCCATGACATCAAGGAAAGCTTCTTCAAAGACTACGACATCCTTCATATTGAGGGTTATCTGGTTCAGAATCACGACCTTGTAAGAAAGGTAGCTCAGGTGGGCAAAAAACTCGGAAAGACAATTTCCATAGATTTGGCCAGCTACAATGTTGTTGAAAGCAATTATGGTTTCCTCCACGAAATCGTAGAAAATTATGTAGATATAGTTTTTGCCAACGAACACGAAGCCAAGGCATTTACGGGCAAGGCTCCCCGCGAGGCACTGGAAAGCATTGCCAAGATATGCGAAGTTGCCGTAGTCAAAGTAGGCGCAAAAGGTTCTCTGATTAAAAGCGGCAACACGGTCTGCGAGGTAGAACCGGTAAAAGCCCACGCCATAGACACTACCGGCGCCGGGGATATGTATGCGGCAGGCTTCCTGTACGGCTATGCCAATGGTTTTCCTCTTGAGATATGCGGAAAGACCGGCTCCATAGTTTCTTCTGAAGTTGTCCGTATTCTGGGTACCGACATACAGGAAGAAGTCTGGGCTCAGATCAGAGAAACCGTTTCCGGAATGAGCCCCAAGAACTGATTTTTGGATGAAGAATTATCTGAAAATATTGGCTGTCATTGCCGCAGTTGCCCTTCTTCCGTTGCAGTATGTCCTGCTTGTCAGGGTTTACAACTCCATGGAAAAGAACCTTCATGCAACCGTGGATGAATGTTTCCGCGATGCAGTTGAGCAGGAGGCAATGATGCGCTTCCATGCCTTGATGGACACTTCCTCCACCTATTCGTTCACCTATTCCGGAGGCAGCGTACTTTTGGGAATCGGCGATATCTTGGAACGTGAAGGCAGCCATACAGACTTTGACACCCTGAGAAACCTGTTTGCCCTCAACCTTGCCGAAAAGGAACTCCAAGGCCTGAGTTTCAGTTTCCGGCAAACCCAGAACGATACCTCCGTATTTCATACAGCAGATGATTTCCTGAACGATCCGCTTGCAGAAAAGGCCTCTTTTTCAAGACTTTCTACACACATCGTTCCAACATCCTCAGATTTGACCGAGGGAGTGGTTGCCATAATAACCAACCCCTACAGCGCCATACTTCCTAACCTGAAGATGCTAATCATCTTTTCCTTCCTGATAGCCTTGTTTGTAATTTTCTGTCTTTGGATGATGATCCGCACCCTGAGCAAGGTGAACTTCATCAACAACCTCAGGAAAGACCATACATACGCCATGATTCACGACATGAAGACACCTCTGTCTTCAATAATGATAATCGCTGAGGATTTCAAAGACAACCCAAAGATAAATTCAGACGAGGAACTGGCTGTACAGCTGAAAATTCTGGATGAGGAGTGCAGCCATCTGAACCGCATCTGCGACAAGGTCATAAATGTTGCCAAGGTGGAAAACAAAAAACTCAGGTTCGTTTATGAAAAAATAGACCTTGAAAAGTTCTTCAGCGATGTAAAAGTCCGCCTACAAGCACTTTATCCGGATGAGGCACAAGACGTTCCTTCCAAAAAGACGGTGGCTTTCAGCTACGACCTCTCCCAGGAAAAGACTCTGATAGCAGACCGCCTGTACCTGACGGAAATCATAGACAACCTGATAGACAATTCCATAAAGTATTCGGGGCCGGCGGTGCAGATAGATGTCAGAAGCGTTCAGAAAGGCAAGATTACAGAACTCAGGCTGAAAGACAATGGCTCCGGCTTTTCAAAGGAGGCCTCAAAACGCCTGTTCAAAAAGTTTGAACGAGGAGAGAACACCGTAGGCATTTCCGGCCACGGAATAGGTCTGAACTATGTATATAGGCTCATGAAATTCTTTGGCGGCTATGTAAGGATAGAAAGCCGTGAAGGCTTGTTTACGGAGGTCATTCTGGGCTTCCCGTCTAAAAGGCAATACGATATTTAAGGTAACTGAATTTTGGAATATGATAAGACTGCTCATAGTTGAAGACGATACTAATCTGAGCTTCTTGATAAAGAAGAAGTTGGAACGCCAGGGCGATTATGTTGTAGAAACGGCGTCTGACGGACAGCAAGGGCTCAGGGCCCTGGCATCTTTCAGACCGGACATCCTGGTTTCCGACCTGGAAATGGGCGACGGCATGGACGGCAATACCATGATAGAAAAAATCCGGGCAACAAAAAACGATATTCCCATTATCGTACTTACAGGCAAAATGGAATTTCTCAAGCAGAGCGGAGCCGACATGTATCTCAAGAAGCCTTTCAACACGCAGCAGTTAGACCTGAACATCAAGTCTATGCTCCGGCAAAGAGGCATAGGTACAGAATCCGAAAACACTTACAAGATAGGCAGCCTTACCTTTGACACATCCTCCAGAAGGCTTCTGACAGACGGCCAGGAAATAAGAATCACCCCTACCGGAGCAAAGGTTCTGGAAATTCTCTGCCGCCAGATGGGCGAATGTGTAGAACGTAAGAAGATTCAGGCTACCATCTGGGGCGACTACAACAACGACAGCATTTCCCACAATCTGGACGTCCAGATAGACAAGCTCCGCAATGCCCTCAAGGCAGACCCCGGAGTATCCATCGAGATAATAAAGAAAACCGGCATCATCCTCAGAGGGTAATGCCGGTTCTGCTTCAAAGACAGCCGCTACTTGCTCATGTCAAAGCCAAGGCGGACTCCGTCGTAATTCTTGGAAAGTTCACCTATTGTCTCAAGGCTTGAGTTTCCGCTCAGCGAACTTACTGCCTGAAGAAGGGTGAGCAGTTTCTTGGACTCAAAGTTGAGAGACAGGCCCTTTGTGGTGCGGGTGATGAACGCCGTAGAACTCAACAGAAGACTCTTCATCTTGAGGGTTCCGCTGGCGGCATCGTAAGTATAAGTTCCGTTCCAGGGAATTCCGTTTATCTTAGCCTGGAAGTTACCGTCTTGAGTAAAAGTGAAATAGGTGTTGGAAGAGTTGATGCCAACCTGCTTGTAGGTAGGCTCCAGCTTTGTCTTTATCTGCGCCGCAACTGCCGCACCGCCAGCCTTGGCAAGAAGATTTTCGCTGGTGAAGGCACAGCCTGGTGCTGCATACTTCCATGTTCCCACAAGCTGACTCTGGTCTATCTTTATGGCACCAATTACAAGGTCCGCCACAGATGTAACCGTATTTTCGTTACCCAGAGCGCCGAGTATTGAACCTAAGACGTTGCTCCCCTGAGAACCGCCCATGGAGCCGCATCCGGGAAGAACAGAAGAAGCCAGTGCAAGAAGAACCACTGCTGAAACAAAAAACTTTTTCATATAACTGTTCAGGAATTTGAATTAAACTTCTATTTGCTTGATGAGTATTCCGCCGCAAGCTTTATAAGATGCTGGAACAGCGGCAAAAACTTGTAGTTACCGGAATATACGAACCCTTCCGGATGGAACTGTACTCCAAACGACTTGCCGTCTGCGCTCTCAATGGCTTCTACAACTCCGTCCGGAGCAGTTGCCGTTACCTTATAGCCGGGGGCTATCTTTCCACAGGCCTGATGGTGGAAAGAGTTTACGGCTATATTGTCAACACCCAAAAGCTTATGCAGCAAGGAGCCTTTGACTATGTTTATCGTATGGCTGCCGTAAGATCTCGGGGCGTTCTGCCTATGCTGTATGGCTCCGGTAACTTCAGATGGAATATCCTGTATGAGATCGCCGCCCATGGCAATGTTCAGGCTCTGCTCTCCCCTGCAGATTCCAAGTATGGGAATACCTCTTTTGACGGCTTTGCGTATCAGGGTAATGTCATAGATATCTCTGTCGGGCACAACTTCGCCCAGGAAACGGCTCGGCTCCTGACCGAACAGCAGAGGACTCACATCCTCGCCGCCTGTCATCACAAGGCCGTCTATATGATCAAGGTACTCGTCTATCTCCGCTTCGGAAGTTGCCAGTGGAATAACAAAAGGAATTCCTCCGGCATTTCTTACGCTCTTGATGTAGGTCATTCCCACTTCTACTGTACTTCCGTCTATGGAACATGACACGCCTATTACGGGCTTTTGGGTCTGAGAGGCAGCCGGAAGGCAAAGCAGCAAGGCTGCCATCAGAACTGTTGTCTTGAAAAGTGTTTTCATATCTGTATCTGATTTTATTTTCTTGTCCAGCCTCCGAAGGTTCTTTCTTCTCTTTCTCCAAACTGCTGATCCAGACCCACAACTTTGCCGTCTTGAACCTTAAACGTTACATCAAATCCCCTTCCGTCCGAACGGAAGTTGTACGTGTTGCCGCTCTTGTGCTTGAGCGGTTTCTTCCACTGGGGGTTGTCCAGATATTTGGACGGCTGCCAGAATAGTTTTCCGTCTTGGCATGTTATTACAATATCGTAGAAGGGCCGTTCCTTGACATACGTTCCGGCAAAAATGCTGTTGTCTTCTACCTCAGGAACAAATTCTGGTTTAGGCTTTGCATTTTCCTCAGCAATAGCCTTTTCTCTTGACTTGGTATAATCGTTCCAGTATTCTGTGTTGTAGTCTCTGAGAGGTTCGGCTGCTCCGCGTACCAGGTCTATTACCCGGCGCATTATAGCATAACGCGGCAGCGAGCCTACTTCGCAGTTGAAGAGGCAGCAACCCGCCAGCTTGAGTTCCGGAACATAGTAGCAGATGGCTGTTATTCCCCATGAAGTTCCTGTATGGAAATACAGTTTGTAATCGTGGTTCTGCTCTATGAACCAGCACATTCCGTAAAGCCTCATCATAGAGGAATCCTGGCTTACAACCGTGTAGCCGCGGTGCAGCGGAAGCATTGCCCTGCGTGGCATAATGAATGTGGTGTCCTTGACATTGCCTTTTTTGTTGCGGTTAACTATGTAGCCGTTGTTGCAGTGGAACTGGGCATATCTTACAAGGTCCTCCACATTTGAAACTATGCTTCCGGCAGGACCTATGACCGTCAGCCAGTTCAGAGCCTGCTCATCGCCGTAGAGCGGAAGGGTGGCAGCCTTTCCGCCGCCTATGTATGTGTAGTCGTGTGGAGTTACCACATTCTTGCACGATGCAAATCCGTCTGCATTCATTGTGGAAGAGGTCATTCCTATGGGTTTGAACACCCTTTCACGGACATTTTCCTCCCAGCTCTTGCCGGTAAATTTTTCTATGAGTTTTGAACACACCACAAAGGTTATGTTGTTGTAATCATAGCCCGAACGGAAACTGAACCCGGGTTTCAGAAGCCCCAGAAGACTGTAGGTTTCGTCTCGGTCGTAGCCCAGGCATCCGAAATATGTCCCGGCCTCATCTACAAGCCCTGTAGCATGGAGCAGAGCATCTCTTACCAGCATGTTCTCCGTAACATAAGGATTGTCTTTGAACATTTGAAAATCCGGCAGGAGCTTCTTTACGGTATCGGTCCACCTGAAATTACCCTCTTCTACCAGCTGCGCCATAACCGTTGCCGTAAACGACTTGCTTACAGACGCTATCTGGAACATAGTCTTTGTGTCTATGGGTTCCCCCGGCTTGTTTACAACTGGCACCACACCGGCCTGGGTCATCTTACACTCATCAAACCTCACACCGGCAAAGCCCACACCGTCTGCCGGGCGGAGTTCCTTAACTCCATAAGCCTTCTTGAAGATAATCTGGTTGTCCAGACTTACAGCCATTGCAAACCCCGGAAGCTGCCATGTATCCTTAACCTGAAGGGCATATTCGTCAATCTTCCTTACAAGGTCTTCATTCTGTGCAAAAAGCGGTGCCGCAAGGCCGAGGGCCAAAACCGCTGAAAAAAGAAAACGTTTCATAACCATAAGCAAATAAACATTTTGGACAAAACAGCCGATAATCCATGGCTGTTGCCTCTTACAAATATAACATATTTTCGGGCAGACAGGCAAAATTGCACTATCTTTAACTCCGCATTTAAAACAAAAGATATGGCAAAAGTCAAGAAAGCGTTTTTCTGCTCAAACTGCGGTTATGAGAGTCCTAAATGGATGGGGCAGTGCCCCTCCTGTGGGCAATGGAACACTATGGTGGAAGAAGTAGTCAGCAGGGAGGGTTCCACTTCCAACAGTTTCTCTTCCTCGGCAACAAGTGCCCGGCCGCTGAAACTTTCCCAGATAGATTCCAGCGGAAAGGAGGAAAGGCTGAGGCTCTCTTCGCTAACGGATGAGAAAAGCAACCTGAGCGAACTTGACCGGATATTGGGAGGCGGCATGGTCAAGGGTTCTCTGGTGCTTATCGGAGGAGAACCCGGCATAGGAAAATCCACCCTCAGCCTCCAGATTCCGCTTTCTGACTCAAGTCTTAAAACTCTCTATGTATCAGGTGAAGAGAGCGCCCGCCAGATTAAGATGAGAGCTGAGAGGCTGGGCGGCATACATGACGGTTGCTTCATACTTCCGGAAACATCTCTTGACAACATCCTGGAGCAAGCAAAATCCATACAGCCAGACCTGATGATTATAGACTCCGTCCAGACCATATTCTCCACAGCCGTAGAATCTTCTGCCGGAAGCGTATCGCAGGTCAAGGAATGTGCCGTTTCTCTTCTGAGGTTTGCAAAAGAAACCAACACCCCCGTAATCGTTATCGGACACATTACAAAAGACGGCACCATAGCCGGTCCAAAGGTCCTGGAGCACATCGTGGATGTAGTGCTTCAGTTTGAGGGCGACACAAGACATTCCTTCCGCATCCTAAGGAGCATCAAGAACCGCTTTGGAGCATCCGGAGAACTGGCTGTGTATGAGATGACCGGAACCGGACTCAGAGAAGTCCTCAACCCCAGTGAAATGTTCATTTCCACCCACGAAGAATCGCTCAGCGGCAGCACCGTTGCAGCAACACTCGACGGAACTCGCCCACTGCTGATTGAAGTGCAGGCTCTGGTGTCAACCGCCGCCTACGGAACTCCTCAGAGATCAGCCACCGGCTTCGACGTAAGAAGGCTGAACATGCTGCTTGCCGTCCTTGAAAAGAGAGTGGGCTTCAAGATAGGTGCAAAGGATGTGTTCCTGAACATCGCCGGAGGAATTAAAGTAGCCGATCCGGCGTGCGACCTTGCCATCATCATGAGCATCCTTTCATCCAACTTTGACGTTTCCGTAAACCAGAAATACGCTTTTGCCGCAGAAGTCGGCCTGAGTGGAGAAATCCGCCCTGTTTCACAGGTGGAAAGAAGAATCGCTGAGGCAGAAAAACTTGGCTTTGAGAGAATCTACATCTCCGCCTACAGCCAAAAGGAAGAAAAGCAGCACCGCAAGATCAAGGTCATCCGTGCCGCTTCCATTCCCCAGATAGTCAAAGACATCTTCCAGGAATAAACAAATACAGACTTCTCCACTGAAATTAAAAGAACAACTATATATGGATAAACATAAAGAACCAAACGAGAGAACTATGACAAAATCAAGCAATCTACAGCCGGCTCTCATTACGGAAGTGAACAACAGTATAGTCACTATACGTGAGACACCTGTCATCAGTGATGCCGATGTGGCTTTTCTCTATGGTGTTGAGACCCGCAGGGTAAATGAAGCCGTAAAGAACAATCCCGAGAAATTCCCGGAAGACTATATGTTTGCCATCTCTCAAGAGGAAAAGGCCGATTTGCGGTCGAAAATTTCGACTACAAAAGTTTCCAACAAGAGCAGGGCGCAGACGAAGGTGTTTACCGAAAAAGGGCTTTATATGTTGGCAACAGTGCTGAAAAGCAGTAGAGCCGTAGATGTGACCTTTGCCATCATTGAGACCTTTGCAAAGGTAAGAACACTGAAACGCGAACTCAAGGAACTGCATAAGGAGACCGACAAAAAACTTCAGAACAGCAAGATGCAGCATTTCGGCGAAGTGCTTTCTGATATTGTCATGCCAGATTTGGAAACATCGGAAACGGAGTCAACACTTGAACTGAACTTCCTGATAGGAAAGATAAAGCATACGGTAAAGCGGGTCAAGAAAAATGCAAACGTCTAAAGTATAACGCCTAAAAAACATGGATAAACTGAACATGCAGACCACGAACATCGTGGATGAAAATATCAAGCACATTGGGGAACACATATTCGAAGAGGGCGTACTTGAGCGTGAACTGGTTGTTCGGAAATTCCGAACAACTGCCGCAGACGGCAAGTTGTACCTGACGACTTTCTATAGGTAGGTTCTATTTTTTGTTAGTTTTATTTCCTTCCCGTCCGTCTCGAACCTGTTTTTCAGGACGGGAAGCTTTTTTGCCGGATCTGTATGAACCGGAACACGTTGTACACCAGGCAGGTCATCGCCACGTTGGCTTTCGCCCTTGTCAGTCCTATCGACCGCACCACCAGTCCGCCCATCGCCCCCTCCATGAAGCTGGACTCTTACTTTATTACTCTGACCTAAGGTCTCAGTCTCTTCACTTGCTTTCTTTCAATAACATCCACCTACCTGCACTTGTGTTACCTGTACGGCAAAGAATGCCCTTTTTCTGCAAGTCAGCGAGATTACGTTCCAATGTGCGTTTAGCTACTGCCAAACTACCGCCACTACCGCCATCACTGTCATTATTTACATTTTTATTCTCATCGGAATTATATTGGTATTTCTCAGCTGATGCATTAATGCGACCTCCTGTTATGCCACCACGCACAGCGTTACGGATACGCTTCTCGCTAAGGTCGGCAATTGTAATATTTCTTGCTAACACCAAGTTATTGACTATTGGTTGGGAAGGTTTTGCTTAACAGTGAGGAATCTTTGCCTACCTGCAAGGTCTTTTGAGAAATGTATGGATTTGAACCCCTCTTCCTCAAGCAAGGTCTTTAGACCTTCAGCAAACAGAGGGTTGATTTCAAAGTATAGAAGACCGCCCGGCCTGAGAAGTTCCTTGGCCATGCCGGCAATTCTTTCATAGAAAACAAGAGGATTGTCATCAGGAACAAAGAGGGCCTCTGCAGGTTCAAAATCAAGCACATTTCTGTGCATCTGTTCCTTTTCTTTCTCAGCGATGTAAGGAGGGTTGGAGACTATTACATCCAGCTTTCCGATAAAGGATTTGAGCATGTTAAGATCTCCGTTCAGGACGTCATATTTCAAGAACATGGGAAACCGGCTCGTGTGGGGCATAAGGTTGTTTGTGCCAATACCTTGGTGTCTTGCATATCTGACGGCCTCTTCAGAAATGTCGCACCCGTAGGTTTCAACCTCTGTCTGTTTTGATAATCTGTCCTGCAAGGTCCAGGCAATGCAGCCGCTGCCGGTGCAGACGTCAAATATCTTGTAAGGATTTATGCCATGCCGCTCTTTCAGGCCGTCCAAATCGCTGAGTATGAGATTGACCAGTTCCTCTGTTTCCGGTCTTGGAATCAGGACTCCAGGGCCCACCCTGAACTTGCTCCCGCAGAAATACTCGAAACCGGCAATGTACTGCACGGGTTCTCCTGAGCAGAGGCGGTCAATAACCTGCTCCGGAGTTATTGACAAATCGGGAACGTAGTTCGGGCCGATGGGGTAATTCGGATATGTGAGCTGCTTTGTTCTGGAGATGTTGAAGATATCTTCAAGGGCACGGGATGCAAGAGAGGCCGCTTCCTTTTCGTCGTAGAGCGGAAGCAGCCTTTTCCTGCAATCTTCTATGAACTCCCTTACCGTCATCCGAGCCTCTTGAGCTGAACGGTGAAGTGGCGCATCAGGGGTGCTTCCCATTCTATGGCCACTCCGCGGGTTATGCTGTTGCGGCGGTCGTAAACATTCTTTAGGGCAGCGGCTATGACCTTCATGTGGTTGTCGGTATATACCCTTCTGGGGATGGCCAGCCTCAGCAGGTCCAGGCCTCCGAAGCGGTTCTCCCTTGTAACAGGGTCTCTGTCTGCCAGCATGTAACCGATTTCACAGGCACGGATGCCGGCCTCAAGATAGAGTTCGCAGGTCAGAGTCTGAGCCGGAAACTCTTCCTTAGGAATTTCCGTAAGCACCTTGTCTGCATCTACAAATATGGCATGTCCGCCGGCCGGCCTCTGGTAAGGAATTCCATATCCGTCCAGCAGGCTTGCCAGATACTGAACCTGACGGATTCTGGTGTCGAGCATGTCAAACTCAGTGTTTTCCATAAGGCCCTGCGCCAAAGCGTTCAGGTCTCTGCCGTTCATACCTCCGTAAGTTACATAACCTTCAAACGGAATGCAATACAGCTTTGCTCCCTCAAACCATTCCTTGCGGTTGGTTGCTATGAATCCGCCCATGTTCACAAGACCGTCTTTCTTTGCCGACATGGTCATGGCGTCGGCCTCGGAGTACATTTCAAGGGCTATCTCCTTTATGGTCTTGTCCTGATAGCCGTCTTCGCGGGTCTTGATGAAATAGGCGTTCTCGGCAAAGCGCGCGCTGTCAACCACTACCGGCACTCCGTATCTGTGGCAAAGAGCGCAGGTTTCCTTGATGTTCTTCATGGACACAGGCTGGCCGCCAACGGTGTTGTTTGTTACGGTCAGCACCATGAACGGCACATTGCCTTTGTTTTCTGCCAGCACTTTCTCCAGTTTTTCCAAAGATACATTGCCCTTGAAAGGCACCTCTTTCTGGGTATCCTTGGCTTCGTCTGTTGTAACGTCTATGGCCTTGGCATGGCGGCTTTCAATATGGCCCTTTGTGGTATCAAAATGGGCATTGCCCGGAACCACGTTGCCTTCCTTGACAAGATAGGAGAAGAGTACGTTTTCGGCGGCTCTACCCTGATGTGTGGGAATCACATAGTTCATCCCGAATATCTTCTTTACCACAGCCTCAAACTTGTAGAAAGAAGAGGCTCCGGCATAACTCTCGTCGCCGAGCATGAGTTCCGCCCACTGACGGTCGCTCATGGCTCCGGTTCCGCTGTCGGTGAGAAGGTCTATATAGACTTGTTCGGCCTTGAGTTGAAATACATTGTAATGAGCCTCTTCCAGCCACTTCTTCCTTTCCTCAAAAGTGGAGCGGCGCATAGGCTCAACCATTTTTATTTTCCAAGATTCTGCAAAAGGTAGTTCCATATTGTTGTTCTGATTCGTTAGTAATTTATCTTTTTACAAAAGATTCTTCTATGAGGCTGGTTATAAAATCTTTGATGCCAATTCCGGCAGCCAAGAGCATTTTAGGAACCAGGCTCATTTCTGTCATGCCGGGAACTGTGTTTACCTCAAGGAAATAAATATCTTCGTTTTCTGTTACTATGTAATCCATGCGGACTATTCCCCTGCAACCCATGTAGGAGTATATCCGTTCACTCAGATTCTGGATTTTTGCACTCAGGGCGGGCGTTATCTCCGCCGGGCAGATTTCCTGGCTTTCTCCAAGGTACTTGGCCTGATAGTCAAAGAACTCACGGCCTGTAACTATCTCCGTTACAGGAAGTGCGCAGATTCTTCCCTGGAATTTGTAAACGCCGCAGGTCATCTCCCTTCCGCTTATGGCCTCTTCCGCCAGGATGGTACCGCACTCACAGAAAGCATTGTCTATGGCCTGCTGGAGAGCCCCCTCATCCTTTACCTTTGTTACCCCGAAACTGCTGCCGCCTACGGTTGGCTTGACAAACATCGGAAGGCCTACCTGACGTATGATTTCTCTCAGCGAATAAGGCCTGTTGCGGCTGATGAAAACATCGTTAGCCATCTTTACGCCGGCAAAGTCAAGGAACCTCTTGCAGGAATGTTTGTCAAAGGTTATAGCCGAAACAAAAGACGAACAGGTGGTAAAGGGAACGCCCTGCATCTCAAGATAGCCCTGCAACAGCCCGTTTTCGCCCGGAGTTCCGTGAATCATAATGAGGGCTGCGTCAAACTTTTCCTCCTTGCCCTGCTCTTGGCAGAAAAAGGAAAAACTGTTTTTATCTACAAGGCTGGCATTTTGATGCTCAAGAACTTTGGCGGGCGTGGAGGCATCGGATGAAACCACAAACCATTTTGTGCCTTCCAAAAAAACCAGACGTGGATTGAACTTGTTGCGGTCTATGTTAAGAAGTACATTCAATGCGGAATTTATACTCACTTCTCGCTCGGAGGAATCTCCTCCGCAAACCACTGCTATGTTTTTCATCTGTTCTTGACTTTGGATATGACTTTTCAGTTTTCTTCTATGAAGTTGTCGTCAGGATATTCTTCGGTGGCTGTGGTATTTACGCAATCCATACTGTAGCCGCTGGGCTTTGCAAAACTATCGTTAACCGATATTCCGGTAGAAGGGTCGGCCAGAACTTTCTTCATAAAGATAGCCCATATAGGCAGGGCCACGCTTGCGCCCTGACCCTGGCCGGTCCAACGGAAATGAACCTGACGGTCTTCGGCCCCTACCCATACGCCAACCGTAAGCCTTGGCACATAGCCTATGAACCAACCGTCAGAGTTGTCGTTAGTGGTTCCGGTCTTGCCCGCAATCTCTCCACCGGTTATGTAACGCCTTACCCTGGAGCCGGTTCCGCCATCTACAACTCCCCTCATCATCTGAACCATGGTGTAGGCCGTGTTTTCGCCTATGGCCTCTCTCTTGCGCGAAGCAAAATTGGTCAATACCCTTCCGTTCTTGTCCTCTATCCTGATAACAAACTGTGGCTCCACGAACACTCCTTTGCTGGGGAAGGTATTGTAAGCGCTTACCATCTGATACACCGGAACATCTGCGCTGCCCACACAAAGAGAATATACGGGTTCAAGATAACATTTCAGACCCATGTTGTGAGCCATGCGTACCAGAGCCTCAGGCCCGAACTGCCTCATCAGATAGGCCGACACATTGTTATTGGATGTCATGAGGCCCCATCTGAGGGTAACTGTAGCTCCGTTGCCTCCGCCTTTGGGAGTCCAGACATTGTTGCCTATGACAAAGGACTGAGGCTGATTTACGGTAACGTCGCACGGAGTGTAGCCCTCCTGCATTGCCAGAGTGTAAAGGAAAGGTTTGAAGGTACTTCCAACCTGCCTCTGGCCCTGCATAACCTGATCATACTTGAAGTAATTGTAGTTGGCTCCTCCCACATAGGCTCTCACATAGCCGGTCTCAGGCTCTATGGCCATAAGCCCCGTCCTCAGGAAAGACTTGAAGTATTTTATGGAATCGTCCGGAGTCATGGTAGTGTCTATGTAACCCTTTGAATTCCATGAAAATACTCTCATCTTTGTCTTAACATCAAAACTGGCGTCTATTTCGCTGTCGCTGAACCCTGCCTCCTTCATGTTCTTGTACCGGTCAGACCAGCGGCGGGCTCTTTTCATCAGCGATTCTATTACGTTTTCGGGTGTGCCGTCTGCAAAGGGGTAATGACGGCGGTACTTGAGGTCTTCGTTGAACTGAGGCTGGAGATATTTCAGATGCTCCACAGCAGCCTGCTCGGCATAGCGCTGCATCTTTCCGTTCAGCGGAGTATATATTTTCAGGCCGTCCTTTTCCAGTTCGTATTTGCTGCCGTCCGGCTTGAAATTCTTGTTCAGCCAACCGTACAGAGGGTTGTCGTGCCACGAGGCAGAATCCTGGCTGTATTGGTTCATGTCCGTATATTTGGACCGGACGGGCTTGTTTGCACTCATGAGCCTCTTGAGCATGTCTCTGAAATAAGGAGCCTGACCGTTTGACACGTCAACATCGCCCTTGGATGCCAGTACAATAGGAAGCTTCACTATGGAATCATACTGAGCGTCTGTCAGATAGCCGTACTTGTTCATCTGCTTGAGAACATGGTTGCGCCTCTGCAGCGACTGTTCCGGATTGCGTACGGGGTTATACTTTGTGGGCTTGTTTACCATACCCACAAGCAGGGCGGCTTCTTCTACATTGAGGTCTTTGGGCAGTTTGCCGAAGAAGGTAGAAGATGCACTCTTTATTCCGTATGCGTTTCTTCCAAAGAAGACGGCATCCAGATACATGCTCATGATTTCTTCCTTGGTATAGCTTCTTTCAAGTTTTATGGCAGTAATCCACTCCTTGAACTTTGTCAGGATGAGCTTGATTTTGCCGGCGCCCTGGTCTCTGGGGAAAAGGCTTTTTGCAAGCTGCTGGCTGAGTGTACTTCCGCCTCCGCCGCTGGCCCGGTTCCCCATGGCAATACTCTTTACGGCAACTCTGACAAGGCTCTTTCCGTCCACACCGCTGTGCTGGTAGAATCTGGCGTCTTCAGTTGCAACCAGCGCATCTTTCAGGTTCTGCGACAGCTCCTCGTAGTTGGAATATGAACGGTTCTCAATGTGGTAGGTATTCAGAAGAGTTCCGTCCTCAGCGATGATCTGGGTTGCAAGGTTGCTCTGAGGATCCTCCAATTCCTCAAAAGACGGGATATCGGCGAATATCCAAACCATAAAGAGGGTCAGGAGCACCAATATGACAGGACTGAACACGATGAGCCACAGCCACTTTACAAAACGTTTCCTATTTTTTATTTTCATAATTTCATCTCTTGGAAAAACAAAAATACAAATAAAAATTTGGAATAAATGGGAGTTAATGATTTACTTTGCACCGCTTTTGAAACAAAAGGAGAAATATGGGAGAGAAATTAGTCATAGTAGAGTCTCCGGCCAAGGCCAAGACCATAGAAAAGTTCCTGGGCAAAGGATATACCGTAAAATCGAGTTTCGGTCACATCTGTGACCTGCCAAAGACTTCGCTGGGTATCGACATAGAAAACGGCTTCAAGCCAAAGTATCAGGTTCCCGCCGAAAAGAAAAAAGTTGTAAGCGAACTCAAGGCTCTGGCCGCAAAAGCCGAAACCGTATATCTTGCATCTGATGAAGACCGTGAAGGAGAGGCCATTGCATGGCATCTCCAGCACAATCTGGGTCTGAAAGACGAAAACACTCAAAGGATTGTATTCCACGAAATTACAAAAGACGCTATATTGAACGCCGTGCAGCATCCCAGAAAGGTTGACCTCAACCTTGTAAGCGCCCAGCAGGCAAGAAGGGTATTGGACAGAATCGTAGGCTTTGAACTTTCTCCGGTACTTTGGAGGAAGGTGGGCAAAGGTCTGTCTGCCGGAAGGGTTCAGTCTGTGGCCGTAAGGCTGATTGTTGACCGCGAAAGAGAAATCCAGCAGTTCAACCCGTCGCCATATTTCAGCGTCAGGGGTCTGTTCCATCCGGTTGGGCAAAAGGGCAATGTGAACCTGAACGCCACCTTGGAAAAGAGGCCGGCAGATGTTGACAATGCTGCCTTGTTCCTCCAAAAATGCAACAGTGGATGCACCTTCAGCATATCTTCGGTTGAAGAAAAGGAAGCCGTCAGATATCCGGCTCCGCCGTTTACCACTTCGGCCCTGCAGCAGGAGGCGGCACGCAAGCTCGGGTTCTCGGTTTCGCAGACGATGAGAGTGGCCCAGAGCCTTTACGAAAACGGTCTGATTACCTACATGAGAACAGATTCCACCAACCTGTCTTCTCTGGCAATTAACACCATAAAGCAGGCTATCATAGATAATTACGGAGCACAGTATTCCAAGGTCAGACAGTTCCATACGCACAGCAAGGGAGCCCAGGAAGCCCACGAGGCCATACGTCCTACCTACGCCTCAAACAAAACCATAAACGGCACCGCTGCAGAAAAGAAACTCTATGAACTCATCTGGAAACGTGCCGTAGCCTCTCAGATGGCCGACGCCAAAGTGGAAAAGACAACCGTTTCCATTTCGGCCGACAAGTTTCAGGAAAAGTTCATCTGCGAAGGCGAAAAGATTCTCTTTGACGGGTTCCTGAAACTTTACATCGAAGGCCGTGACGACGAGCCTGAAGACGAATCTGCTGCTCAGATTCTGCCCAACCTGAAGACGGGTCAGATTCTCCAGGCCTCCGAAATTGAAGCCGTACAGAAGTTCACCCCAAAGCCGCCACGCTATTCCGAAGCATCATTGGTAAAGAAGATGGAGGAACTCGGAATAGGAAGGCCGAGCACCTATGCCCCTACGATTACAACCATCACCAGCAAGAGGGGATATGTGGTCAAGGACTCCAGACCCGGAACAAAACGCAGCGTAATAAAACTCACCCTGAGCAATCCCACATCCAATGCCGGAGAAGGAAAAATTTCTCAGTCCACCGTTTCCGAAACCTCCGGCGCAGAAAAGAACAAACTCTTTCCGCAGGATATGGGTACCGTTGTAACCCATTATCTTGAAGAGAATTTCGGCGATATTATGGACTACGGCTTTACGGCCAGGATAGAAGAAGACTTTGACCGTATAGCGGAAGGCAAGCTGCCCTGGACCGAGCTCATGGCATCGTTCTACTCGCCCTTCCACAAGACTGTGGAGCAGCAGAATCAGGAACGCACTCATGTAAACAGCGAAAGGGAACTGGGAACAGATCCGAAAGACGGAAAGACCATATATGTCAGACTCGGCAAATTCGGTCCCCTGGCCCAGAAAGGAGCTTCGGACGACCCTCAGAAAATGTTTGCATCGCTGAGGAAAGACCAGTCCATAGAAACCATCACCCTGGAGGAAGCCATTAAGCTCTTTGACCTCCCAAGAGTGGTAGGAACCCTTGAAGGAAAGGAAGTTACAAGTGCCATAGGAAGGTTTGGGGCCTACATTAAATACGACGGCAAATTCTTTTCGCTCTCCAAAGGCCAGGACCCTTATACCATAAACCTGACTCAGGCAGAAGAACTCATAAAGGCAAAGGAGCTGGCGGCGGAAAAAAGCGTAATAAAGGAATTTGCCCCACAAGACATCCAGATTATCAACGGAAGGTACGGCCCATACCTCAAACATGCCGGCGGCAACTACAAGATACCGCGCGGACGGGGAGCAAAGGCCGCTTCAGACCTTACGCTGGAAGACTGCATGAACATAATCTCCAACACCGAAGCCACAAATACTAAAAAGAGCCCCGCAAAACGCAGCTCCAAAGCCAGATAAAAGACACCGTCATGGAAAATCTGAAGGTAAAAGACGCCTACGGGGCACTCTACCCCGTCTCCAAGGGAATGGAAAAGACAACGGTCTGCACCCTTGAAGAATACATCTCAAAACCAAAGAAGCCGAAGGGGCGCAAAACCTCTCAGGAAGAGGTGGATGTGGTCTTCTGCGGAGAAGATTTTCCGGATCTGGAAACCTTGCATCTGACAAGGAGCATGCCCAGTGCGCTGATTTCTTCCGGAAATCCCATACCTTCCGGACTGATAGAAAAAATCAGGAAGCAGAAGACATTCTCAATCATAGGAGTTCAGAAGTACCTCTTCTTTCCGGAAATGGAAACGGCGCTCAACAGCTGCGGATTTGAAACCTTACATCTTGGTTCGCTCAGAGACGACATGAGCGTTAGCGAGCCCCTGCTCAGAAACGTCAAGTATGTATTTGTTGATATGACCAGCGTAAAGCATGCAGACTATCCCTGGAGCCGGAATGTCAACCCCAACGGTTTATTTTCCAACGAGATATGCCAGATTGCCAGATATATCGGATTTTCCTGCAACCTAAAGGCCGTGTTCATTTACGGAATTCCGGCAAAGTCTGCGCCGGAGGTTTGCATCAATCTGGCAGCACAGACGGCCTGGCACATAGCAGACGCCGTGGCCAACAACATTAAGGAAGACCCCCAGACAGCCCGCCGGAAAGGAAGGCTCGGCAGCCAGTTCGAGCATAAGATTGTAGATTTTTCCACCCACGGCGATACACTTACATTCATAATGAGCGCCGCAACCGGCCGCTGGTGGATGGAAATACCTCTGATCAAGAAAAACTCAACCGAGCTAGTAGCCTGTACTGTAGCCGATTACAACACCGCCTGCGACGGTCAGGTTCCGCTGCGGTGGCTGTATTACTACAACCGGCTGAACTCGATTTAGCCTCTTAGGGCCAAAACTCCTAACATTTTTTAATATATTTTGATACAAAGGTTATTTTTTTATATTTTTGTGGTGTAGGAAAGAATAACCCTAAAATCAGTCTATATGGCAAAATATCAAATCGACGAGACCGACCAGAAAATTCTGTCAGCCCTGGTCAAAAATGCCAGAACCCCATTCTTGGAAATTGCCCGTGAATGTGGAGTTTCCGGAGCGGCTATTCATCAGAGATTCAAAAAGATGGAGTCTCTTGGAATCATAACCGGATCGCGCCTGCTGGTAAAACCGGCAACTCTGGGTCTGGATGTTTGCGCTTTTGTGGAGGTAAACCTTTCTCCTGTTAACAAGTATCCGGAAGTCATAGAAGCCCTCAGAAAAATTCCTGAGGTTGTGGAGTGTCATTTTGTAACCGGAAGACATACTCTCCTCCTGAAGATGTACTGCTTCAACCACGATCACCTTCTGGACATCCTGATCAACACAATCCAGAACATTCCAAGTGTACAGGACACAGAAACCCTCGTATCTCTGGATCAGGCTATTGAAAGACAGGTCTGGGTAAAGGACCATCCGGAGGAAAAAGGATATCACAGAAAAGAGAAGAAAGGTTCCAGGAAAAAGAACTAAAACTCTCTCAGCAGGAGGTTGGCAAACTTGAGGTCATCCCTGGTGGTTATCTTGAGGTTGAACTTGCTGCCTTCTATGATGTCGAATTTATAGCCGCTGCTCTCCATTACGGTTGCATCATCCGTAAAGTTTGGAGAGTACGGTTTTTTATACGCAAGCTTAAGGCGGGTTGAGTCAAATACCTGCGGAGTCTGCACAAGCAGATAGTCTTCTCTGGTAACCGGCCGAGTTCCGGTCTGCACCCCGTTTGCATCCACCGTTTTCTGCCGCATAGACTCCACTACCGGAACCGCAGGAATTACGCCCGCGCAGTCCTGACTGAGGGGATAGGTAAAGAGTTCCGTTATAAGGCTCTGCGGAACTATAGGCCTGACGCCGTCGTGTACGGCCACAACCGCTCCGTCCGGAATAATGTCCAGCGCAGCCCTTACGGAGTGGAAACGGGTTATTCCACCGGTGACTATCGTGTGAGGAAAAATGAGGCCGTGGCGGTTGTAATAGTCTTTCCAGATTTCCACATGGCCGGGAGGAAGGACAAGAACTATTTCAACATCCATATCCAAATTCGTAAACAGTTCTATTGTCCTGAGCAATATCGGTTTTCCGTCAAGGTCAAGAAACTGCTTAGGAGTTTTGGACTTCATCCTCTTTCCCACACCCCCTGCGGTTATTACGGCGTAATATTTCATTTGTCATTTTTTAGCAGTACAAAATTATAAAATATTTGTCCTTTTTGCTTAAATTTGTGGTTGGTCAAAAAGTATTGTCGTGAAGCAGATTAAAAGAGCACTGATATCGGTTTTTCATAAAGACGGAATACTTGATATAGCCAAAAAACTACTCCTCAGCGATGTAGAGATCATTTCCACCGGTGGCACCGCCGCTTTCCTGAAGGAAAACGGAATAAAGGTCACCGCCGTTGAAGACCTTACAGGCTATCCGTCCATACTGGGAGGCAGGGTCAAAACCTTGCACCCGGCCATATTCGGCGGTATCCTGGGCCGCAGGGGCAATCCTGCGGATATGGAAGAGTTCGGCAGATGGTCCATCTATCCCATAGACCTTGTGGTGGTTGACCTCTATCCCTTTGAGGAATATGTTGCAAAGGGGGCCTCAAGGCAGGAAATAATAGAAAAGATAGACATAGGCGGAATATCTCTGATACGAGCCGCCGCCAAAAATTATCAGGACGTGGCCATAGTTTCCTCCAAAGACCAGTACGGCTTTCTGCTTTCGGCTCTGGAAGAAAACGGATGTGCAACCAGCCTCAGTCAGCGCCAATATCTTGCAACGCTTGCCTTCGAAGTTTCTTCTGCATACGACAGCGCAATATTCAACTGGCTGAACGGCAATGTCCAGGCCGCGGCTTTCGGAGTTTTCCACAACAGGGCAAAGGTCCTCCGATATGGCGAAAACCCCCACCAGAAGGGTTGCTATTTTGGTAACTCAGAGTCTCTTCCTACCCAGATTCACGGCAAGGAACTTTCTCACAACAACCTGCTTGACGTAGAGGCGGCCATAGAACTCATCAGCGATTTTTCTGCCCCTGCGGTGGCCATCATAAAGCACAACAACGCCTGCGGCTGCGCAACGGACGAAAACATCTTGCAGGCTTGGGACAAGGCTTTGGCCGGAGATCCGGTATCGGCTTTCGGCGGAATAATAGCCTGCAACCGGAGCGTGGAAAAAGAGCTGGCGGAAAAGATGGGCGGCCTCTTCTTTGAAGTCTGCATAGCCCCATCCTACTCAGAAGAAGCCCTGGAGGTTCTCCGGGTCAAAAAGAACCGCATACTGCTGGTCAACGGCAATTCCACCCTTCCGGCCCTGAAATTCAGGTCTTTGCTCGGCGGAGTATTGGTTCAGGAAAGAGACTGCAAGACAGAAACGGAGGAAGACCTTACCGTCTGCACCCAAACCCCCGTACGCAAAGAAGACATAGAAGACCTTCTGATTGCCAACAAACTGGTCAAGCACTCCAAGTCCAATGCCATTGTTCTTGTAAAAGACCGTCAACTGATAGGCAGCGGCGTAGGCCAGACTTCCAGAGTGGATGCTCTCAGGCAGGCCATAGCCAAGGCCCACAGCTTCGGCTTCAGCACAGACGGTGCGGTCATGGCATCAGATGCCTTCTTCCCCTTCGGCGACTGCGTAAAGATTGCCTTTGAAAACGGCATAATGGCAGTTATCCAGCCGGGTGGCTCCATCCGCGACAAGGAAAGCATAGACTTCTGCAACCAACACAACATGGCAATGGTAATGACGGGAACAAGACACTTTAAACACTGAAAACAGACTTTTAGCAATATGGCATTTTCATTTTTAACCCAAGAACTAGCAATCGACCTCGGAACGGCCAATACCGTTATCTTCCAGAAAGACAAGATCGTGGTCGATGAACCTTCTATCATAGCGATAGATGTCAACACCAAAAAGCCTATGGCCATAGGCAAGGAGGCTTCTTTGTGGCAGGGAAAGACCAACCCCAACATCAAGACTATCAGGCCAATGAAAGACGGAGTAATTGCAGACTTCCAGGCCGCGGAACACATGATCAGGGGTTTCATCAAAATGATAAACAGCAAGAGAGCTTCTCTGTTCTCCCCCAACCTGAAGATTGTGATAGCAATTCCGAGCGGCAGTACCGAAGTGGAAACCAGGGCTGTAAGGGATGCTGCCGAACATTCCGGAGGCAGAGATGTTTACATAATTCTGGAACCTATGGCAGCAGCCATCGGAATAGGACTCAATGTAGAAGAACCGTCCGGCCACATGGTTGTAGATATAGGCGGCGGCACTACCGAATGTGCTGTAATTTCTCTGGGCGGCATAGTATGGAACGAGAGCCTGAAAGTTGCCGGAGATGTATTCACCTCTGATATACAGCAATATCTGCGTCAGCAGTACAACATAAAAATCGGCGAAAGTACTGCAGAAAAGATAAAGATTGCCGTGGGCGCAGCCATTCCGGACCTTGAAACACCGCCGGAGCCATATATTGCCAAAGGTCCTAACCTGATGACTGCCTATCCGGTAGAAGTGCCCGTATCTTCAATGGAGATAGCACATTGCCTTGATAAATCCATTGCAAAAATAGAAACCACAATCATCAATGTGCTGGAGCAGACTCCGCCTGAGCTTTATGCCGACATCGTCAAGGAAGGCATCTACCTCAGCGGCGGCGGAGCCCTTATCAGGGGTTTGGACAAGAGGCTCAGCGATAAGCTCAAGATACCTTTCCATGTAGCGGAGGATCCGCTCAGAGCTGTAGCCCGCGGTACAAACACCGCCCTCAAGAATCTGAGTAAGAGGCACTCTCTCCCATACCTGATGAGGTAATCCGCAGATGAAACTTCCTCCGCTGATTTACAACTCAATAGGAAAATTCCTGGTGTTCGCCGCCCTGGAAACCGTTTGTATGTTGCTGATTGTAAACAACAGCACAATACAGAAGGGCAGGGTCATGGAGGGAGTACGCTCTGTCCAGTCGTTCTTCTGGGAAAAGAGCACGGCCATAAAAAACTATACCGGCCTTACTGGCAGCAACAGAAAACTGGAGGAAGAAAACCAGAGGCTTCTGGAGCAGAATCTGATCTACCGCAACTTTATAATCCGGAACCTGGGGCAGGAAAAGCTCAACGAACTTTCTGTGCAGATTAAAAACAATGTAGGGGATTCTTCTCTGACAGGTTTTTCTTTCACCCTGGCAAAGGTTATCAAGAACACAGTTAACACCACACACAACTATCTTGTCCTGGACAAGGGACTGAAAGACGGAATCACCGAAGACCTTGGAGTTGTTACCCCAAGCGGAGTGGTGGGTATAGTCAGGGGCGTGGGCAAAAACTTCTGCTATGTACACTCGCTGCTCAATATGAATCAGACCATAAGCGCCAGAATCGGGCAAAGCCAGATTCCCGGAAGCCTCAAGTGGGACGGCAAAAGCATCTACCGCGCCTCCCTTTCGGAAATTCCTATCAACATGGAAGTTACAAAGGGCGACACTGTCTATACCAGCGGCAGCTCCTCGTTCTTTCCTCCGGACATTCCCATTGCCACGGCCCTGTCCTACTCCATTGAGAACGGAGCCAGCAAAAAAGTTGAAGTGGAACTTCTTCAGGATTTTTCCAAGCTGGACTATGTGATAATACTCAACAACCAATACAAGAACGAGATTGACTCCCTTTCTTCTCTCAAACCTGAGGCAGCTAAAAAGTAATGGATTGGGTCAAGTACATATACGGGTTCATAGTCATATTGATTCTCCAGCTGCTGTGCTGTGAATTCATATCGGTATGGCCCGTTCTGTACATTGCTGTAATTCCGCTTATTGTGGTGATACTGCCCTCTTCCGTAAGCACTTACATTGTCATGCTCCTGGGGTTTGCCATAGGGCTGCTGACCGATGCCCTTTCTGACGGAGTACTGGGCCTGAACGCTGCAAGCTGCACTTTGGCCGGAGCCTTCAAGAACATGATAACGGAGCCCATGAGAAGGTACGACATCCAGTCCGACGAGTTCAACATGAACAGCGGAGAATTCCGCAGCGGAAAGCTTGTGGTGCTTCTTGCCCTGTGCTACCTTCTGTTCTTTACGGCTTATGTCCTGATAGACGGAGCCGGAGTTGCCGGCTGGCTCTACATCCTGCTCCGTATTGTTCTGAATGTTATTGTAAACACCGCCATTGCCTATCTGCTCATAAAGCTATGGATAAGAAGATTCTTCTGACGGCCGGCATCATAATTGCCGCCCTGTGCCTTGCCTTCAGACTCTTCTGGCTCCAGATTATAGACGAGCACTACAAGGTGAGTGCAGACAACAACGCCCTCCTGTACCAGACTCAGTATCCGGCCAGAGGAGAAATCAAAGACCGCAACGGAAACACCCTGGTTGGCAACAAGACCACATACGACATCATGGTCACCCCCATAGACCTCAAGGAATTTGACACGGTAGATTTCTGCAACATCTTCCACCTGGACATGAACGATGTAAGGAAAAAGCTCAGCTACTACCGCGAAAACCGCCGGCGGATAGGATATCAGACCTTCACCTTTGTAAAACAGGTATCCGGCTCATCCTACAGTCATTATGCGGAAAAGGCCTATAAGTTTCCGGGGTTCTATGCCATAAGCAGAACCGCAAGGATATATCCTTATGAAGCCGGAGCAAGTCTTTACGGCTACATCAACGAAGCCGACTCCGCCTACCTTGCAAACAATCCCGAATATCGCAGAGGAGACTATGTGGGCATTACCGGCATAGAACGCTCCTACGAGGATGTGCTCAGAGGCAAAAAGGGTTACAATATTATGGTCCGCGATGTGCACAACCGCATCCGCCAAAGCTTTAGAAACGGCGAATACGATGTGGCCGCAGAGCCTGGCAAAGACCTCATAGCCAGCATAGACGGCCCCCTCCAGCAATATGGTGAAGCCCTGATGCAAAACAAGGTAGGAAGCATAGTTGCAATAGAGCCGGCAACCGGAGAGATTCTGGCCATAGTATCGGCCCCGTCGCTGACCGTAAACGACCTTTCCAACATAAGGAAAGAATATTCCAGACTGCTTGCAGACCCATACAAACCAATGTTCAACAGGGCGGTCATGAGCGCCTATCCTCCAGGCAGCGTCTTCAAGACCGCAAATGCCCTCATAGCCCAGCAGAACGGCATAATAAATTCCGAAACCAGGTTTTCCTGCTCCAGGGGCTTCTACTACTCCGGCGGCAAAATGGGGTGCCACGGGCACCGCAGCCCGCTGAACCTCAAGGAGTCTATTATGATGAGCTGCAACGCCTACTATGCCAATGTCTTCAGGGGTATAATGAGAGACCCCAACCACCAACCCATAGGAGAGGCTTTTGACCATTGGAAGAGTCAGGTCAACAAGTTCGGATTCGGAGTAAAACTCGGCAGCGATTTTCCGGCCGAACTGCAGGGCAACCTCCCTACCACAAAGACCTACGACAAGATTCACGGAAAAGGCAAATGGAGCGCCTTCAACATCTTGTCTCTGGCCATAGGGCAGGGAGAGGTGGGAGCCACTCCAATGCAAATTGCAAATCTGGCTGCAATTATTGCAAACAGAGGCTATTACATAATACCTCACCTGATAAAGAACGCACCCGATTCGCTGAGAAAGATAAAATACACCACAAAACACTGGGTTGATATAGACCGCCAGTATTTTGATCCTGTGGTAGAAGGTATGTATCTTTCTGTCAATGCTCCAGCCGGAACGGGAGGAACATCCCACAGGGCCAGAATAGATGACATTGTAGTTTGCGGAAAAACCGGAACCGCCCAGAATCCGCACGGAAGAGACAATTCTGTCTTCATGTGTTTTGCACCAAAGGAAAACCCAAAGATTGCAGTGTGCGTCTATCTGGAAAATTCCGGAGCCGGCGGAACTTGGGCGGCGCCCGTAGCCTCTCTGATTGTTGAAAAATACCTCAAGGGAGAGGTTCAGCGGAAAGAAATGGAGCAGATGGTTCTTGGAGCCAACCTCAAGCAGTATGTACCCGTAAGAACCAAAAGAAGATGATAGCAAGTCCCTCATATTCAGATAAGCCCAAGGGGCGCAAGGTAGATTTGGGACTGCTGTTCTCCTACCTCGTTCTGATCATATTCGGATGGCTGAACATCTATTCCGCCGTTTACTCGGAAGAACATACCTTCATCCTTGATTTCAGCCAAAGATATGGTCTGCAGTTCATTTGGGTGTGCGGCTCCTTGATTGTGGCCTTTATCCTGCTCTATATCAGAAATCCCAAAAACCTTCAGCCCCTGAGCGTACTGCTGTATCTTGCAATGCTGGTTCTGCTGCTGGCGGTAACCTTTATCGGAAGAGAAGTCAACGGCTCCAGAAGCTGGTTTTTCATAGGCTCGTTCGGTCTGCAGCCGGCTGAATTCTCAAAGATAACCACGGCCCTGCTGCTTTCTTATGTGATGAGCCAATACGGATTTTCGCTTTTTAACAGAAAGGATGCCATAAGGAGCGCACTGGTGGTGCTCGTTCCCATTCTTCTGATTCTGATGGAAAAAGAAACCGGCAGCGCACTTGTCTATATGGGGCTGATACTGGTTTTCTATATGGAGGGGCTGGCCGGATGGGTAATCCTTCTGGGAATAGGTCTGATAGGCATCTTTGTTGTAACTCTTGCCCTGTCGCCGCTTACGGCCATAGTAATAGCCTTCAGCATCTGCTGCGTAATCCAGTTTTTCATGAACCGCAACCTTGTATGGCTGCTTACGGCGGTACTGACCGTGGTTCTGATGAGCTATATTCCAAAACTCGCTCAGACTCAGACCTTCTCCTTCCTGCAAAATCTGAAAAGCGAGGTCTGGGCTCTTATTCTGACAGTTCCGCATATAGCGTTCTGGATCAAGGACCTTCTGACCGGAAGGGTGGGCAGACCCGGAAAATATCTGCTGATTAGCCTTGCGGCGGCCATAATAATGGTGTTTTCTGTAAACATCATATTTGACAAGGTGTTGCAGCCGCACCAGAAGGCAAGGATAGAAAATCTTTTGGGTATCACTCAGGATTTGCAAGGCATAGGCTACAATGTCCATCAGTCCAAGATAGCCATCGGAAGCGGCGGCCTGAGCGGCAAGGGCTTCCTGAACGGAACACAGACAAAATACAACTTTGTACCCGAACAGAGCACAGACTTCATCTTCTGCACGGTGGGCGAAGAATGGGGTCTGATTGGCAGCCTGCTTCTGCTGTTTGTCTATATCTTCTTGATTCTTAGAATCATACATCTGGCATCAAAGAACAGCGATGCCTTTACCCGAATATATGGCTATTGCGTTGCCTCCATCTTTCTGATGCATGTGTTCATAAACATGGGAATGACCATGGGAATACTGCCCGTCATAGGCATACCCCTCCCCTTCCTCAGCTACGGAGGATCCAGTATGATGAGTTTCACCATACTGCTGTTTATCTTTATAAGACTTGATATGGAGCGTCAGAATAAGGACGCCGACTTTTAATCCTCCACCTTGGCCAGTATCATTGTACTGTTGTGGCCTCCGAATCCAAAGGTGTTGCTCAGTGCAACCCTGACATCCCTCTTCTGCAATTTATTGAAGGTCAGGTTCAGCTTAGGATCTATCTCCGGATCGTCTGTAAAGTGGTTGATTGTAGGAGGAACGGTTCCGCTGTTAATTGCATGGACGCAAGCCATCAGCTCCACGGCACCGGCTGCTCCCAAAAGGTGCCCGGTCATGGATTTGGTTGAAGAAATGTTGATGCCGTAAACCGACTCTCCGAACACTTCTTTTATGGCAATAAGCTCAGCGATGTCTCCCAGGTGGGTTGATGTTCCGTGAACATTTATGTAATCTACCTCTTCGGGAGCTACACCTGCCCTCCTGAGGGCTATGCTCATGGCTGCCTTTGCTCCTAGCCCTTCCGGATGCGGAGCTGTGATATGATGGGCATCGGCACTCATGCCGCAACCTTTGAGCTCGGCATAAATCTTTGCGCCTCTTGCCTTTGCATGCTCATATTCTTCCAGAACCAGAATGCCAGAACCTTCACCCAGAACAAAGCCGTCGCGGTCTTTGTCAAACGGACGCGATGCTGTCTGAGGGTCATCGTTTCTGGTGGAAAGGGCCTTTGCAGAGTTGAACCCGCCGACTCCGGGTATCGTAATTGCAGCCTCGGCTCCACCGGTAATTATCATGTCTGCCTCGTCCAGAAGGATGAGATCATACGCACAGTGGATTGCGTGCGAAGAAGATGCACATGCAGAAACGGTTGCAAAATTAGGCCCCATGAAGCCGTACTTGATAGATACAAAGCCGGATGCTATGTCGGCTATCATTTTGGGAATGAGGAAGGGAGTGAATCTTGGATGTCTTCCGTTAACGGTAAAATCCATCATGTTTTCGGTCATGGTTTCTATACCGCCCACTCCGGAACCAATGATTACACCTACTCTTGACTTGTCTGTCTTTTCAAGGTCTATTGCCGCATCGCTTACGGCCTGGTCTGCAGCAACTACTGCAAACTGGCAATAGCGGTCCATCTTACGGGCCTCTTTACGGTCTATGAACTGAAGCGGATCAAAACCCTTGACCTCGCAGGCAAATCTTGTGGTAAATTCCGTTGCATCAAACCTCGTGATAGGACCGGCACCGCTGACTCCGGCGTCCAAAGCCTTGAAATACTCTTCAACGGTATTGCCAAGCGGGTTGACTGTACCCAAACCGGTTATTACCACTCTCCTCTTTTCCATATTAGCTGTTATGTGTTAGATTTCAAAAAAATAGGGAAACCCTGGCTGAAGGCTCCGGGCTTCCCCTTTAAGGACTATTGGAGCTTAGTTTTTCTGAGCCTCAATATATTTCACTGCATCACCTACAGTAGCAATTTTCTGTGCCTCTTCTTCGGGAATCTGAATTTCAAAAGCCTTCTCAAATTCCATAATCAACTCAACTGTGTCAAGAGAGTCAGCGCCAAGGTCTTTTGTAAAGTTGGCTTCAGGAGTAATTTCAGCCTCATCAACACCCAACTTTTCAACGATGATCTCCTTTACCTTTGAAGTAATGTCTGCCATGATCAAAAAATTTAGTTAATACAATAAGTTTATAATTTTAGTAGGCTGCAAATATAAACATTTTTTTTAAATGAGTATATTTGTCCATAGCAAGCCGTTACGGACGGTTTGCCAAGCAAATCAAATGCCAGACTGAAAAACTGTAAGATATTACCCCTAAACTACTGAGAAATGTATAGCATAACTGTATTTGCATCGGGTAACGGAAGCAATGCGGAAAATCTTATCCGGTGGTTCAACATCAGAAATAGCACAGGCAAGGCAAGAATTTCGCTGGTTGTCTGCAACAAAGAAGACGCATTTGTCCTCAAGCGGGCCGAAAATCTGAAAGTACCTTCTATCGTAATGAAAAAGAGTCAGTTATGTCTTACAGACAGCTCCGCCTCTCCAAACATCGCTGATGTTTTGAAAGATAACAAGATAGACTTCATAGTACTTGCCGGTTACCTTCTGCAGGTTCCGAAAGAAATTACGGAACTGTATAAAGGAAGGATTATCAACATCCATCCGGCACTCCTTCCATCTTACGGCGGAAAGGGAATGTACGGAGAAAGGGTTCACAAGGCCGTCCTGAGCGATATGCAAGAATACATCGCTGAGCATTCAGTGGAAAACAAGGATTTCTACAGCGGAATAACCATACATCTTGTGGACGAAGAAATGGACCACGGAAAGATTCTGTTCCAGTCTTCTTTCCGTCTGAATCCGGACGAAACCCTGGAATCGCTTGAGGAAAAAATACATATCCGCGAACAGGCTGACTATCCGCGGATTGTTGAAGCTTACCTCAACTCCCTGTAGGAATCAAGACCTTTGCGTAGGAAGTCCAGGTAATTATCTACATTAAGATTATAGCCCATAGGGCCTGAAAGTATGCCGCCTTCTGAATCCAAAACCAGATAGAACGGCTGGGCGTTTGCCTGAAACTTTTCAAACACAAACCTGGAATTTATTTTTCCCATTCCCTTCAGAACGGTTCCGTCGGCAAGGGTCTTGTAGTCTTCGGGCAGAACCTCCATTTTATCGTCGCCGTAGAGGGAACAGATAACAAAATCGTTTCGGAGCATCTCCAGTACCTTTGGACTGCTCCATACGCGGGCCTCCATTTCGCGGCAGTTTACGCAGCCGTGCCCTGTAAAATCAAAGAATATGGGCTTGTCCTGTTCCTTTGATGCCCGCAGCGCCTCGTCAAAGGTAAAGTAGCCAATCAGGCCGTGCGGCAGATGGAGTTTGTCTGAATACTTGCGCTCAGGAACGTTCATCGCTGAAGAAACTGATGTGCCTGCTGCCTGATATGTTCCAACAGCTGAGCCGCTTGTATAAGGCACTACAAAGTCCTGTGTCTGAATCGGAGGCAGGTAGCCGCTCAAAGCCTTGAGGGGTGCGCCCCACATTCCTGGAATCATGTAAACCATAAACGCAAAGCAGATGATTGAAAGTATCAGCCGCCCAACTCCCACATGGTCAGACTTAGAATCATACTTGAACCGGATCTTCCCCAAAAGATACATACCCAGAAGACCAGCTATAACAATCCAGAATGCCAGATAAACCTCGCGGTCCAAAATTCCCCAATGATAGGTCTGGTCGGCCACAGACAGGAACTTCATACCCAGTGCAAGTTCCACAAAGCCAAGCACAACCTTAACCGTATTGAGCCATCCGCCGCTCTTGGGCAGTTTCTTCAGAAGGCTCGGGGCAAAAGCAAATATGGTGAACGGTATGGCAAACACTATGGAGAACACCAACATCACAATTATTGGTGTAATTATTTCTCCCTGCATACTTTTGATTATGGCAGAGCCAACTATCGGGCCCGTGCAGGAAAACGACACCAGCACCAAGGTAAGGGCCATGAAGAACACTCCCAATATTCCTCCGCGATTTGATTTGCTGTCTGTCTTGTTTACAACCGAGCTGGGAAGCACAAGCTCGAATGCTCCGAAGAAACTCAGGGCAAACACCACGAAAATCAAGAAGAACAAAACATTGATCCAGCTGGTAGCCAGCCAGTTGAATATATCAGCGGCAAAATTCTGCCCTCCTATGATATAGGTCAGCAATATTATTACCGCTATAGGTATCGTGTAGATAAGCACAATGCATATTCCGTACAGGATTGCCATGAACCGCCCCTTGGCAGGATTCTTTTCGTTCTGCTTCAAAAAGAACGAAACCGTCATTGGAATCATTGGAAAAACACATGGAGTAAGCAAGGCTACCAGACCCCAGGCAATGGCTTCCAGAATAAAGCCCCAAAGAGAACCTGAATCACCCTTCTTTTCTGCTGAAATGCTTCCGGAGGCAGCGTCTGACGGAATGTTCAATGTCAGTTCCACTTCTTCCGGTGCCATACAGGAACCCTGGGTACAGGCCTGATATTCCACCACGGCCTTAATTGGTCCGGAGGCATCGGATGCAAACCTTACCTTTTGGGCTATTATGTCTCCGTCTTCCAAAAGCTCTATCTCCATTCCAAAGACATCGTCCATAACCTTGCGGCCGCCCTGTTTTATGTAGGGTTCTCCTACCAGCTCCACTCCCTGACCGCTGACAGTCAGCACGGTAGGATTAGGGCCTCCGTCATAGGGACCCAGCCCGTATGTGTGCCACAAGCCGTCCATACTTGCCGTAACAAGTATCTCATATATACCCTGCTCAGCCGGCTCAATCCGGGCATTCCATTTTATAGGAGCATCTATGTCAAACTGAGCAAAAGAATTGACAGAAACCGCTAAAAGCAGGCTGATGGCAAAAAATATCTTTCTCATATCAATAAATCAGGTCAGACAAAGATAAAAAAACGGGAGTTACCAAAGCAACTCCCGCAACAACTAATCGAAAAAAAAACGAATCTATGAACACTTGTGACTAGTTGTTTATTTCTGCGATTAGACTGAGCTGCAGCCAAAATGTAAAATAGAAGGGTAAACTTTTTAACGTGTATATTTTGTGCCCGGTCAAATTTGCGGTTAATATATTTTTCTTACCTTTAAGACATAATGGCCCCCTAAAACTGGTATACTATGAAACGATGCTCCATTTTACACAGATTGTCTGTTGTATTGTTGATGACTGCCATGGCACATCAAATCAACGCTCAGTCTTCCTTCAAGTTCTACGACGACATCTCTCTCCCTCAGACAGACGCCTGGAACTTCGTAAAGCAGGGAGAGGTTTCACCTTCAATGTACACTGGAACCATCAACCTCTCCGTTCCCATCTACGAATACAAAGACAAGGACTTCACCATACCTATTACCGCAACCTATTCCTCCAACG
>CALBPX010000075.1 GCA_937899055.1 uncultured Bacteroidales bacterium
CGCTCTTCCGATCTTACCTCGTGCCGCAGTCGAAGAAAGAAGGCTATCATCAGTCGGTAAACAAATAAAAACGTACCTATCTACAAGTCAGGAGTATATGTCATCCCCATAGGCTGCTTAAAGGATTAAAACATTCCAAATTGGGTCGGAGTTGATTTGAATTTGGGTTTCAACTCATCCAAAGAGGAGGAGTTTGCTCACCGATGCGGCATCAAGGGCCCATGTGTAGGTATAGCAAAGGTCTTTGTCGGCAAGATCGGCAGTTGGAGTAAGGGTATGGCCCTGGGCCTGCGCCTTAATCTGGAGCAGTTCCCCTATCGTGATCTTACTCCTCAGGCGTCTCAGCAAGCTCTCTACCGAGGCCGTATCAAGTTGGCCTACAAACTGGGCGGTAAAAGGCAGTTCAAGCCAGGTAATTTCTCGCAAGTCTATATCCAAGACTCCGAAAACCAGACCTTTGGAAAGGTTAGTTTCATCTACGCGGACAATGTGCTGGACGGTGGAAGGGTCGTAGGCAACGCCGGTTTCATCGGAAATTGTAATGGGGTTTTGGGAGTTCATCCACCCCACCATGAGGTTGGGCGATATGGCACCATTGGAATAGGCGTTGCAGCTGAAGGCCACGTATTTTGCTCCGCAGGCAGAAAGGGCGGCAAGGTCCAGCTCTATGTATTCGGCAGTTCCTGTCTGGTCCGGAATGTTGCGGATGTCGCCGGAATGTTTTGCACCTTCCGGGGAGAGGTTGTAGTAGGCACAGTCAACACGGCTGCCGTCCTTGAGGCAGATTGCAGCACTGAGGTCCATGTCCAGATGCCTGGCGGAGAGGCCCTTACCCCATTGCATGAACAGGCGTACGGAGTTGCCATCCACCTTAAAACGAGTGCCCTGCAGAGCAACCGAAGTGTCCTGGACGGTGGAGGAACGGTCTCCAACGCTTACCGGAATGTCGTACAGGGAGCTTTGGATATACATCTTGCCCCCTCCGGGTTCTTTCTGGAAGTGCTTGTAGAGGACCTCTTTGTAGAGTTCCTTTACAGAAGATGCCATGTCCAGAAGATCCTGAGGGCGGAAGTCAGAAAGCTTTCTGTTCTGCCCTATTACCTTGGTACTGCCGGTTATCGGACGGGCAATACGCGTTGCCTGAGGGTCAAAGAAGATGTCGGCAGCATTGCCCAAAGACAGTATGAGCCTGGCAGGAACCTTGTCCATGACTGAGCGGAATTCACTCAGGGCGCGCACAGGGCCAACCCTGAGCATAAGAGCAAAAAGGCTGCGGGCAAAAGCCCCGGGCCTCTGCCTGAGGAGTTCAAAAGCCTTGTCGTAATCTACGCAGCCACAGTTAATTCCAAGGGCTTGGTCGAGGTTACCCTTCCATACGGAGTAGTTGCTGTTGTAGAAGGAGTCCAATATGACCCTCAGGTTGTCAAAGCCCGGTTTGCGGGAGTATTCACCAAGGCGCAGGGCCCTTATCATTCTTACCCACATGCCGCGGTTGGGGTGCATGTTCTGGCAGGCCTCGTCAGCAGGCATCTGCAGGGAGTTGATCCAAACTGCCACGGCATGGCACATACGGCGGTTGTATCTGAGCTTAAGGTTTTGCTTCATTACCTGAGAAGCTTCGGCACTCTTGTCAAGAGGGCCCCACATGTGGCGGTTCAGTTTGCCGGCATGTGCCATGAGAGTCTTGGGCTTGAGTATCTGAAGCTTTCCGGTTTTTCTGTACCAAAGGAAGCGGAGAATGTCGGCAGGCGAAGCAAGATACCGTCCGGCAGCGGCAATCTTTGCTTCAGAAGAGTCTGAGCCATTGAGATATGCCCCGGCAATGGCGTCTGCAACAATCATCCTGGTCTCCTTCATGGATATGCAGGCATCTTCATTTATGCCCAACACATTTATGAGAGTCTTTAGGCTGGAGGCCTGGGTGGCATCCAGAGGAACGGCCGAACCCAGGAGCGAATCGCGGAGAATTAGCATATCCTCCATATTCATCAGCCTCAGCGATTTCTTTTTGCTGCCCTGGCCTTTGAAGGTAAAGTCTGCTGTCTTGAAGGGAGTTCCACAGAAGGGGCAGCCGTTGTAACGTTCCAGAGGAAAAGTTCCGTCCGGAATGAAATGGCCGCACGGCAGGGTAGTGCCCTTCAGGTTCTCATCCTTGAACACGTTTGCATAAAGGGTTACCAGATGATCCAGATATGACTCTCCGGTAGGCACGTTCCAACCTTTTACCAGGGGCGCCCAGTTGAGGTCCGTTCCCAGGGCGGTGTCTATTACCTGTGTAATATCTTCAAGCACGGCGGCCGGCTGAATGCATAGAGCCCTGAGAAGCTCTTCCTCAACAACATAACCCTTATCCGAAAGAGCCATAGTAAAAGCCGCAATGTCTTTGGAGGCAGATGCCTTCTGAGGAATATCCTTACGCAGAATATCCACAAAAACGGCCCTGTATCGCAGAGCCACAGAATGGAGTTGTTTTACAAGATTGTTGTCCATAGCATAAAAGAAACGGAAATTGCCGGTCTGAAATCAAGCCCGAGGGCTCGCAGAAAGAAGTAAGACCGGCTTGGTCCGTTTCAAGTGCAATATACAAAAAAAACTGAAAGCATACCCACGCCGGGGTCTGCTATTCAACGTCAGTAGGAGCGCAATCGTCCGTAGGGCCGCTTTGAGCCGAGGGCTTTGTGGAAGGCTTAACCACATATCGCTGATAATAAGTCAGAAGCAGCGTTGTAAGCGGCAGGGCTATGATCATGCCCAATATGCCCAGCAGGCTTCCCCAGATAGACAGGGAAAGAAGAATTATGGCGGAGTTCAGGCCGGTTACCTTGCCCATGATCTTTGGGGTGAGGATTACGTCCTGGATGGTCTGTACAACGGCATAGACGGCAAGGGCCGAAAGCATTATGAGCCAGAAATTCTGGCCGGTATTGGCGGCTTTTACCGCAGCAAGCATGATGCATGGAATAAAGCTTGCCAGCTGGAGGTAAGGCACAAGGTTCAGTATGCCTATGAAAATGCCAAAGGCCACCGCCATAGGAAAATCTATGATGACAAAGCCTATGCTGAAGAGTATTCCAACGCAAAGGGCTATCAGCGCCTGGCCCCTGAAATATTTGTTCATACCCTCTTCAATGTCGGTAATCACCTGTTTTACAGGCTTTCTCCATCGCAGAGGAAGAAGAGAGTTCCAGCCGGAGATAAGCTTTTCGTAATCCAGAAGGATGAACAGCGTATATAGCAGCACCATTGTAACCCCAAAGATGCCGGAGAGAGCCGCAAAAGCTCCGCCTACAAAGTTCCATACCTTGGGCATGGCCTCCTGCAGCACATTGAGCAGACCGTCTATGGTAAAGGCGTTCTTAAGATGCTCTACGTTCAGGTGGTTGACCAGAAACTGCTTGATTGCCGCCGAATACCCGCCAGATTCATAATCGGTCTGCAGGTAGGAAACAATCATATCCTTGACATTCAGAATTTCATCAATCATGGGCGGCACTATAAGCATAAAAGCCCCGTACAGAATGCCTCCCACTACCGCAAAGGCGGCAAGAATTCCGAGTATGCGATACTTGAAGCGGCACTTGTACTGGAAGAAGCACACCAGAGGATGCATCAGGTAGGATATCATCCATGCCACAAAGAACGGCAAAAGAACGGAACTCAGCCGCTTGAGCAGCATTATAACTGCCACTATGAGCAAAATTATAAGACATCCACGGATGAAGCGGTCAAACGTAATCTCTTTTTTCCAGCCATTTTCCATATCATTGCAAATTTAGTCAAAAATGCTTACCTTCGTGTGGAATAAACACTTTACACTATGAAATACAGATGGCTTAGAAATATCCTCAAGGGAGTTTCCGTTACAACGGCCCTGTTTGTATTCCAGGCATGCTACGGCACTCCGCAGGGTTGGGATCCTGAAAACGTTCCGGAGGAGGAAGAGGCCGTAGTTAATGCCGCTGATGAGGTTACATCTGAAACTCAGGGCAATACGGTAGCGCTTGAAGGAGAGGCTTCAGATGCAGGCCAGGAAGCAGCCTCCGAGTGATGAACCCCTTTCTCTTCCGCCAGTTCCGCAGGCTCGAGACCAAAGTCCACGAGCTGAATTATCTTTTCTGGGAATGTACTCAGCGATGCAACCTGCATTGCCGCCACTGCGGCAGCGACTGCTTTGCCTCTTCCAAGGACCTGGACATGCCCTTGGAGGATTTTCTGAAGGCTCTGGACACAATTCCCAAGCCGGAAGCCGGACGCAAATCTGCAACCCAAAGACTGATTGTAGTACTTACGGGCGGAGAACCCCTTCTCAGGCCTGACATTGAGCAGGTTGGCCGGCAAATCAGCAAGAGGGGCTATTACTGGAGCATGGTTTCCAACGGGTTCTTCTACACCAAAGACCTGCACGTCAGGCTCATGGCCGCCGGCATGAAAGCCTTGACTTTCAGCCTGGACGGAACGGAAGAAGACCATAACTGGATGAGAGGCAACCCCAAAAGCTACAGCCGCACCATAGAAGCCATAAGGATTGCAGCCCTTGAAAAACGCCTGGACATGGACGTAGTAACTTGCGTAAACCGCAGGAACATAAATCAGCTGGAAGAAATCTACAAAACCCTGCTGAATCTTGGAGTCCGTAAATGGAGGCTGTTTACGGTCATCCCTATCGGAAGGGCCAAGAACGACCCTCAGATGCACCTGACCAATGAAGAGATGGTCCGCCTGATGGACTTCATCGCAGAGAAACGCCGCAAGACAGACACTTCCGGCAAGATACGCACATCATCAATGGATGTAGCCTTCAGCTGCGAAGGCTATCTGGGCCGCTATGAAGAAAAAGTACGTCCGGTACGCTTCTTCTGCCATGCCGGAATAAACATAGCGTCAGTGCTGATAGACGGAAGGATCTGCGCCTGCCCCAACATAGACCGCAATGCATTCTCGCAGGGCAATATCTACACCGATAATCTATACGAAGTCTGGGAAAACAAATTCCAGGTATTCCGCAACCGCAAGTGGGCAAAAAAGGGCATCTGCTCCAGATGCCCTCAATTCAGAAACTGCCTCGGCGGCGGAATGCACAACTGGCACAACGGCCCGCTGAGCTGCCATTACCGCCGAACAGGAAACTGCTAAGTATCAGGTTTTATTCGGCGTCAGCCTTTGGAGCCTGCTCGCAATCGGGGCAGCCGGGACCATGATGTTTGGGACCCTTGGGACCTTTGGGGCCCATGCAAGGAACAGCCTTGGTTGCAGGAGCTGCTTTGCCCCAAGCCTTCAGAACAGAACCGTCAGCAGCCTTGATGTCCTTAACCTGATTTACGCTGATGGCAGGAACTGCAATCTCAGGCTTTTCGGCCTTGTTGCACTCCGGTTTTCCTTCAGGGCAAGTCTTTGTAGAATCGCACTCGGGCTTCTCAGGCTTTTCCTCAGGGCAGCACTCGTGCTTTGCAGCCTCGCACTCCTTAGGATCCATTCCGCAGTCGTGCTTTTCTTCCTGGCAGCACTCGGGCTTTGCCTCAGGGCAGGCTTTCTTCAGAACGATAACTACAAACTGACCGTCTTTGCTCTCAGGACCTTTGCACTCAGCCTTTGGAGCCTCCTCAGGGCAGCACTCGTGATTTGCAGCCTCACACTCCTTGGGATCCATGCCGCAATTTTCCTTGCAGGCCGGAGCCTCGGGCTTTGCCTCAGGGCAGGCCTTCTGTGAGTCGCACTCGGGTTTTGCCTCAGGGCATGCCTTGGTGGAATCGCACTCGGGCTTTTCTGCCTTGCACTCAGGTTTTTCCGGAGGGGTTGTAATGTCTTTGTCCGTTACAAATACGGCCTCAACTTCCTGACCGTCAACTACAAAAGCTTCGGCTGCAACACTCTCTGCAGAAACTGCCTTTGCATATTTTACTACTACGGCCGTAGGCTGTCCGTCCGGACCTACAACTGCGGTAACGCTCTCAGGCTTTGCTGAGCAAGAGGCAAGGAGAAGACCTGCGGCGGCCACTCCCACCATTGAAACGATGATATTCTTTTTCATAATGTTTGAATAACTGATATTTGCCTTAAAAATAAAACATTTGTCCGGCTTATGCAACAGGGCCGCTTGTAAATCGGTTGAAATGGTTAAATTTGTCCTGGAAACTTAATTTTTTTGAAACACCATGAGCAAGGGAAAGATTCTTCTTACGGGAGCCGCCGGTTACATAGGTTCACATACTTGGGTAGAACTCTGCAACGCAGGATATGAGGTTGTGGGAGTTGACAATTTCTACAATTCGGAAAGAGATGTAGTAGAACGCATAGAAAAAATTCTCGGACGTCCGGTTCTGTTTGAGGAGACGGACTGCTCCTGCCCGGAAAGCTTCGGCAAGGTGTTCCAAAAGCATCAGGATATTGTAGGGGCCGTGCATTTTGCTGCATGCAAGGCAGTTGGAGAAAGCATAGAAAAGCCCCTGATGTATTACCGCAACAACATTGTTTCTCTACTGAACCTGATAACCCTGATGAAAGACAAGGCCCTGAAGGCCAACATCGTATTCTCCTCGTCCTGCACGGTTTACGGCCAGCCGGACAAGGAACATCTGCCAATAGCGGAGAACGCTCCTCTGAAAAGAAGCCTGTCGCCGTACGGAAAGAGCAAGCAGATGGCAGAAGAAATTCTTTCGGACAGCGTTGTGGCCTATCCTCAGATGAAGGTTTGTGCTCTGCGATATTTTAATCCTATAGGGGCTCATCCTTCTGCCCTGATAGGCGAGCTTCCGAGGGGCGTGCCTCAGAATCTGGTGCCGTTTGTAACCCAGACCGCTGCCGGAATCAGAGACCATCTGAATGTCTTCGGCAACGATTACAACACTCCTGACGGAAGCTGCATCAGAGACTATATCTATGTAGTGGATCTGGCAAAGGCTCATGTAAAGGCTATAGACAAGCTCCTCAGCAACTGTATTTCCAAGGCTGAGGACGAACCCACATATACAGAAGCTGCAAAGACGGGCCGCTGGTTCATCTACAACCTTGGAACCGGCAAAGGATTAAGCGTTCTGGAACTTGTGAACGGGTTCATTAAAGCTACGGGAGTGGATCTTCCCTACCAGATTGCTCCCCGCCGCCAGGGAGATATTGAGCAAGTATGGGCAGACCCCAAGAAGGCCGAACTGGAACTTGGATGGAAGGCCGACACCCCCATTGAGGATGTTCTCCGCTCAGCCTGGAACTGGCAGAAAACCCTCAAATAGCTATTGGGCAATAAATCTGTAAGTTATCTGGCCTATCTGAGGCTCCGGAGCAATATCGCTCTTGGAGAATCTTGAACGTTTTGCTGCATCAAGGGCTGCGCTGCGTATGCATTGGTCCGGAACGCTTGCGCCATCCAATACGGCGGCTTTCTGCACATAGCCGTTCCGTCCTACAAAAATCTGAATGGTTACATCTCCGCCGCCGCGGCATTTATAAACTGGTATCGGGAGCGAAAATGCCCGCCGCCCGTCCAGAGCCCAGCTGAGCACGCTCGGGCCTGTGTAAGGCTTTGTTTCGCTCTTTTCCTGGGCATTTTCATCGGGCACGGACAAGTTGTCCGCCCCATCTGGAATCTCCATTTTTGCGGCCTCTTTTATGCGGTTCTGGAGGTCTTGGGCATCTTTGTAGAGTCTGTCGGCGTCTGTATTGCGGTCGTCTTTGAGCTGGCTGCTGCGGTTTACGGCCACTGCCCTGTAGGTTGTAACGGGGCGTCCGGCCAGCTGGTCCTCCAACTGGGCCTTGGCAAGGGCTTTGATTTCTTCCTGGAGCCGCTCTTCCTCAGCAATCTTTTTCTTGTATATCTGGCCTTCGGAATCGGTGACAAAGGAAATTTCTCCCTTGGTTACCGTAGATATGGAAACTATCAGAAGGACAATTATCAGCAGAAGATGGAAAATGACAGTGATGTAGATTCCGGCGCGGCGGCTCAGGCGGTCTGTTCTTTCAAACCGCTCAAGGTCGTCGTCCGTTATCGTTTTCCGGTCTGCCATTATTCTCCCTTGGTCAGCAGGGCCTTTTCTATTGTTGCTATGAGTACGCTGATAGCCACACGGTTATGACCGCCCTGCGGAACTATGATGTCTGCATATCGCTTGCTGGGCTCTATGAACTGCAAGTGCATGGGCTTTACGGTTTCCTGATAGCGTTTGAGTACCTGCTGGATGGTCTTTCCGCGCTCTTCGATATCGCGCTGGATTACCCTTCCGAGCCTGTCGTCGGCATCGGCATCCACAAATATCAGGATGTCGAACATCTTCCTCAGCTCCTCGTTGGTAAAAATCAGGATGCCCTCTACGATTATGATGGTGGCGGGCTCTACATGAACAGTCTCGGTCTTTGACCTTGAGCAGGTTACATAGGAATAAACCGGAGACTCTATGGCCTGTCCGCTGCGCAGTTTCCGCATATGGGAGTTGAGCAGGTCCCAATCTATGGAGTTGGGGTGGTCAAAGTTGTTTACGGCCTTCTGTTCCGGAGTCAAGTGACTGCTATCTTTGTAATACGAATCCTGGGATATCACAGCCACATCTTCTTCCTTGAGGAAGTTCCTGAGTTTTCTTACTACGGTTGTCTTGCCGGAACCAGTTCCGCCGGCTATTCCTATTATCAGCATTGTATTTTTGTATTATGTTTATTGTCAGGCTCTTAAAACTCCGCATTCTTAGGTGTGCGAGGGAACGGAATCACATCGCGGATGTTCTGCATTCCGGTAACGAACAGCAGCAGGCGCTCAAAGCCCAGGCCAAATCCTGCATGAGGGCAGGTTCCCCAGCGGCGGGTATCCAGATACCACCAGAGGTTGGTGGTGTCCATGTTGAGTTCCCCTATGCGCTGCATTATCTTTTCGTATGAAGATTCCCTCTCGCTTCCGCCTATGATTTCTCCAATCTTCGGAAAGAGGACATCCATTCCGCGGACGGTCTTGCCGTCGTCGTTCTGCTTCATGTAAAAGGCCTTGATGTCCTTTGGAAAATCGGTGAGTATTACCGGCTTGCCAAAATGCTTTTCTACAAGGTACCTTTCGTGCTCGCTCTGGAGGTCGGTGCCCCAGTGAACCGGAAACTCAAACTTTTCGCCGCTCTTTTCCAGAATTTCTACGGCCTCCGTGTAAGTTACTCTCTGGAAGGAAATTCCCACTACGCTTCTGAGGCGTTCTATTAGGCCTTTGTCAAACATGTCGTTGAGGAACTGGAGGTCTTCCATGCAGTTGTCAAGAGCGTACTGAACAAGGTACTTGATAAAGTCCTCGGCAAGCTCCATGTTGTCAAAATTGTCGTAAAAGGCCATCTCTGGCTCTATCATCCAGAACTCCGCAAGATGTCTGGGAGTGTTGGAATTTTCTGCACGGAAGGTAGGCCCGAAGGTATATATCTTTCCAAGGGCCGTGGCTCCCAGTTCGCCTTCAAGCTGGCCGCTTACGGTAAGGGCGGTCTGCTTGCCAAAAAAGTCTGTAGAAAAATCCACGTTGCCGGTTTCTTTGTCTATAGGAATGTTCTTCAGGTCCATAGTGGTAACCTGGAACATCTCTCCCGCACCCTCGCAGTCGCTCTCGGTAATCAGCGGAGTATGAAGGTAAAAGAAACCGTGCTCGTTAAAGTATTTGTGAATGGCAAAAGCCATGGCGTTGCGGATTCTCATGACGCAGCCGAAAGTGTTGGTCCTCATCCTTATATGGGCTATATCGCGGAGGAACTCCATAGAATGGCCCTTCTTCTGAAGAGGATAGTCGGCAGGGTCTGCCTTGCCGTAAATCTCTATGGTATCTGCCTGAACCTCAACACTCTGCCCCTTGCCCATACTTTCCACCAACTTGCCCTTTACGCAAAGGCAGGCTCCGGTGGTAATGTCCTTGAGCTGATCCTCGGAAAACTTAGCCCCGTCGCAGACTATCTGCATATTGCGTATGGTGCTTCCATCGTTGAGGGCAATGAAAGACACGTTCTTGTTACCTCTTTTTGTTCTTACCCAACCTTTTACGGTTACATCGCATCCCGGCTGCTGGTCAAAGAGTTCCCGGATGCTTTTGCGAGTAAATTCACCCATAGTGTAATCTCCTTTATATCAATCTTTTTTATCGCGATAATTGTTTTACATATTTTTCAATTGCGCCGGCCCAGATCTTGTAGCCGTCCTTTGTGACATGCAGGCCGTCTCTGGTAATGTCCGGGTTCAGCACCTGCTCGGAGGAGGGAAGACTGAGGTCCTGAGGCCCGCCGGTCAAAAACAGCGGATACAGATTTATGAAGGTTACCTTTTCCTGCTTTGCCATCTTTTCCAGCTTGGCGTTAATCTCGGAGAACATGGCGGTTTTGCCGGTAAGCAGGCGATAACGCTTAAAGCTCTCATTTATAGGCAGAAGGCTCTGAAGATATATCTTGGTCTTGGGGCTTTCGGCCTTGATTCTGCGTACAACGCCCATGATTCCGTTGGCTATTGAGTCTGCCGTGAGGTTGTGGCTCACATCGTTTGCTCCGGACATAAAGAATATGGCCTTGGGCTGGCCTGGAAGTATCTGGTCCAGACGAGCGTCTATGCCGCCGAATGTATCGCCCACAATGCCGCGGTTACGGATGGCTCCGCCCTTCTTCTGCAGCTTGGCCTGAACTTCCGGGAAATAAGTTTCCCACCGTCCGCCTTCGGTCAGGGAGTTGCCCAAAAATACTATGTCGTTGGAAGTTATGGGGCTTTCTTTGTCAAATATGGCCTTGCGCCTGTAGTAATAGTCCGTATAAGGGACTACGGCTCCCATGGCCTTCATAATGTTCTTGGGAATGTCCGTGTTGTCTATCCTTCCGGCAAACATGGGACTGCCGGCTCCTACGGCAAATACCGGAACATATACTCCCGTATGGCTGCGGGTTGTCCAGCCTATGAGGGCCTGCTTGCTCAGGGTGTCCAGAACCTCCCTTGTCATGTAGGTTTCTGCGGTAATTTCTTCCTGAGTGAATTTCTTCATAGCCTCATCCAGCACCGCCGGCTTATAGACATAGCCCTTGCGACCCAGGCCCAGACCTCCGGTTTCGTGGTCGGCGGTAACAACTATCAGAGTTTCGTCCGGATGCTGCTTGTAGAACTCGTAGGCAACCTTGATTGCTTCGTCCATGTCTATGGTCTCCAGAATGGTTCCTGCTGCGTCATTGGCATGGGCGGCCCAGTCTATCTTACCACCTTCTGCCATAATGAAGAACCCCTTACCGGAAGGCTCGTAGAGATAGTCTATGGCAGACTCCACAACCTGAGCCAGGGTCAGGTCATCAGGCTTGCGGTCTATTACGTATGGCAGTATCTTGTCTTTGCGGTCTGCCTTCTGGAAAAGTATGAGCTTGTCCGCCGTCTTTTTGGCCTTGTACTCGTCCAACCCGTAAGCCACCGTGTATCCGTATTTTGCAACTTTATCGTAAATCTGCTTTTCAGGGTCCTGAATGTCCTTTGCCGCAGCTCCCTGGAACCCACCGCCGCCAAAGAAGTCAAAACCGCTCTCCGGAAGTTCCATAGCCAAAGGAAAGTAGTTGTTGCGCCTGATGTTGTGCCCAAAGAACCCGGCAGGAGTTGCATGGTCTATGGTAACGCTGGTCATTATGCCAATCTTGTAGCCCAAATCCTTGAGCTTATAGGTTATCTGATATACCGATATGCTGTCCGGATAAATTCCTACGGTGTTGTTGTTGGTCTTTATGCCGGAAGCCAAAGCCGTAGCCGCAGCAGATGAACAGGTTATGATATTTGAAGCAGAATAAGTTGTTGCCATTCCAAGAACCGGAAACTGAGTGAACTGCAGAGGTTCGCTTCCCATCTTCCCCTGCTTGTGGGCAAGGTAAGCCTCCGTAAGAGCCACGTGCGAAAAGCCCATTCCATCGCCGATGAAAAGGAATACATACTTTGCCTTCTGAGGTTCTTTGCCCTCAGATGGAGCCTGTGCAAAAGAAGCTGATACAAAAAGAATTGCGGCAAACAAACACACCGCCCCTTTCAAAAATGAAAATCTGTTCTTCATAACGCTGTCTATTTAACCTCCAAATTTACAAATTATTTACATTCGGCTTAAGAATTCTTCCGGGGAATATCAAAAAAAAAGGGAGCGGCCACTCGGTCACTCCCTCTGATTTTTTGCTCCTTGAGATTAGTTTGCAGCTTCCCTCTGACGGGCAACATACATAATCTTGAGGGCGGAACAACGTCTGAGTTCCTGTTTGATATCCGTGATGATACCCATGCGGACATTCTCGTCAGCCTTGATTGCAACGGTCATTGCTTCTCTCTCGCCCTCGGAGATTGACTCTCTTTCGGCAGCGATAAAGTCGCGGATTTCGTTTACAGTCTTGTAGGAGTCGTTCAGCTGGATTCGGGAATCCGTTCCGTACTGAGCCTGCTTTGAAGGAATAGGAGAACCTACATAGATGTAGGAAGTCAGGTCCTTTCTCTCAAGCTTGACATTCTCGGTTGCTCCAGGAAGTTTAACCTGAACCAACTTGTCTGTCTGACGGAAGGATGTAGATATCATAAAGAAGAACAGGAGCATAAACACGATATCCGGAAGGGATGCAGTGCTTATCGCAGGTGCTTGCTTTTTGCCGCTTTTTCTAAATCTTCCCATTATGATACCTCCTTATTTTTTGCCTTTGACATCCTTAGGCTCTGCCTCGGAGATATTCTGAGGTATAGCCTCTTTGACGATTTTCTGTTGAGCATCGCCCAACTGTGCGTATTTCTTGCCGTAACGCTGGGTAGAGAACTGGTCTCTCATTTCGTTGATTGCTCTCACAATCTCGTTCTGGACCTGAATGTACGTATTGTACAAGGTTCCCTTGTCGTTCTGCAGAGAAACAACACCTTTGGATACCGGATAATTCCCAAGACCCTGGATGCTCTTGATTTCCTTTTCAGGCATGTTAGGATCATCGTTAGGGTTGGTCAGGAATTCTACTATCTTATCCTTTATCTGGCTTACGTCTGTAGGCGAACTGCCAACCATAATCTTGTCCTGTGAATTGATCTTCACAACAACAATGTTCCTACGGTTGATCTTTATGTCATCCTGCTTCTGATCCTGCTCGGGCATGGGAGGAAGTTTCCTCGGAATACCTTTGTCCACATCCATAGTAGTGGTAATCAGGAAGAACACCAAAAGCAAGAATGCTATGTCGGCCTGACTTGAAGCATTGATATCGGGTGTCTTTTTAGCCATTCTGATTTACTATTAAGATCTTTTCTTTAAAAAACTTCCGAAGATTGTAGCAAGTATGGCCACAACCAGCAGGATTATTGACATGATCAGGACAGTGTCCGTCATCTTGAGGACAAAGTGTGTCGGCTTCTCAACGCTGGGTGAAAGTGAAACTTCATTTCCAGAAGCCAGCAGGAATGAAATAAGCAACACACCTACAAAGAAGACAATGCCTATCAGAGTCTTCTTTCCTCCCCTTCCGCTACGGTAGAGTATCGGCATGAATATAGCCAGCAAAATACCGATTGCCAAAAGGATATAAGCCCAATTGAGCAACGGAGATACCATTGTATCATCGCCGGTTCCCTTATTGGTAAACAAGAAAATCAGGCCAATTACAACGGATATTGCAAGGAGGATGTAAAGTATGAGTTTTGATTTTTTCATTTCGTGTTGTTATTTCTTGTTGTATTTGGTGAGGATATCTACAAAGCTGATAGAAGCGTCTTCCATTGAGTTTACAAGGGAGTCGATCTTAGCAACAATGATATTGTAGAAAATCTGAAGGATAACAGCAACGATCAAACCTGCAATGGTTGTGATCAAAGCCACCTTGATACCACCTGCTACAACGGTTGGAGAAATATCACCGGCTGCCTCAATAGCGTCGAATGCACCAACCATACCAACTACTGTTCCCAAGAATCCCAACATAGGAGCAAGGGCTATGAACAGAGCAATCCATGAAAGTCCGCTTTCGAGCTGGCCCATCTGAACACCACCGTAAGCAGTAACGTTCTTTTCAACGCTCTCAAGACCTTCGTCTGCATGGAGAAGACCCTGATAGAAAATGGAAGCAACAGGACCCTTGGTGTTGCGGCAAAGTTCCTTTGCCTTTTCTACACCGCCCTCGTTGAGAGCATCCTCTATGTTAGCAAGAAGTTTCTTGGTGTTTGTTGTTGCGCTGAAGAGGTAAATGATCCTCTCTATGGCAACTGCCAAACCAAGGATGAGACAGAGAACAACCCATACCATGAATGCAGGACCACCTTCTATGAACTTGGTCTTAATCTGCTGGTACAGAGGTTTGTCAGACTTCTGGTTGAAAATGTTCTCATCAGCCGGAGCCGGAGCTGCTTGTTCAGGAGCCGGAGCTACCTGCTCAGTTGCGTTCTCGTCGGTCTGCTGATCCTGAGCTACTGCGTTCTGGGCAGTCAGGGCCATAACACCGGCAACTGCCAAAAACATGAAAAGTTTTTTCATAAATTTTGTTGTGATTAAAGTATTAAACAATGTTTATCTGTTATTATTTGTCTTTGTATGTGCTCCGCCTTCTGCGAAACGATGTGCAAGATAGCAATTTTTTCTTACAGAATAATCCTCAGCGATAAAAAAGTTTGAAGCAATTTTTTCAACTGCAGGACATCTCCCCTCTGAGGACCTTCTGCATCTCTTTCTTTACTTTTTCTGTATCGGAGTATCTCCCGAGCAGCATAAACAACTTGCAAAGAGTGGCTTCGGTGGTGGAATCGTAGCCGCTTATCACCCCCACGCGCCTGAGACCCATGCCGGTGGCATAGGCTCCCATATCCACCCTTCCGGCCTGGCACTGAGTAACATTCACTATTATCATGCCCTTATCTACATATTTTTTCATCGTAGAAAGGAACCAGTCTGAGGTGGGAGCGTTGCCGCTGCCGAAGGTTTCCAGAACCACAGCCCTGCAACCCCTGGTGTTCAGAACGGCCTCCACGGCCTGGCGGGTAATGCCCGGGAATATCTTCAGGACGGCCACGTTGGTGTCCAGTTTTTCTCTGATTTTAAGAGGTTTGTCCCATGCCTTGGGGTAGTTGACCAGATGCCTGTTGTACTTGATGTGTATGCCTACATCAGCCAGCACCGGATAGTTGGCACTGCGGAAGGCCCTGAAGTTTTCTGCATTGTATTTGGTGGTGCGGTTTCCGCGGTAGAGCTGGCTCTCAAAATATATGCAGACCTCCGGCACCATAGGATGGCCTTCAGGGTCTCTTGCGGCGGCTATTTCTATAGACGAAATTATGTTTTCCTTGCCGTCCGTGCGGAGCATTCCCACGGGCAGCTGGCTTCCGGTAAGCACTACCGGTTTTGCCAAATCCTCCAGCATGAAACTCAGCGCCGAAGCCGTAAAAGACATTGTATCAGTGCCGTGCAGCACAACAAAACCATCGTAGCGGGAGTAGTTGGCCTTGATAATCCTGCACAGTTCAACCCAAAAATCGGGAGTGATATCGGAAGAGTCTATCACCGGGTCAAACGATATGGTATCTATCTTGTAGCCGAACTTCCTGAGCTCCGGCACTTCGTTCTCTATCTGGCTGATATCCACCGGAACAAGAGCCATTGTCTTTTCGTCTTGTTTCATCCCGATGGTACCGCCGGTATAAATCATTAAAATGGAACGTTTCATATCTTGAAGAGTTTTTCTGCGTTTTCTGTTGTTGCCTCTGCAACTTCTTTGATATCAATGCCTTTAACCTCGGCAACCTTTGCCGCAATCAGCGGAATGTATCCGCTCTCGTTGCGTTTTCCGCGGAATGGGGCCGGGGTCAGGTACGGCGAGTCTGTTTCCAGAACAATGTCCTCCAGCGGTATCTGTGAAACCGTCTTGGCTATGCCTGCATTCTTGAAGGTCACCACTCCGCCTATGCCCACCTTGAAACCCGTAAGGGCCGCAATCCTGCGGTAGGTTTCCACACTTCCGGTAAAGGCATGGAAAACTCCCGTAAGCCGCCCCTTGAAAGGCTGCATTATCTCCATCATGTCGGCCGTAGCATTCCGTTCGTGGATTATTACCGGAAGACCGGCCTTGCTGGCATATTCCAGCTGGGCTTTCAGCACCTGCCTCTGCTGCTGGGCAAAATCGCGGCTCCAGTAATAGTCCAGGCCTATTTCCCCTACCGCAACATAACGTTCCGGATGGGCTTTGAGTTCGTTCAGGGCAAAGTCCAGTTCATCCTGCCAGTTTTGGGCAACGGATGTAGGATGCAGGCCCATGCCCATGAAGGCCCTGCCCCCGTACTGCTCGTACAGAGCCAGCTGGGCCGCAAACGAAGACGAATCTATGGCCGGAAACACCCAGCGGTCAACGCCTTGATCCTCAGAGCGCTGCATTACCTGCTGGCGGTCTGAGTCAAAGGCCTCGTCATACAGATGGGTATGTGTGTCAATAAACCTCATTGTCTTTGTTTCTGTACCAAAGGCCCGGAGGTTTCTTGCATACGGCCCCTTCCAGCTCCAGATGCAGCAGAGCAAGGCTCATACCGGCAACATCGCCGCCCGTGCTCTGTGCAAGTTCTTCCTCCGACCTTCCTTTTACGGGTGATAAAGATAGCAATATTTTCTCCTTCAGACTCTCCGGAACAGAAAACAAATCCGGCTGGCGGGCTATGTCCGAAAGGTGACCTTTGGTCCAGCCCATAGCCGAAACTATGGTGGAGGCATTCAGGCATAGCTGGGCCACATTTTTGTTTATCAGATAATTACATCCGTAGGAATTAGCATCGGTCATCCTTCCCGGAACGGCAAAAACATCGCGGTTGTAAGAAAAGGCATAGTCAACAGTTATCATAGATCCGCCCCTGATACGGCTCTCGGCCACCAGAAGGGCATCGCTGAGTGCAGCAATAATGCGGTTCCTGAGCAAAAAATTGAACCTGAGGGGTTTGGTGTTCCGCGGATACTCGGTAACTATGCCTCCGGCGGAAACTATTTCTACGGCAAGGCTCCTGTTCTGGAGCGGATATATCTCGTCCAGGCCGCAGGGCAGTACGGCTATGGTCTGCAACGAGTTGTCCAGGGCCGCCCTGTGAGAAACCGAATCTATGCCAATGGCAAGGCCGCTGACAATCCTTACATCCGGGCAGAGTTTTGCAAGGCCGGCTATTATGGCCTGGCAGGCTTCCTTTCCGTAGGCCGATGCCATACGGGTTCCCACTACGCTGAGGCTGCGTCCTGCACCTGCAAGCGGCACCGAGCCTCGGTAGTAGAGCAGAAACGGTGCATTGCCGCATTCCCTGAGTTGCTGAGGATAATCCTCAGAAAGAATGTGTATCAGTCTTACACCCTTGCTCCGCATCCAAAGGGCTTCCTGCACTCCCCAGTCCAGCATCTGACCGGAAAACATAGTCTCCCCCATTTCAGGAACTCCCATAATTTCATTTACATAGAGGGGGCCTCCCTCGTAAAGGGCATCCAGGCTGCCGGAGCCCTCAAGCAGCTTTCTTCCCGTGGCGGGATGCTCCGCCAGCAGACGGCTTACAACGCACAGCAGAGCCTCGTCCCTGATTTCACGGCTGATTGATTCTCTGTTCATAACAAGCAATAAAAAACGGCGGCAAGATATATATCTGCCACCGTCTGTGGATGCCAAACGGTAAAATGTACCCGTTTGCAAATTTTTACACGGCTTTACAGTATCAGCATTGCATCGCCGTAAATTCCAAAACGGTAATATCCGCTTGAGTCCTTGGCCTGCATGGCCTGCTTGTAGGCTGCCATAACCTTGTTATATCCGCCAAATGCACACTGGCACATCAGCATCGTTGACAAAGGATAATGGAAGTTGGTTACAAGAGCATCTACAATCTGAAAATCGTAAGGAGGAAAGATGAACTTGTTGGTCCATCCGTCAAGGGGCTTCACCCTCTGGGTGGTGGTAACCGGAGTCTCCAGAGCCCTGGCTACGGTAACGCCTATGGCAAACACCTTGTGGCCGGAAGCCTTTACACGGTTTATCTTTTCTGCAGATTCTTCGGAAATAATCACCCTTTCGGAACCCATCTTATGCTTGGACAGGTCCTCTACATCCACGCCGCCAAAGTTGCTGAGGCCAACATGAGAGGTTATGAATGTATGATCCACTCCCTTGATTTCCATACGGGTAAACAGTTCGCGGCTAAAGTGCAGGCCGGCGGCCGGAGTTGCTATGGCTCCCTCATGACGGGCAAAGATGGTGTTGAAGTTTTCCTTGTCGGCCTCGTTTGGGTGCTCGCGGATTTCCTTTGGAACCGGAAGTTCTCCTACGGTAAAGAGAGTGTGGCGGAAATCTTCGTAGCTGCCGTCGAACAGAAACCTCAGCGTTCTGCCCCTGGAAGTTGTGTTGTCTATGACCTCAGCCACAAGGGCGTCGTTTTCTCCAAAGTAGAGCTTGTTGCCTATTCTTATCTTGCGGGCCGGATCTACCAGCACATCCCAAAGACGCTGGTCGCGGTTGAGCTCCCGCAGAAGCGATACTTCTATTTCGGCTCCCGTCTTTTCCTTGTTGCCCAAAAGGCGGGCCGGAAATACTTTGGTGTCGTTCAGGACAAAGATGTCTCCCTCACGGGCATAGTCCAGAATATCCTTAAAATGTTTGTTCTCTGTTTTTCCTGTACTGCGGCGCATTACCATCAGCCTGCAGTCGTCGCGGAAACGTGTGGGTTCCTTTGCAATGAGATCGTTGCGGAACGGAAATTTGAATTGTGATAATTTCATATAATTGGTTTTTGGCCCATGCGCGATAGGCAAACTATTATACGAAGCATTTGAAAAAAGGTTACAAATGTCAGAGATTTTCAAAATATTCTTTTACATCCAGGGCATTTTCTACCCTGAACCCTCCGCTTGCAGTCCGTCTTAGGGCGGACATAAAGGCCCCGCAGGAGAGCCACTGCCCAAAGTCGCGGGCCATGGAGCGGATGTAGGTTCCCTTGCTGCACTCCGTAAGCAGAACGGCAGAAGGCAGGCTGCGTATTGCATCAGGGTCTAAAAGCGAGTCCCGGGTATAGATTTCCCGTGGAGCTTCCTCCTCTGAAGCTATGCGCTTTTTGACCACAAAGGTATTGTGGTCTTTATCGCTGCCGTAAGACGGTCTGGAAAGCTGCTCAAGAACCTGCCTGGCCCCGTTGCAGGCTTCATATTCGGTTTCTGATCCCGAACTGTCCGTAATGCGGGCATAGAGCAGGCGGCTGGAGTAAATCTTAATAGGCGATGGTTCCAGAGCCGAGTCTTCTCCGTTTCGGGCCAGGTAGTAACTTCTTGTGCCATTGACATATTTGGCAGAATAAGCCGGCGGCATCTGCATGCTCTGCTCCAGGAATTTTTCCGCCGCTCCCAAAAGTTTTTCTACCGTCAGACCTTCTGTGGAATAGACAGCATCCAGCGGATGTTCCCTGTCGAATGAAGGAGTGGTGGCTCCAAGAGTAAACTCAGCGATGTATTCCTTCTTTTCTGCCTGAAGGGCCTCGGAGAGTTTGCAGGCCTTGCCGAAGCACACGATGAGAAGGCCCGTAGCCAGAGGGTCTAAAGTTCCGGCATGGCCTATTTTTATGTTCTTGGTCTGGAAATGATTGCGGAGGATGTACTTTATCCGCCTTACCACATCGGAACTGGTCCAGCGGTAAGGCTTGTCAACCGGAAATATGATGCCCTCCGGATAAGCTTCCAAAGACTTTTCCAGGCGGACCGGATTCATCCGATCTACAACCAGCGGATGTGGAAGTTCCTTACTTGCCATCCTCTTTGCTTGGAACAACCGGAATCTTGTCTATTCTACGCTGATGCCGCCCTCCTTCAAAATCGGCTTCAAGATAGGCCTTTACGATATCTCTTGCCAGTTCCTCGGTAACGAATCTTGCCGGAAGCGATATGATGTTGGCATTGTTGTGCCGCTTTGCCAGAGCTCCAAGCTCCGGTGTCCAGCAAAGGGCGGCCCGGATGCCTTGATGCTTGTTCAGGGTCATGCTTATGCCGTTGCCGCTGCCGCACATGGCAACCCCGAAATCCACCTGCCCGTTCTCCACGGCCAGAGCCAATGGATGAGCCGTATCCGGGTAGTCCATGCTGTCGGAAGAAAAAGCTCCAAAGTCCATAACCTTGTAGCCCTTGTCCTTAAACAGGCTCTTCAGGTATTCCTTCATCTGAAAACCGGCATGGTCCGAAGCCAGCCCTACAGTCTGGGGTTTAATGTCTGTTGCCATATCTTATTCTGTTTTTTGCATGTGTTCCTCCTCCGGGGTTCCGCCTTCCAGAGAAAGAACCTTGTCGGTCAGATTGTCTGTCTTGAGGATATAGTGGTAGAAGGCGTCTTCCTTCATGGCTGAGTATCTGCCTGTAAGACCCTTGAGTTGAAGCACCAGAATTTCTCCGCTGTGGTTCCACTCCCACTGGCTCGCCCTTATTCCCTCAGATGCTGCAAAAAGCCTGAACTGAAGCCCTATGTCCTCTTTGTCAAACAGGGTTTCGAGTTCTTCTACGTTGGTAATTTCCTGCAACTCGGCGCGGTGGCGGTCTGCAAACAGGGAGCTGAACTTCATCTGAAGACTGCGGCGGTTGACCTTAATCAGAAAGTCTGAAACCCCTACCGTGTCTATGGGAACAAATACATCCGGAATTATACCTCCGCCGCCATAGACCGTATGCCCGTGGGCTGTGGTGTATTTCAGGCTGTCGTTGACCTTTATGCTGTCTGCGCTCTGCATTTCGCCCCTCTGGTAACGCTCCAGAATATCATAGTTGTAGTCTTCCGAATAAGGCTTCTGGATGCAGCGTCCGCTGGGGGTGTAAAACCTTGCCACTGTCAGGCGGATTCCGCTGCTGTCTGAAAAGTAAACCGGCTCCTGCACCAGCCCCTTGCCGAAGGAACGCCGGCCTATTATGGTTCCGCGGTCGTTGTCCTGAATTGCCCCGGCAAGAATTTCGGAAGACGATGCGCTGTTCTCGTTTATTGCAACATAGAGTTTTATGTTCTTGAGCGCCCCTTTTCCGTCGGCTATGAAGTTTTCCCTTGGGCGGTTGCGGCCTTCCATATACACTACCATTTCGCCTTTTGACAGAAACTCGTTGGTAATCTTGTAGGCCTGATCCAGAAATCCTCCGGGATTGTCTCTCAGGTCCAGAATCAGAGACTGCATTCCCTGCTCTCTGAGCTTGAAGGCTGCAAGCATAAACTCCTGGTATGTAGTAAGGGCAAATGAGGAAATCTTGATGTAGCCCAGTGTAGGAGAAAGCATCAGCGCGGCGTCTATGCTGTGTACCGGAATCACCCCCCGCTTGATGTCAAAATATATCGGTTCAGCCACTCCGTTACGCTTGATGCCTACGTTTACTTTGCTGTCTTTGGGGCCTCTCAGAATTGCCATCAGCGAATCCTGCGGAAAACCTACACCGGCCACGTTTCTGGAATCTACGCTTACGATACGGTCGCCGCTCAGAAGCCCGGCCCTCTGGCTCGGCCCTCCGGGTATGACATTTATTACCACGGCCGTATCGTTGGGAACATTGAACTCTATGCCTATGCCGCTGAAGTTTCCAACCAGAGGTTCCTCGGCCTTTACCAAATCTGTTGGCGGCAGATAAACCGAGTGAGGATCAAGCCCTTGCAGCAGAGCCGGAATGGCCTTCTCCAAAACCTGGTTGTAGGATATAGTATCTACATAGTTCTTTTCTATCTGGTCCATCACCAGAATCATCTTAGCCCAACGGCCTCCTCTGGTATCAGGGTATATCTTTCCTCTGTTCCTGCTGCAACGGCTGATATGGCCGGCCAGAAGAGCGGCAGCCATCAGCAGAAGAAACCCCCAGAACCAGCTGTTGTCAAAAAGTTCCCTAAGTTTCTGAGACATCGCCTGTCAGTTTTTTAATAGTTTCGGAGTCTATCCTTTCCACCACAATGCCCGCACGCTGAAGAAGTTTGATGCCGTCGTCCAGCCTGTATGCATCGCGATAAACAACCCTCTTGATTCCGCTCTGGATAATCAGCTTGGCACATTCCATACACGGAGAGGCCGTAATGTAGAGCGTAGCCCCTTCGGAAGAATTGTTGCTCTTGGCCACCTTTGTAATAGCATTTGCCTCGGCATGAAGCACGTATGGCTTGGTAACCCCATTTTCGTCTTCGCAGACATTTTCAAATCCGGAAGGCGTGCCGTTGTATCCGTCTGAAATTATCATCCTGTCCTTTACCAGCAGGGCTCCTACCTGCAATCTCTTGCTGTAGGAATTTTTGGCCCATATTCCAGCCATCCTCAGGTAACTCAAATCAAACTGAAGCTGTTTGTCCATGTTCTTGTGCTATAAATTATTTCTGGTAGATGTACCGCTTTATGCTGCGCTTTGGTGTCTTCTCAAATTCCTCGGGCATGACCTTAACGCCGGATATCTTGGAGAAGTTGGGAAGTTCCGCATTCACCAGGTCTATGTTTTCTTTCATCTTTGCCTCTATCTGCTGAGTGGTTCCTATGCCGTCCCGGGCACAGGCTTCGAGGTCCGGATAAATGAGGGCAATCATCTTTCCACCCTCGTCAATTACCAGAGACTCAACTACATACGGCATATTGTCTATGATGCTTTCTATTTCTTCCGGATAGATATTCTGCCCGCTCGGCCCAAGTATCATGTTCTTGCTGCGGCCCTTGATGAAAAGGAAGCCGTCCTTGTCCATAATACCAAGGTCTCCGGTGTGCATCCAGCCGTCTTCTGTAAAGGCCTCGCGTGTGGCAATTTCGTTTCGGTAGTAACCGAGCATGGTGTTGTCGCCCTTGACCAGAATTTCGCCCGCCAAGCTCTGAGGATATTGAGAGTCTATCTTTATCTGCATCCTCGGAGCGGCCTTGCCGCAGGAACCCACCTTCTTTTCTTTCCAGTCTGCGTATGCTATGATGGGCGCACATTCGGTCATGCCGTAACCTACCGTATATCTGAAACCTATGGAATTGAAGAAAGCGTCGGCCTCTCTGTTGAACGCTGCTCCTCCAATTATAACCTCCTCAAACTGACCTCCGAACGAGTTGGTGAGGGTGTCGTTTATCTGGGTCTTGATTTTTTTGTCGGCAATGGGAACCCTGAGCAGGAACCTGACTCCGGGAGTGCTGAGGAAGGGCTGGAGACGGCTCTTGTATATCTTCTCAATTACAAGCGGAACGGAGATTATGATTTTTGGCTTAATTTCCTCAAACGCCTTTACTATGATGCTGGGGCTGGGAACCCTTGTAAGAAAATGAACATGGGCGCCCACCGTAATCTCGAACAGGAATTCGAACATCATTCCGTACATGTGGGCAGATGGCAGAATGGAAACTACATTTGAAGTGTCATCTATCTGCGGAAGAACTTCGTAGGCAAACAGCACGTTGGACCACAATGCCCTGTATGGAATCATGACTCCCTTGCTGAATCCGCTGGTTCCGCTGGTGTAGTTTATCATGGCCAGCGTATCGCGGCTTTCCTCAGCGGCATAGACCACGCTTTCCGGCGTAAAACTCTTAGGGTAAGCCTTTCCAAACAGTTCGTTCAGATGCTCCATCTTCAGATATACTTCCTTTTCCTTGGTCTGAACCAGAGAAAAATCGTTGATGCACATGACCGTACCCAAATTAGGCATGTGACTCAGAGTCAGGCTCTCCAAAACGGTGCTTCCGGCAAAGAGGGCTTTGCTTTCGGAATGGTTTACTATGTGCTCTATGTTGCTTGGCTTGAACTCGTGCAGAATAGGAACCGGTACGGCTCCGTAGGTCAGGGCGGCAAGGAACACCACGGCCCAGTTTGCCTGGTTCTTTGAACAGATTGCCAGCTTGTCGCCTTTGCCTATGCCCATTGCCTCAAAGAGGATGTGTATCTTGGCAATCCTTCGTGCAACATCTCTGTAGTACAAGGTAACTCCCTTGTAATCAGACAGAGCAGGTTTATTCCAATTATGCCTCAGGCTTTCCTGGATAATCTTGTTCAACGAATCGTTAATGTACATCATAATGTTATAGGTTCTAGGTTTGTTTCAGTTTTTGCTATGACTGGGAAAATGCCTGCATGGCGCAGAGCCCTGCATATATCCCGTTCAGTTCCATCAGTTTTTCGTGGTTACCCTCTTCGGCTATCTGCCCGTCTTTGAGGACAATTATGTCATCGGCATATCTTATGGTGCTCAGGCGGTGGGCAATAACTATGCTCGTACGGTTCTTCATCAGTTTGTAGAGGGCGTCCTGCACCAGCCTCTCGCTCTCGGTATCCAGGGCGCTGGTGGCCTCGTCCAGAATCAGTATCGGAGGGTTCTTGAGCACGGCTCTGGCTATGGCTATCCTCTGCCGCTGGCCTCCGGAGAGGTTTTCGCCGCGGTCTCCGATATTGGTTTCAAACTTCTGCGGCAGCTGCTCTATGAACTCCATGGCGTTGGCAATACGGGCGGCCTCAACCACCTGCTCCTCAGTAACATTCTCCATGCCAAAGGTTATGTTGTTATAGACCGTATCGTTGAACAATATAGACTCCTGAGTCACTATTCCCATCTTTGAAGTCAGAGAGTCCAGCGTATAGTCTCTGATGTCCTTGCCGTCTATGAAAATGCCGCCGCCGGTTACATCGTAGAATCTTGGCAGAAGATCTGCAAAAGTGCTCTTTCCGGCTCCCGAAGGCCCCACCAGAGCCACCATCTTGCCCTTTGGAATGTTCACGCTCACATTCTTGAGAACCGCAATGTCATGGCCGTAAGAAAAATCTACTCCGCGATATTCGATTCCGGTTTTGAAATCGCTGAGCTCAACTGCATCTTCCCTGTCCTTGATTCTGTTTTCGGCATCCAGGATTACAAACAGCCTCTCGCCGCTGACCAGGCCCCTCTGGATGCTTGCGTATGCCTTGGCTATGTTCTTGGCCGGTTCCAGCACTCTCCAGTAGCACAGGATATAAACCGTGAAGGTACTCATGCTCATGCCCAAAGAGTCGTTTATCTGAAGCCAGCCTCCGAACAGCAGAACTGCGGCCGCAATGGTAATTCCCAGGAACTCGCTGGTAGGATGCGCCAGCTGCTGGCGGTAGAGCATCTTCCGGCTGGATTTCTTGTGGGCTACATTGGTCTTTTCAAAGCTGTCCTGCACATAGCCCTGGGCGTTGAACCCCTTGATAATCCTGATTCCGGAAATTGCCTCGTCAAAATGGCTGACAATCCTTCCCATCAGGCTCTGGGTTTCTACTGCCTTCTTCCTGAGCCTCTTGGATATGGCTCCTATAGCCAGGCCGGAAAGCGGAATGGTAACCAGAGTTACAACCGTAAGCTTTGGAGAAAGTATGAAGCAGTAACTTATGAAGCCTATGATTAGCAGAGGCTCCCTGAATATCATGTGGAAACTGTCGGCTACGCCGTTCTGTACCTCGGTAACATCGTTGGACACCCTGGAAAGGATATCGCCCTTCTGCTGTGTATGGTAAAAGCCCACGTCCATGGTAGATACCTTGCGGAACAGGTCCGTACGCAACTTCTGCATGATGTGAGTCCTCATCCTTACCAATATGGTCTGGCTCAGATACCTGGTGATGTTGCTCAGAAGGCTGGCAGCCACCAGCAGGGCGCAGACAAAGAGCAGGGCCTTCAGCGGACCGCTTGCAAGAAAGATCTTGTCCATGTAGTACTGGAAGATGTCTTCAAACCAGTCCATGGTCATGTGGAATTCACTCGTACGCTCTGCAAGAGCAGTAATTTCCGCCGTAACCTGTTCCTTGGCAGGGCTTTCGAACAGGAGCTTGAGCACCGGAGAAATCAGGCTGTAGTTCACTATACCAAATACCACAGACAGGATTGCCAGGATTATGTATCCGGGCCAAAACCTTCTCCATGGTCTTGCGTAATTGAGCAGTCTTAAAAAATTCTTCATCCTAAAGTTTCTTAATACGGCCCGTAGCCAGGTTGAACAGGAACTCCTTGCCGTCTGTTCCCATAACCTTTATGTAGCCGTCCTTGTCGGCCGCAACTGAACTGTCGCGGCTTATGGGCCGCTTGGTGTTGTTTGCGGTAATTTCTTCTCCGTCAGGAGTATAAATCCTCAGTCTGGACACTGTCCTGAGCAGGTAATAGCGTTTTCCGAATAGCTCCTGGACAGTGGGCAGTTCCCGGGTAAATTCAGCAGCATGGATGTCTGTCCAGCCCTGTGGCCTGCTGCCGCCGAGGGTGCGCTTCGTAATTATGTTCTTATCGGTGAGTATCATAAGAAGCTGCTCACCGTTTTCGGTTATCACCTCGGGGCCTATTGCAACCTCCACATCCAGCTCCTTGGGATAGCCCGTGTAATGGGCGCCGCGGCGGTTCATCATGTAGAGCTTGTTTCCAAGTATGAAAGTTATGTGAGGCTTGTCGCCCAAAGTCACCAGACCGGCACAGTTCTTTATGGTATCCTTCATAGGAATGCCCCAGATGCCCTTCTTGTTCTTGTCCATATATGTGATGGACAGATACTTGCGGCTCTGTTCAAACCATGTGGTATCGCCGCTTTGATCTACCAGCGGAAACGGGCCCCAGAAGGTCTTGAAGGTACTGTCTATGAAGACCGTTTCCTCGTCCGTAACATCAAACATCTGAGGCGGCGCACTCAGCAAGGCCGCATAGAAGGTCATTGTAGCCGCCGTTCCCTGGGAGCGTGGAGCTATGTTCAGCGTAGCGTATTCAAAATTCTTCTTTGCCGTTGAGGCCTCAAAACGCTTCCTGTAATATTTGTTGAGAACCGTAAACACGGTGTCCGACCCCTCCTTGATGTTCACCAAAGCCTTGGCCACGCCTTTTTCGGAAAAGAACGACGAAGCCGGAGTATGACTCAGATACTTGTCCAAATTAACGGCATTCGCCCTGCCGTTGAAGAACTCTTCCACTACGGGCGCAGAGCCTATGACGGTCCAGTCTCCGGTTTTGCAGAAGCTGGTTTCCGGATTGTGGGAAAAGGCCTCGCCTAAAAGGTTTGCAAGATAACCCTTGAACGGGAACGGCTCCGGAGCCATCCTCTGGCCCTTGCCCTTGATGCCGGTCAGCTTGCCGAAAAACGATGTGGAATTCTTGTAAAGGAATGTCACCCACTCATATTTGTTGCCCACCAGGCAGAAAGCGGAAACGAACTCCGTAAAACCTTCGTTGCTGACCCATTCCAGAGGCGACGGGGCGTCCGGAAGCTGGATGCGGTCTGCCTCTGCCATTCGCCCGGAGAGTTTCTTGTTGGCGTCCAGATATTTCTGATAATCTTTCAGATAGCCCTTTAAGCCGGATATATTGAGGCTTACGGCAAACATGGTACTTGCCGGAAGTATGTCCTGGGCATGAGACTGGCCGGCCTTAAGGCCTCCGAGTACCGCTGCAAAATTTATGAAGTCCGAATTATGGTTCAGATAACCGTCAAAAGAAATGTAGTTGCGCTGACGTGGGTTGATATCCAAGGCGCTCCAGGTAGCAGTACGCATTACAAAGTCTGCATACTTGAGGAACGGGTAGGTTACGCTTCCGGAAAAGAGCTTGCCTATCTGCTTGTGATTGATATACAGGCACTCGCCGCCGCCCGTTGACCGCAATACAAGATAAAAATCCAGGTTGTCACGAATGGATGTGCCGCCGGCCAGATGCCTAAGAGAGCTTTCAAGGCATATAGAAGACGAACTTGCAAGCAGAAGGTCTCCGGAAAAGGCTATGTTAAGTCCGCCCGGCATCATAATTATCTTGGAAGAGTTGAACTGTCTGGAAGACACTCCGGCCGAATCTACGTAACGTCTTACCGATGCCGACGCTTCACTGCCGCCAAGATCCAGTATCTGCAGCAAAGAAACTTCGTTGATGGCAGAATAGTGCATGGAAAACAGGCTGTGACAGCTTCCGGCTCCCTCACGGTACAGACTGTTCTGCAACTTCAAAAGCGCCGAAGATGGGTCCATCAGGCCGTAGCCAAAGGTGGAAGTATCGGTGAGCATGGGCATTATATGCTCCAAAGACTCAAAGTCCAGAATCAGCACGGCATCGCTCGGAACTGCCTTGTACGCAGCCTCAGTCTGATACGATAGCATCTTGAAAACCTTGCCGGCGTCTTCTTCGGCGTCCTCGGACCTGCTGAAGACGACGCC